>NZ_JBIWGU010000006.1:184833-419931 GCF_044763775.1 Streptomyces sp. NPDC094448 | reverse complement strand
CGCCCGGTTACATTCCGAACCCGGAAGCTAAGCCTTTCAGCGCCGATGGTACTGCAGGGGGGACCCTGTGGGAGAGTAGGACGCCGCCGAACAATCTTTCAGGGCCCTGGGTCCAGCGTTCAACGCTGGGCCCAGGGCCTTTTTGCTTTTCCGTCGTAGAGCGCACCCCCTCGGGGTGCGCGAGAATGGCCGCAGTACCCGAAGACAGGAGTCACGTCGATGTCCACCAACTCTCCCGACGACCGTCCGGAGCGCGACCCGCGCCGTCGAGACGGCAGCGACCGGGGCGGATTCCGTGGTAGTCGTGACGACCGTGGTCCGCGGCGTGACGGTGACCGTGACCGTGGCGGATACCGCGGACCCCGGGACGACCGGGGCGGCCGGCCTTCGGGCGGTGGCTATGGACGACGTGACGACCGCCGTGACGAGCGGCGTGATGATCGTCCCGCGTTCCGGCGTGACGACGACCGGGGCCCGCGTCGTGACGACCGCCGCGATGACCGTCGTGATGATCGTTCCGGTGGCTTCCGTCGTGACGACAATCGCGGTGGCGAGCGCACTGGTGGGTACCGCGGTGGTGACCGCGACCGCGACCGTGGTCCGCGTCGTGACGACAGCCGTGGCGGCGACCGCCCCGGCGGGTTCCGTCGCGACGACCGTCGTGATGACCGGCGTGATGATCGTCCGGCGTTCCGTCGTGACGACGACCGGGGCCCCCGCCGCGATGACCGGCGCGATGACCGTCCCGGCGGCTTCCGCCGCGACGACAACCGCGGCGATCGCGGTGGATACCGTTCTTACGAGCGGCGTGATGATCGTCCCGCGTTCCGTCGTGATGATGACCGGGGTCCGCGTCGTGACGATCGCCGCGATGACCGTCCCGGTGGCTTCCGTCGTGACGACAGCCGTGGTGGCGAGCGCAGCGGCGGGTTCCGCCGCGATGACCGTCGTGACGATCGTTCCGGTGGCTTCCGTCGTGACGACAATCGCGGTGGCGAGCGCACTGGTGGGTACCGCGGCGGTGACCGCGACCGCGACCGTGGTCCGCGTCGTGACGACAGCCGTGGCGGCGACCGCCCCGGCGGGTTCCGTCGCGACGACCGTCGTGATGACCGGCGTGATGATCGTCCGGCGTTCCGTCGTGACGACGACCGGGGCCCCCGCCGCGATGACCGGCGCGATGACCGTCCCGGCGGCTTCCGCCGCGACGACAACCGCGGGGGGGAACGCTCCGGTGGCTTCCGTCGTGACGACAGCCGTGGTGGCGAGCGCAGCGGCGGGTTCCGTCGCGACGACCGTCGTGACGACCGTCCGTCCTTCCGTCGCGACGACGACCGCGGTGGATTCCGCGGCGGTCGCCCCGGCGGACGGCCCGGTGACCGTGACCGCGACCGCGGTGGACGTCCCGGCGGCGGTGGCTACGGGCGTCGTGACGACAGGTCCGGCGGCTTCCGCCGTGACGACCGTGACGGCGACCGGCCCGAGCGCGAGCCCGTCAAGCGGCTGCCGATCCCGGACGACGTCACCGGTGACGAGATCGACCAGGACGTACGGCAGGAGCTGCAGAGCCTGCCGAAGGGCCTCGCCGAAGATGTCGCCCGTAACCTCGTGATGGTCGCCAAGCTGATCGACGAGGAGCCGGAGGAGGCGTACGGCTACTCCCGGGTCGCGCTGCGGCTGGCCTCCCGGGTCGCCGCGGTCCGCGAAGCCGCCGGGTTCGCCGCGTACGCGACCCAGCGGTACTCGGAGGCACTGGCCGAGTTCCGGGCCGCGCGTCGGATGACCGGTGGTGTCGAGCTGTGGCCCGTGATGGCCGACTGCGAGCGCGGCCTCGGCCGGCCCGAGCGGACGCTGGCGATGGCAGGCGAGCCCGAGGTGCTCAAGCTGGACAAGGCCGGTCAGGTCGAGATGCGGCTGGTGGCCGCCGGTGCCCGGCGGGACATGGGGCAGTTGGACGCCGCCATCGTCACGCTCCAGAGCCCGGAGCTGGCCTCCACCTCCATCCAGCCGTGGACCGCGCGGCTCCGGTACGCCTACGCCGACGCGCTGCTGGCCGCCGGGCGCGAGGACGAGGCACGTGAGTGGTTCGCCAAGGCGGTCGAGGCCGACAAGGACGGTACGACCGACGCCTCCGACCGGCTTGCCGAGATGGACGGCGTGGAGTTCGTCGACGCCATGGACCTCGACGACGACACCGACGTCGACACCGACGACGGTGTCGACGCCGATGACAGTGCCGACGCCGACGCCGCCGACGAAGGTGCCGAAGCCTCCACCGACACCGACACGGACACCGGCGCCGGCGCCGACGCCGAGACGGGCAAGGACCGGGACGCGTAGCGTCAGCGCATAACAGACGGAAAAGGGCGGTCCCTCACCGAGGGGCCGCCCTTTCGCCGTACCCGGACTACTCCAGCGCCAGGCTCCGCAGCACCAGTCCGGTCGCCGGCTTCGGGCCGAAGGACGTCGACTTACGCGGCATCGTCACTCCCTGGCGGGCCAGTTCGCGGACAATCTCCTCCCGCACCGGATGCAGCAGCACCGCCGTACCGCCGTGGCGTTCTGCCTGCTCCACGGCCGCCGCCGCGTCGTGGATATAGCCGATCTCGTCCGGCGAATCCGGGATCCGCCACAACGCCTCCAGCACCGTCGCGTGCAGCACGGTCGCGTCCAGCCCCCGCCAGGCCTCCGGACGGTCGGCGCGGACCGTCCGGGCGATGAGCGCAGGGTCGGGCCGGTCGGCCAGATGGAAGGAGCCGTCACCGGCGAGCAGGAAGGCATTGCCGTCGGCCGTGGCCTCCGCGAGGGCGTCGAGCGCCTCCGGCAGCGGCAGATCCAGCCGGCGTACCCGGAACGAACCGTCGAGCGCGGCGAGGGCCCGCGGCAGCGGAAGCCGGTGGATCAGCCGGTGGATCGCCCGGACCCGCAGCGGATAGCGGGCCGTGTCCACGAGGAGGACCAGACCGTAGCTCCAGGGGCCCGGATCCGGATGTTCGGCCCGCAGCCGCAGATAGGTGGACCAGCGGTGGTGCCCGTCGGCGATCAGTGCCTGACGGTCTGCCAGATCCTTTGCCACCGCCGCGAGTTCCACCGGATCGGTCAGCGCCCACAGCCGGTGGCTGAAGCCGTCCTCGGTGGTCGTGGCGAGCAGCGGGGGCCGCAGGACGGTCTGCTCGACGACGGCCGTCGCGCCGGTCGCCCCCCTGTCGCCGCGGTAGGTGAACAGCAGCGGTTCGAGGTTGGCGTCGGTGGTACGCATCAGGGCGGCCCGGTCGGCAACGATGTCGGGCATGACGTCCTCGTGCGGCAGGACGATTCCCTCGGCGGGTTCGGAGAGCGCGAGGGCGCCGATCAGACCCCGTTGGAGCAGATCGCCGTGCTGCTGCTCGTATACGTACAGCGCGGGTTCGGGATCGGCCGCCAGTACGCCGTCGGCCAGCCAGCGGGCCAGGGTGTCGGCGGCCTGGCGGTGGCGGTCCCCGGGGGTCGGCGCCTGGGGCAGGATCAGCCGGACGATGTTGTGCGGATCTGACGATTCCAGATAGTCGAGCCCATCGGGCCTGACCACGACGTCGTACGGCGGGGAGGTGACGGCGGCGAGGGAGCCGACCCGTTCGGGGACGTAGCGCAGCCCGCGGAAGGGGAGCAGACGCAGGCCGTCGGTGGCCGCGGGACCTTCGCTGTTCATCCGTGCATCGTAAGCGCGGCCGGGCATACGCGATGATCGGGGGAGTGACCGCGGGTGTGAGGAGTGTTGACGGATGAGTGGGCTGCGGGTCAGGAACCGGCCGGACGGCAGTGGGGAGGCGCTGTGCACGGCGTACGACACCGCCCTGCTCGACCTGGACGGGGTCGTGTACGCGGGCGGGGAGGCCGTTGTGCACGCTGTGCCGTCGCTGCTGGCGGCCCGGGACGCCGGGATGAGGCTGGCGTACGTCACCAACAACGCACTCCGCCCGCCGGACGCGGTGGCCCGGCATCTGACCGAGCTGGGCGTGCCCGCGACCGCCGGTGAAGTCGTCACCTCGGCGCAGGCCGTGGCGCGGCTGATCGCGGAGCGGGTGCCCGCGGGAGCGCGGGTCCTGGTGATCGGCGGGGAGGGGCTGCGGCTCGCCCTGCGGGAGCGCGGGCTGGTACCCGTCGAATCGGCGGACGACGATCCGGCGGCCGTCGCCCAGGGATACGGCGGGCCCGAACTGCCGTGGGGGCGGTTCGCGGAGGCGTCGTACGCGATCCGGCGCGGAGTGCCGTGGTTCGCCTCCAACACCGATCTGACGATTCCGGGCGCCCGGGGTATCGGGCCGGGCAACGGGGCGGCGGTGGAGGTGGTCCGGATCGCCACCGGCGCCGAGCCGGAGGTCGCGGGCAAACCGCTGCCGCCGATGCACCGGGAGACGGTGCTGCGGACCGGGGCGCGCCGGCCGCTGGTGGTGGGCGACCGGCTGGACACCGATATCGAGGGCGCGTTCAACGGGGGCGTCGACTCGCTGCTGGTACTGACCGGCGTCACGGATCCGGCGCAGCTCCTGGCGGCGGAGCCGCGGCACCGGCCGACCTATGTGGACGCCGATCTGCGGGGTCTGCTGACCGGTCAGCCGGAGGTCGCCGGGGACGCGGCGGCCGGGTTCGGCTGCGGCGGCTGGACCGCTACCGTACGGGACGGGGCACTGGTCGTCGACGGCGAGGGGCAGCCCCTGGACGGGTTGCGGGCACTGGCCGCGGCGGCCTGGACGGACGCGGGCGAAGGGGTCTGCACGGCCGCGGCCGGCCAGGCACTGGCCGCGCTGGGGTGGTGACCGGCACCGCGGGTACGCACACAAGACCAGTAGTTGCGAGGGTAGGCTAACCTAACCTTTTCGTCGGTATCCCGGCGTCGGCGGTGGTGTGCCCGGAATGGGTCCGGGGCCGGCCGCCGGAGCCTTCGCACGCGAGCGCAGGAGTACGACCCCATGCAGCGACTCACCGCGGAATCGGTCACGCTCGGCTACGACCGGCGGGTGATCGCCGAGGGGCTGACGGTGGCCGTCCCCGACCATTCCTTCACGGTGATCGTCGGCCCCAACGCCTGCGGCAAGTCCACCCTGCTGCGGGCCCTTTCGCGGATGCTGAAGCCCACCGAGGGCCGGGTGCTGCTGGACGGGCAGGTCATCCATGCGCTGCCGGCGAAGAAGGTGGCACGGACCCTCGGGCTGCTCCCGCAGACGTCGATCGCGCCCGACGGGATCACCGTCGCGGATCTGGTCGCCCGTGGCCGTTATCCGCACCAGGGGCTGCTGCGGCAGTGGTCGCCCGAGGACGAGCGGATCGTCCGGGAGTCGATGGCGGCCACCGGGGTCCTCGAACTCGCCGAACGCTATGTCGACGAACTGTCCGGCGGACAGCGCCAGCGGGTGTGGATCGCGATGGCACTGGCCCAGCAGACCCCGCTGCTCCTGCTCGACGAGCCCACCACCTTCCTCGACATCCAGCACCAGCTCGAAGTGCTGGACCTCTGTGCCGAACTCCACGAAAACCAGGGGCGGACCCTGGTCGCGGTCCTGCACGACCTCAACCAGGCAGCCCGGTACGCGACCCATCTCGTGGCCCTGCGCGACGGGCGGGTCGTCGCCGAGGGGCCGCCGTCGGAGGTGGTGACGGCCGAACTGGTGGAGGAGGTGTTCGGGGTACGGAGCCGGGTCATCGACGACCCCGAGTCGGGGACGCCGCTGGTGGTGCCGGTGGCCCGGCGGCGCGCCGCGGCGGTGCCCGGGGGCCGCGGGGAGCCGGCGAAGACGCCGTAGGGCCCCGGGCGCGTGCGGGGCGCCGGGTCAGAGGAGGGAGCGCAGCCGCATCAGATCGCGGAAGCCGGCCTCCAGCTTCACCCGGCCCGACGCCCATGCCTTCCCGAAGTTCAGCTCGCCGTCGACCATCGCCACAAGATCGTCGCCGGTCATCGCCAGCCGGATCTCCGCCTTCTCGCGCGGCGGTCCCGGGTGGTCGTCCGCGACGTCGATCACGCCCTGCCGCAGCCGGCCGGTGAACGTCACGTCCAGGTCCCGGATATGACAGCTCATGGAGCGGTCGAGCGCGGTCGCGCCGCGGACGTCGCCGTCCGCCCGCGCGAGATTGTCACTGAGTCTGCCGAGCGCCTCGCGGCACTCTTCCTTCGTCGCCATCGTGATCGACCGTACCCCAGTCCTTCGGGGTAGCGTCGGGGCATGAACGACGTGACCCCCGGCCTCCCTGTCCCGGGAGGACCCCCCGCCCCCGACCCGGCGGCAGACCCGGCGGCGGACGAATCCGGCAGGCCCGGCGAACCGGACGGGGAGGCGGGTCCTGCCGTGTACGAACCGGCCGCGCCCGCGCCGCTGGGCGTGGTCCGGGAGCCGACCGGGGACGCCGCCGTCGACGCCGTACTCGACCGGCTCGCGGACGCCGACCACCTCACGGCCGACGGACACCTGGACGTGTACGAGGATGTACACGAGGGTCTGCGTACGGTGCTGGGCGCGCTCGACGCGCCCGACCGCACCGCGCACCGCCCTCCGCACCCCGTACCGCACGACCACAGGAGCTGAACCGAACGTGGCAGGAGCCGCCCGTCGCCGTCTCGACGCAGAGCTGGTACGCCGCAACCTCGCGCGCTCGCGCGAGCATGCGAGCCAGCTGATCGCCGCAGGCCGGGTCACCGTCGGCGGCGCCACCGCGACCAAAGCCGCCACCCAGGTCGAGACCAGCGCCGCGATCGTGGTGACCGCCGACGACGACGATCCCGACTACGTCTCCCGCGGGGGCCACAAGCTCGCGGGCGCGCTGGCCGCATTCGTCCCCCTCGGCCTGGTCGTGGCGGGCCGGCGGGCCCTCGACGCCGGAGCCTCGACCGGTGGTTTCACCGATGTCCTGCTGCGCGCGGGCGCCGCCCGGGTCTTCGCCGTCGACGTCGGCTACGGGCAGCTCGCCTGGTCGCTCCAGTGCGACGACCGGGTCACCGTCAAGGACCGCACCAACGTCCGCGAACTGACGCCCGAAACCCTCGGCGGCGAACGCGTCGACCTGGTGGTGGGAGATCTGTCGTTCATCCCCCTCGGACTGGTGCTGCCCGCGCTGGTCCGCTGCACCGTGCCGGACGCCGATCTGGTGCTGATGGTCAAACCGCAGTTCGAGGTGGGCAAGGAGCGGCTCGGCAGCGGCGGTGTCGTCCGCAGCACCGAACTGCGCAAGGAGGCCGTGCGGACCGTGGCGGCACAGGCCGCGGCCCTCGGACTGGGCGTGCTGGGCGTCACCGCCAGCCCGCTGCCCGGACCCTCAGGGAACGTCGAGTACTTCCTCTGGCTGCGGGCCGGGGCGCCCGAGCTGGATCCGGCGGACGTCGAACGAGCAGTGGCGGAGGGACCTCGTTGACCACAACAGGGACGACCACAGCAGGGACGACCACAACGACCGCGGCAGGGACGGCCACGGCGGATGCGGCAGGACCGGCCGCACCGGGCGAACGGACCGTCTTCCTCCTGGCGCACACCGGACGGAAGGCCGCCGTCCGCAGCGCCGAACTCGTCGTCCAGGGCCTGCTCCGCAGCGGACTGCGGGTCCGGGTGCTGGAGGCCGAGGCGGCGGACCTGCCGTTGCCCGCGGCCGTCGAGACCGTGCCCGAGGCCACGCCCTGTGCCCTCGACGGCTGCGAACTGATCGTCGTCCTCGGCGGTGACGGCACCCTGCTGCGCGGCGCCGAGTTCGCGCGCGCCTCCGGAGTGCCGATGCTCGGGGTCAATCTGGGGCGGGTCGGCTTCCTCGCCGAGGCCGAGCGCGACGATCTCGACCGGGTCGTCAACCGGGTCGTCGACCGGGCCTACGAGGTCGAGGAGCGGATGACCATCGACGTGGTGGTGCACCGCAACGGCGATGTGGTGCACCGGGACTGGGCGCTCAACGAAGCCGCCGTTCAGAAGGTGTCGCCGGACCGGATGCTGGAGGTCGTCCTGGAGATCGACGGCCGCCCGGTGACCGCCTTCGGCTGCGACGGCATCGTCTGCGCCACGCCCACCGGCTCCACCGCCTACGCCTTCTCGGCCGGCGGCCCGGTGGTATGGCCGGAGGTGGAGGCGCTGCTGATGGTGCCGATCAGTGCCCACGCCCTGTTCGCCAAGCCGCTGGTCACCTCGCCGACCTCGGTGCTCGCGGTCGAGGTGCAGGAGCACACCCCGCACGGGGTGCTCTGGTGCGACGGGCGCCGCACGGTGGAGCTGCCGCCGGGGGCGAGGGTGGAGGTCCGCAGGGGAGCCGTTCCGGTACGGCTGGCGCGGCTGCACCACGCGTCGTTCACGGACCGGCTGGTGGCGAAGTTCGCCCTGCCGGTGGCGGGATGGCGGGGGGCGCCGCCGGCGCAGTAGAGCGAAATGGGGGTCAGCCTCCGACGGCTGTGCCGCCCACCAGCATCCCGACGGACGCCGCCAGCACGACCAGCCCGAGCACGACGGCGAAGGTCGCGAAGGACTCCTGGGGGCCGGTGACCGAGGCGAGAGCGGGCTCTTCCGGGTCGTAGACGACGAGGGTGGACCCGGGGAGCCGCTCCTTCTCCCACACGGTCCGGAGGGACACGACGCCCTGGAACTCCTGCCCGTCGGCCGTCGTGAAGTCGAGCAGGGGGAAGTACTGGGCGTCGAAGCGGACCGCGCGGTAGCCGCTGATCCGGCCCCCGACCGTGATGCCGCGGCGCCGCAGCCGCCGCAGGGAGCGGGTGCGGCGGGGACGGCTGCGGGCCGGTATCCCCGTGAAGAAGACCCGGCAGCCCAGCGGGGCGGTCCAGAGGGACTGGAAGGAGAGGACGGCGGTCGCCCAGGGGCTCTCCGTCCGAAGGGTCACCGTCAGGACGACCGAGAACCAGAGCAGCCAGGCCGCGGCGCACAGGACCCGGGTCCGGTCGACGGACCGGCGGATCCGCTCCGGCCCCGACGGCTGTACGACCACCGTGACCAGGATCTCCGCCGCGTCCACCACCGGGGCGGCGGCCACCGCCCCGGCCACCGCGGCCCGGAACGCCTCGGCGGCGTGCGCGTTCCGCGCCGGCAGAAAAAGAAGCGGAGAGCTTCCTTCCGGAAGGGATATGCCCGGCCGGAGGCGGATCGTGACGCCCGGACGCGGACCCGGTCCGCCCGTCTCCGCCGTCAGGATCGCCGTCGCCGGGACCTGCCAGGTCGTCCGGCCGTGTACGAATGTCAGACCGCGGCCGTGGAGACGCGCCGACGCTCCCGAAGCGGCGATCACCGGTTCCGGTGAAGTGTTTTCCGGCATCTGCGGAGCATAAGGGCGTACGGACCCGGTAGTACCAGGTGATGACGGTGATATCGGCACGGGGTCCGCGTCGCGCGCCGCCCGGGAAACCTCGTATGGTCGTGTCCGTGTTGGAGGAGATGAGGATACGGTCCCTCGGGGTCATCGACGACGCCGTCGTCGAGCTGTCCCCCGGGTTCACCGCGGTGACCGGCGAGACCGGAGCGGGCAAGACCATGGTCGTCACCAGCCTGGGGCTGCTGCTCGGCGGACGGGCCGACCCCGCGCTGGTGCGCATCGGCGCGAAGTCGGCCGTCGTCGAGGGGCGGATCGCCGTCGGCAAGGACGTCTCCGCGGCCCGGCGCGCCGAGGAGGCGGGAGCCGAGCTGGACGACGGGACCCTGCTGATCAGCCGGACCGTGTCCGCGGAGGGCCGTTCCCGGGCGCACCTGGGCGGCCGGTCCGTACCCGTCGGACTGCTGTCGGAACTCGCCGACGACCTCGTCGCCGTCCACGGCCAGACCGACCAGCAGGGACTGCTGCGGCCCGCCCGGCAGCGGGCGGCGCTCGACCGCTACGCGGGCACCGCCGTGTCCGGGCCGCTCGCCGACTACACCACCGCCTACCGCAGGCTGCGGGCGCTCACCGCCGAACTGGCCGAGCTGACCACCCGGGCCCGGGAGCGGGCCCAGGAAGCCGATCTCCTCCGGTTCGGACTGAACGAGATCGCGGGCGCCGGACCCCGCCCCGGCGAGGACACCGAACTCGCCGCCGAAGCGGAACGGCTCCGGCACGCCGAGGCCCTGGCCTCCGCCGCCGCGGCCGCACACGCCGCGCTCGCGGGCCACCCCGAGGACCCGGAGGGCGTCGACGCCACGACCCTCGTCGCGGGCGCGGGCCGGGCGCTGGACGCCGTACGCTCCCACGACCCGGCCCTGGCCGCACTCGCCGAGCGCATGGGCGAGATCTCCATCCTCCTCTCCGACGTCGCCGGGGAACTCGCCGGATACGCGGACCGGCTGGAGGCCGACCCGCTGCGGCTCGCGGCCGTGGAGGAACGTCGGGCCGCGCTCACCGCGCTCACCCGCAAATACGGCGAGGACATCGCAGCCGTCGTCGCCTGGGCCGAACAGGGCGCCGCCCGGCTCACCGAACTCGACGGCGACGACGACCGCATCGGTGAACTCACCGCCGAACGCGACACCCTCGGCACCGAGCTGGCCGGGCTCGCCCGGCGGCTCACCGACGCCCGTACCGAGGCCGCGGCCCGCTTCGCCGCCGCCGTCACGGAGGAACTGGCGTCGCTGGCGATGCCGCACGCCCGGGTCTCCTTCGCCGTCGGACAGCAGGACGACCCGGACGGCGTCGACATCGGCGGCCGGACCGTCGCCTACGGGCCGTACGGCGTCGACGAGGTCGAACTGCTGCTCGCCCCGCACCCCGGGGCCCCGCCGCGGCCGATCGCCAAGGGCGCGTCCGGCGGTGAACTGTCCCGGGTGATGCTCGCCGTCGAAGTCGTCTTCGCCGGTACGGACCCCGTCCCCACCTACCTCTTCGACGAGGTCGACGCGGGCGTCGGCGGAAAGGCCGCGGTCGAGATCGGCCGGCGCCTCGCCAAACTCGCCCGCTCGGCCCAGGTCGTCGTGGTCACCCATCTGCCGCAGGTGGCCGCCTTCGCCGACCGCCAGCTCCTCGTCGAGAAGACCAACGACGGCACCGTCACCCGCAGCGGCGTGACCGTCCTGGAAGGCGAGGACCGGGTCCGCGAACTGTCCCGGATGCTCGCGGGCCAGGAGGACTCCAGCACCGCCCGCGCCCACGCCGAAGAGCTGCTGGCGGCCGCCCGGAGCGACGGGTGAGGGCCCGGGCGTTCGGGACCGCCTTCGCGGTCGGAGCCGGGGTGTACGGGGCGCTGCGCCGCGGCGGCCCCGCCGCGCCCGGCGGTCTCGGCGCCCGCTTCCGGCGGGAGAACCGCGCGGGCCGGGCGGTCACCCTCTTCGCCGGGCCGGCCGTCGCCGCCGGGGCCGCGGCCGGGACCGGTGGCGTCACCGCCGTGACGGTCCTCGCGGCCGCCGCCTGCGGAGCCTTCGACGACCACGCCGCCGCGGACGACCCCCGGCGCGGCTTCCGCGCCCACCTCGGTGCGCTGCGGAACGGCGAACTCACCGGCGGCGGGGTGAAACTGCTCGGCATCGGGGCCGCCGGACTGGCCGCGGGCCTGCTCCTCAAGGAGCGTCCCGTCGACCGAATCCTCGCCGGAGTGGTGATCGCGGGCACCGCACACCTGGTCAACCTGGTCGACGTCGCCCCCGGCCGGGCCGTGCTCACGGTCCTCGGCGCCGGTGCGCCCGGACTGCTCCGCGGCGGCCCCGCCGGGGCTCTCACGGCCGCCGCGATGGGCGCGGCGGCCTCGGTCGCGGTCGCCGACCTCACCGAGGAGACCATGCTCGGCGATACCGGCGCGCATGCGCTGGGCGCCGCGCTCGGGACCGCGATCACGGCCGCCAACGGGCGTGCCGGACTCGTCCTGCACGCGGCGGGCGTCGTCGCGGCAGCCGTGTACGGGGAACGGATCGCCGCGGTTGCCCGGGACGAGGATGCGGCCGGGGACGTGGAGACTCACCCGGGCGGGTGAGGTACCGCCCCGGTGGTAGCGGCCCCGTACACACACATTGCCGTAACGGCCGTACGGGCTGGCATCCTTGGCGGGTGACACAGTTGCGTACGGTCCAGGTGCTGGGCGGCGGCAGCGCGGGGAGCGGCACGCACGTCCGGTCACTGGCCTCGGGGCTGGTCGCGCGGGGCGTGCGGGTGACCGTCTGCGCCCCGGCGGGACCGGCACACGCCTATGACTTCCCCGGTGCCGGTGCCGACTTCGCGCCCGTCCCGCGGCGCAGCGACCCCGTCGCGGTCGGCGCGCTCCGGGCGGTCTGCCGCGGCGCGGACCTGGTGCACGCGCACGGGCTGCACGCGGGGGTCCGGGCCGCGATGGCGCTCGGCGGGCTGCGGGTGCCGCTCGTCGTCACCTGGCATACCCGGGTCCGGGCGGACGGCGCCCGCGGCCGTGCGGTGAACCTGCTGGAACGCCGGGCCGCCCGGGCGGCGGCCGTCGTCCTCGGCACCTGCTCCGAACTCGTCGACCGGGCCCGCAGCCGGGGCGCCCGCGACGCCCGGCTGGCACCCGTCGCCGTACCCCTGCCCACGGCGCTCACCGGGGCGGAAGCCCTCTCGCCCGACAAGGCACGGGCCGAACTCGGCGCCGTCGGACGGCCCGTGGTGATGTCGGTGGGCAGTCTCGTACCGCATCAGGGGTACGGAATCCTCCTCGACGCGGCCGCCGGCCTGCGGGAGAGCGGTCCCGTGCCGGGGCCGCTGGTGCTGATCGCGGGGGAGGGCCGCGAGCGGGCCGCCCTCCAGCGGCGCATCGACACCGAGGAGCTGCCGGTGCGCCTGCTGGGGAACCGGGACGATATCGGCGATCTGCTGTGCGCCGCCGACGTGGCCGTTCTGCCCAGCCGCTGGGAGGCCCGCTCCGCCCTCGCCCAGGAAGCGCTGCGGCGCGGAGTGCCGCTGGTCGCCACGGCCGTCGGCGGTCTGCCCGAACTCGTCGGTGACGCGGCGGAACTCGTCCCGTACGGCGATGCCGCCGCGCTGGCGGAAGCGGTACGCGGCCTGCTCGCCGCGCCCGGCCGCCGGGCCGAACTGGCTGCGGCGGGCAGGGCGCAGGCGGCGACGTGGCAGACGGAGGACGAGACGGTCGCGCAGATCCTGAGCATCTACGACGAACTGGTCCCCCCGCTCCGCCGGGTCGCCTCCCGCTGAGGGGCCTCGCGCCGGGGTTCCCGGGGTGCCCGTTTCCCGCGGGCGCGCCTCCGGCGTCGGGCCCCGCGCCTACCCCACGGAGCGACGGGACTCGACCACGAGAGAACCCGCACACCGCACGGGCGGCAAGGACACGCACCTGGGGGCGCGAGGAACTGCGCGACCAGCCCCCACCGGCCCGCGGCCGGACACGCAACCCCAACCACCAACGGCGCACCCCACCCCCCGTCAGGGCAGGTGGCGGCGGGCGCGCAGGGCCAGGCTCAGCGTCAGTACCGACTGCGGGTCGTCCAGGTCCGTGCCCAGCAGGTCCGAGATCCGGGCCAGCCGGTTGTACAGCGTCTGGCGGTTCAGATGCAGCTCGCGCGCGGTCTCCGCCTTGCGGCCCGCGTGCGAGAGGTACGTCTCCAGCGTGGGCAGCAGCGGCGGGCGGGCCGTCGCGTCGTACGTCCGGAGCGGGCCGAGCGCCCGTTCCACGAACGCCGCCAGATCGGGATCGTCCCGCAGCCGCCACAGCAGCAGTTCGATATCGAGGCGGCGCGCGTCGTACCAGGGCCGGCCGGTCAGGCCCTGCGCGGCGGTCGCCGTCTCCGCGGCGTGCCGCAGACTCGCCGGGACCGCGCTCCAGCCGCCCGCGCGGCCCACGACCACCACGGGCGGACGGGCACCGGCCCGGTCCGCGCCGGCGCGGGCCACCCCGGCGCGCAGCGCGGCCGCGACCCGGTCGGCGACGGTCTCCCGCTCCTCTTCGGCGCGCAGCCCCACCAGCAGCGGTACCCGGCCCTCCACGGGACGCACCCCGAGCAGCACCGGCACCCCGGCGGCGGACAGTTCCTCCTGGAGCGCGTGGGCCAGCGGCGCCCAGGTGCAGCCACCGGGAGAGAGCCGCATGACGACCGGCAGCAGAGGTCCCGAACCGGGGCGGAAGCCGAGCACCTTCGCCTGGGCGGGGGCGTCCCCGGCCGCGATCCGGCCCTCCGCGAGGTCGGTGAGGAAGTCCCCCCGGCCGCGGGCGGCCAGCTCCTCCTCCTGGCGGGCCTGCATCAGGACCACCGCGAGCAGTCCGGCGGCCCGCTCCGCGGCCATCCGGTGGACCGTGTGCGGCGGAGTGCCGACCGGGGGCAGCACCAGTCTGGCCCGGACCGACGCGGCGCCCTGGCCACCTCCGGGCACGTCGACGAGGACCGTGCCCGCGGGCGGGGAGAGCCGGGTCTCCCGGGAGCCCCGCAGCCCTTCCCACACCTGGAGCGGATCGGCCGCGCTGTCCGCGGTGCCCGGCCCGGCCGCGTACAGCAGCTCCCCCTCGGCGGTCTCCAGAAAGACCGGCCCGGCCGCGAACTCGGCCAGGATCCCCAGCACCTGCGGGATGCCACCGCCCCCGAGGAGCACCTCCGTACAGCGGCGGTGGACCTCGTCGGCACGGCGCAGCAGGGCGTAGTGCCCGTTGACGATCTCGGTGTGGATCTCCTCCGTCACCGAGACGAAGGGCACCTCCCGGTGGAGCTGCACCAGCGGCAGCCCGCTGGAGCGGGCGGTGTCCACGATCGCCGACGGCAGCTTGCTGAACCGCGGCCCCAGCTCCACCACGAGGGCGGCGATGCCCCGCTCGGCGAGCTGCCGGACGAAGACGCGCTGCTCGGCGGGTCTGGTGCCGAGGCCCAGACCCGTCGTCAGCAGCAGCTCGCCGCCCTTGAGGAGCGACGCGATATTCGGCACCTCGCCCGCGTGGACCCAGCGCACGGTGCGGTTCAGCTTCTCGGCCCCGGCGACGACCTCCGGCAGGCCGGACCGCAGTCCGGGCAGTTCGAGCGCCCTGCGGACGGTGATCCCGCCCCGGGGCTCTCCTCGGATCTCCACGGACGTGCCGTCCCTATCCGCCGTAGGCGCCGGAGGCGGTCAGCCGCAGCGCAGTGTCGATCAGCGGGACATGGCTGAAGGCCTGGGGGAAGTTGCCCACCTGGCGGCCGTTCTTGGAGTCCCACTCCTCGGCGAGGAGCCCGAGGTCGTTGCGGAGGGCCAGCAGCTTCTCGAAGAGCTTCCGGGCCTCGTCGACCCGGCCGATCATCGCCAGATCGTCGGCCAGCCAGAACGAGCAGGCGAGGAACGCGCCCTCGTCGCCCTCCAGACCGTCGACCCCGGCGTCCTCCCCGGCCGTCGGATAGCGCAGGACGAAGCCGTCCTCGGTGGACAGCTCGCGCTGGATCGCCTCGATGGTGCCGATGACCCGCTTGTCGTCGGGCGGCAGGAAGCCCATCTGGGGGATCAGCAGCAGGGAGGCGTCCAGCTCCTTGGAGCCGTACGACTGGGTGAACGTGTTGCGCTCCCGGTCGTAGCCCTTCTCGCAGACGTCCCGGTGGATGTCGTCGCGCATCTGCCGCCAGCGCTCCAGCGGTCCGTCGACGTCACCGGCCTCGATGAGCTTGATGGTGCGGTCGACCGCGACCCAGGCCATGACCTTGGAGTGGACGAAGTGGCGGCGCGGTCCGCGGACCTCCCAGATGCCTTCGTCCGGCTCCATCCAGTGCTTCTCCAGGTATTCGATCAGCTTGAGCTGGAGGAGGGAGGCGTAGTCGTTGCGGGCGAGTCCGGTCATATGGGCCAGGTGCAGGGCCTCGGTGACCTCGCCGTAGACGTCGAGCTGGAGCTGGTGGGCGGCGCCGTTGCCGACGCGGACGGGGGTGGAGTTCTCGTACCCCGGCAGCCAGTCCAGCTCCGCCTCGCCGAGTTCCCGCTCCCCGGCGATGCCGTACATGATCTGAAGGTTCTCCGGGTCCCCGGCGACGGCCCGCAGCAGCCATTCGCGCCAGGCGCGGGCCTCGTCCCGGTAGCCGGTGCGCAGCAGGGAGGAGAGGGTGATCGCGGCGTCCCGCAGCCAGGTGTAGCGGTAGTCCCAGTTCCGTACGCCGCCGATCTCCTCCGGCAGGGAGGTGGTGGGCGCGGCGACGATACCGCCGGTGGGGGCGTAGGTGAGGGCCTTCAGCGTGATCAGCGAACGGACCACCGCCTCCCGGTAGGGGCCGTGGTACGTACAGTGTTCGACCCACTCGCGCCAGAAGTCCTCCGTGGCCTCCAGCGAGGCCTCCGGCTCGGGCAGCGCGGGCGGCCGGTGGTGCGAGGGCTGCCAGGAGATGGTGAAGGCGATCCGCTCACCGGGGGAGACGGTGAAGTCGGAGTAGGTGGTCAGATCCTTGCCGTAGGTGTCGGTGGGGGAGTCGAACCAGACCGAGTCGGGGCCGGCCACGGCGACCGTGCGGCCGTCGACCTTGTGGACCCACGGCACGATCCGGCCGTACGAGAACCTCATCCGCAGTGCGGAGCGCATCGGGACCCGCCCGCTGACGCCCTCCACGATCCGGATGAGCTGCGGGGCGCCGTCGCGCGGCGGCATGAAGTCCGTCACCCGGACCGTGCCGCGCGGGGTGTCCCACTCGGATTCCAGGATCAGGGAGTCGCCCCGGTAGCGGCGGCGGTCGGCGGCCGGGGGCTCGGCTCCGGCGGCGGGGGCGGGCCCCAGCCTCCAGAAGCCGTGCTCCTCGGTGCCGAGCAGTCCCGCGAAGACGGCATGCGAGTCGAAACGGGGCAGGCACAGCCAGTCCGCCGTGCCGTCCCGGCAGACCAGTGCTGCGGTCTGCATGTCCCCGATGAGTGCGTAATCCTCGATGCGCCCGGCCACGTGCATCTCCAGTCGAACGGCCACGTCCGCCCCGTAGGGCGCTTGCTGTGGTCGGGGCCGCGTACATCACCGGTACGGGGCCCGGACGAACTGCGGAAACACGGCTGTGAACCGTCCCGACGCCATCGTCGCCACCCTGCTCCGATGCGCTCCGCGCGCCCCTCGGCATCGCTCAGAAGAGCGAGTGTCCGAGCAGGATACGACGCGACACAGCCATCCGCGTGGCGCTCTCGACAACGTGAGTCATCCGAACGAGTGAGCCATGGGTGAACCGCTGGTGAGGGGTGGTGTCAGTGTGGTGTAAGCGCAGAAAAACGGGTGCTGCGGCAGCCGGGACGGAGGAGGCGGAGAGGGGTCCGGGGGATCAGAGGGAGGGACGGGAGCGCGTGTGGCCGGAAGCAGCCTCCCCCTGTCGCTGATACCCTGGTACCCCGTGGACCGGTGGCATGCCTGTCGAGAACAGGCGCCCCGAAACCGCAGCGACGGCACCCCCCCGAACCCCTTCCGGGCCTCGGTACGGGCTGTCGGAACGCACCTCACCTCGCGACCACGGGAGCCCCCTCTTGGCGATGCCGCCCAACACCATGACGACCAAGCACATCTTCGTCACCGGGGGTGTCGCCTCCTCCCTCGGAAAGGGCCTGACGGCCTCCAGCCTGGGTGCGCTGCTGAAGGCCCGGGGACTGCGGGTCACGATGCAGAAGCTCGACCCCTATCTGAACGTCGACCCCGGCACGATGAACCCCTTCCAGCACGGTGAGGTGTTCGTCACCAACGACGGCGCCGAGACCGACCTGGACATCGGCCACTACGAGCGTTTCCTCGACGTCGACCTCGACGGCTCGGCCAACGTCACCACCGGCCAGGTGTACTCGCAGGTCATCGCCAAGGAGCGGCGCGGCGAGTACCTGGGCGACACCGTGCAGGTCATCCCGCACATCACCAACGAGATCAAGAGCCGGATCCGCCGGATGGCGGCCGACGACGTCGACGTCGTCATCACCGAGGTCGGCGGTACGGTCGGCGACATCGAGTCGCTGCCGTTCCTGGAGACCGTCCGCCAGGTCCGCCACGAGGTCGGCCGGGACAACGTCTTCGTCGTCCACATCTCGCTGCTGCCCTACATCGGTCCGTCCGGCGAGCTGAAGACCAAGCCGACCCAGCACTCGGTGGCCGCGCTCCGCAATATCGGCATCCAGCCCGACGCGATCGTGCTCCGGGCCGACCGGGAGGTGCCGACCGCCATCAAGCGGAAGATCTCCCTGATGTGCGATGTCGACGAGGCCGCCGTAGTCGCCGCCATCGACGCCAAGTCGATCTACGACATCCCCAAGGTGCTGCACACCGAGGGCCTCGACGCCTATGTGGTGCGCAAGCTCGACCTGCCGTTCCGCGATGTCGACTGGACGACCTGGGACGATCTGCTGGACCGGGTCCACAACCCGGCCCACGAGGTCACCGTCGCCCTCGTCGGCAAGTACATCGACCTGCCCGACGCCTATCTCTCGGTGACCGAGGCGCTGCGCGCCGGCGGTTTCGCCAACCGGGCCCGGGTCAAGGTCAAGTGGGTCACCTCCGACGACTGCAAGACCCCGGCCGGGGCGAAGAAGCAGCTGGAGGACGTGGACGCGATCTGCATCCCCGGCGGCTTCGGCGACCGCGGTGTCAGCGGCAAGGTCGGCGCCATCCAGTACGCCCGGGAGAACCGCGTTCCGCTGCTGGGGCTCTGCCTCGGCCTCCAGTGCATCGTGATCGAGGCGGCCCGCAACCTGGCCGCGATCTCCGAGGCCAACTCCACCGAGTTCGACGCCGCCACCGCCCACCCGGTGATCTCCACCATGGAGGAGCAGCTGGCGTATGTGGAGGGCGCGGGCGACCTCGGCGGCACCATGCGGCTCGGGCTCTACCCGGCGAAGCTGGCCGAGGGCTCCATCGTGCGCGAGGTCTACGGCGACCAGCCCTACGTGGAGGAGCGCCACCGCCACCGCTACGAGGTGAACAACGCCTACCGCGCGGAGCTGGAGAAGAAGGCGGGCATCGTGTTCTCGGGCACCAGCCCGGACAACAAGCTCGTCGAGTACGTCGAGTACCCCCGCGAGGTGCACCCGTACCTGGTCGCCACCCAGGCGCACCCGGAGCTGCGGTCCCGTCCGACCCGCCCGCACCCCCTCTTCGCGGGTCTGGTGAAGGCCGCCGTCGAGCGGAAGTCCGGCGCCTGACGATCAAGGCGTTACGGTTGACCGGGGTACGGGCCCGAGAGGCGGCCCGTACCCCGATCGACTTTCTGCGGGAGGGCCGGGATGGGATACGAAGCGACCGGGACGGCGGCCGGAGCCGTCGCGGACACGCCGGAGGAGTGGCGGGTCACGGCGACGGTCACCCCCTTCCGGGGCGCCAAGACCAGTGTCCGCACCGACGATGTGGTGATGCCCGACGGTTCGGTGGCCCGCCGCGACTACCAGGTCCACCCGGGGTCGGTGGCGGTGCTCGCCCTCGACGCCGACGACCGGGTCGTGGTCCTCCGCCAGTACCGCCACCCCGTACGGCAGAAGCTGTGGGAGATCCCGGCCGGACTGCTGGACGTGCCGGGGGAGAACCCGCTGCACGCGGCCCAGCGGGAGCTGTACGAGGAGGCCCATGTCAAGGCCGAGGACTGGCGGGTGCTCACGGATGTGTACACCACCCCCGGCGGCTGCGACGAAGCGGTACGGATCTTCCTCGCCCGCGATCTCTCCACGGCCGAGGGGGAGCGGTACGAGGTCTCCGAGGAGGAGGCGGACATGGAGCTGGCCCGGGTGCCGCTGGCCGATCTGGTCCGGGGTGTGCTCGCCGGGGAACTCCACAACAACTGTCTGGTGGTGGGGGTGCTGTCGGCGGTCGCGGCCCGGGCGGGCGAGGGCTTCGACGCACTGCGTCCGGCCTCGGCGCCCTGGCCGGCCCGTCCCTTCGAGGCCTGAGGGTTCCCGCCGGACGTGCCGCCGCTCCCCGGTGGCACGTCCGGCTCCCGTTGCGGGGTTCCCGCGCCGTGGTGCCCCTCCACCGGAGCTATTCATCATCCAGTCTGATGATCTGTAGATATTACTGATCCGATCAGGTGATATATCGGGGCTGCGCGTACCGGATCGTCGCAGAGAGTGAACTACGCTCGGAACGCCCGTGCGGATTCCCTTGCGGGCTCGGCGAGTGCACGGACTGGACGGGAGCGTGGCCCGTGACGGATCAGGCGACGGATCAGGCGGTGGGCCGGGTCGGCCGGACCGGTGCGTCCAAGGGATCCGGAAGGTTGTTCTCCGGCCGTCAGCGGGAGCTGAAGACCCTGCTGGCCGATGTGGAACGGGCCGGACTCGACACCATCGCGGGCCGGGCCGCCGCCCGCGCCCGGGTGCTGCTCATCGCCGGCCGGCCCGGCGCCGGACGGAGCGCGCTCGCCGCCCGTCTCGTCGAAGGGCTCGCCGAGCGGTATCCCGGCGGAGTGCTGCGGGCCGCCCTCACCGAACCCGGCGGCCGGGCCGTTCCCACCGAGGAGACCGCCCGGGAGCTGCTCGACGCCCTCGGGGCGGCCTCGCCGCCCGGCGCGGACGGGGACGAACTGTCGCAGCTGCTCCGCGAGAGCCTCGCCGGGCGCCGCGTCCTGCTGCTGCTCGACGACGCCGCCGACGCGGAACAGGTCGATGCGCTCCTCCCCGACGACCCCGGATGTCTGCTGGTGGTCGTGGGCTCGGGCCCGCTGACCGGTATCCCCGGGGTCCGGCCGTGCACGGTCGGCGGCCTCGACCCCAAGGCCGCCATCGAACTGCTCACCGCCTTCACCGGCTCCGTCCGGATCACCGTCGACCCGCAGGCCGCGGAATCCGTTGCCGAGGAATGCGGCGGACAGCCCGCCGCGCTGGTCATGGTCGGCGGCTGGCTGGCCGCCCGGCCCCAGGCGTCGGTCGCCGACGCGGTCCGGCGGCTGCGGGCGCTGCCCGAGGACGAGGAGGTGCCGCAGGCGCTGCGGCCGGCCTCCCGGGCGTTCCGGCTGGTGCACGGCTCGCTGCCGACGGGCGCCGCCCGGCTGCTGCGGCTGCTGGCGCTGGCGCCCGCCGGGATCGTGGATCCGCAGACCGCTTCGGCGCTCGGGGCCTGCTCTCCGGACGAGGCGCACAGCGCCCTGGAGGGATATGTCGCCCTGGGGGTGCTGCACCGGCGGGGCGAAGGGCTGTACGCGGTGCCCGGAGTCCTGGTCCCGCTGATGCGGGCGCTCTCCGAGGCGCACGACAAGCCGGGCGAGGTGCAGCTGGCGCGGGCCCGGATGCTGGAGCGGGCCGTCCGCCGGCTCCAGTCCTGCCGGGCTGCCACCGAGCCGGAGGGGTCGCCCGCCCGGACCGCCGTGGAGTCGCTGCCGCGCTCGCTCCGCTTCCCGGACGCCCCGGCCGCGGCCGACTGGCTGCGGATCCACCGCCCCGGGCTGCTGGCCGCCGCCCGGCTCGCGGTCGGCGACGGCGATCTGGACACCCTGGCGAGACGCCTGGTCGCGGCGCTGGTCCGAGCGTTGGCGGCGCATCGGGGCACCGATGCGGCGGCCCCTGATCTCTACGGACTCCATCAGCTCGTCCTCGATGTCGCCGAACGCCGGGGGCTGCACCGGGAGGCCGCCGCGGCCCTGCTGAACCTCGGTGATCTGGACGCCGAGACGGGCCGTACCGAGGACGCGCTCGCCCGCTACCGGGCCGCGCTGGACGCCGGACGGGCCGCCGACGACCCCTATGCGATCAGCCGCGCGATGGAATCCGTAGGCGGTGCCTGGCAGGAGCTGGACGACTGGCAGCGGGCCGCCGACTGGTACGGCCGGGCGCTGGCCCGGCGGCAGACGAGGGGGGAGCGGGCGGACGAGGCCCGGCTCTACGGACGGCTGGGCACCGCCCACACCTATGCCGGGCGGTACGGAGAGGCTCTGCGCTGCTGGCGCGCCTCGGTCGCCGGATACCGGCGGGTGGGCGATCTGCCGGCGCAGGCGCGGGCCCTCAGCGAGGCGGCCCGGGTGCAGGAGTACGCGGGACGGCCCGAGGAGTCGCTGCGGACCTGCCGGGAGGCGGTGGAGTGGGCGCGGCAGGCCGGTGATGTACGGCTCCAGGCCGCGCTGCGGCTGCGGCTGGCCGACACCCTGGACCGGCTGGGCGATCCGGCGGCCGCCCGCTTGCAGCGGGCCGGCGCCGAGCGGCTGCTGGAGACCGCCGACGGCACCGGAGAGGGGGCCGGTCCGGACGGTACCGGGGGTCCGGCGGATACGGCAGAGCCGGGGGAGGCTCCCGGGAGCCCCCGCGGCCACGGTGAGGACGAAGGTAAGAAGCCGGGTTCCACCTACGAAATCCGTAGTGGTGCCAGACGAGAATAAAGGTTTGTAAGGCTAGACAGCGGGAAACCCTTCATTAATACTGGCTCCATCGCGTTATCTCGCGGTGTGTACCCCTGCGCCCTGTGTGTCCGGGTTTATCTGTCAATACCCTCCTTATCCCCTGAGCCAAGGACCGTGATCGACGTGAAGGTCGGCATCCCCCGCGAGGTCAAGAACAACGAGTTCCGGGTGGCGATCACCCCCGCCGGCGTGCACGAGCTGGTGCGCAACGGTCACCAGGTCTTCATCGAGCAGAGCGCCGGCCTCGGCTCCTCCATCACCGATGTGGAGTTCGCCGCCGCCGGGGCCGAGATCCTCGCCACCGCCGACGAGGTCTGGGCCGTCGCCGACCTGCTGCTCAAGGTCAAGGAGCCGGTTGCCGAGGAGTACCACCGCCTCCGCAAGGACCAGACCCTCTTCACGTACCTCCACCTGGCCGCCTCCCGCGAGTGCACCGACGCGCTCCTGGAGTCCGGCACCACGGCCATCGCCTACGAGACGGTCGAGACCGCGAGCCGCCAGCTCCCGCTGCTCGCCCCGATGTCCGAGGTCGCCGGGCGGCTCGCCCCGCAGGTCGGCGCCTACCACCTGATGCGCTCGGCGGGCGGCCGCGGTGTGCTGCCGGGCGGCGTCCCGGGCACCCGTGCGGGACGCGCGGTCGTGATCGGCGGCGGCGTCTCCGGCTGGAACGCCACCCAGATCGCCGTCGGCATGGGCTTCCACGTCACCCTGCTCGACCGCGACATCAACAAGCTGCGCGAGGCCGACAAGATCTTCGGCACCAAGGTGCAGACCGTCGTCTCCAACGCCTACGAGCTGGAGCAGGCCGTCGTCGAGGCCGACCTCGTCATCGGCGCCGTCCTCATCCCGGGCGCCAAGGCCCCGAAGCTGGTCACCAACGAGCTGGTCGCCAAAATGAAGCCCGGAAGTGTCCTTGTCGACATCGCCATCGACCAGGGCGGCTGCTTCGAGGACTCCCGGCCGACCACTCACGCGGAACCGACCTTCACGGTCCACGGTTCGGTCTTCTACTGCGTCGCCAACATGCCGGGCGCGGTGCCCAACACCTCGACGTACGCGCTCACCAACGCGACGCTGCCGTACATCGTCGAACTCGCCAACCGCGGCTGGGTCGAGGCGCTGCGCCGTGACCCCGCTCTCGCGCTCGGCCTCAACACCCATGACGGAGAGGTCGTCTACGGGCCCGTCGCCGAGGCCCACGGTCTGCCCCTCGCCGAGCTGAGCGCGCTCATCGGCTGACCCCCTCCCGACAGCCGCGGACCCGCGGACCCCTTGGCGCGCCCGGCCGCGACACACGGTCCCCGCGGGTCAACGGAGACCGTCAACTTCGCGCCCCCGGCCGGATCTTGCTCAGCAAGGTCCGGCCGGCGGCGTATCTCCCCGTGCCGCCGGCGGCCGTCCGGTACGTGGTCGTTCAACACGGCACCAACGCCGCTCGTCAGTGGACGCGCCCCTTCCGAAAACCAGTGGGGCGGATCACACTCCGGTGGCCGCGCGCTCTTGACACCGCGGTGTTCCGTTGCCGACACATCGGGCCGGGTCCGGTGGATTGTGTTGCTGCGGAGCGGTGACACGCCATAGAGTCGCCAACCGTCGGCATGATGCCACGCTGACCTAGTCGATAAAGACAGATGAAGCCCCGACCGCGGCCGAGGAGGTAAGACGACTTGTGAATGAGTCGACATTTACTCCCGGGGGCGGTTACTCGGGAACGCCTTCGACGCTCCCGGCCCCGCCCTTCGGGCGGGTGACTGTCGGCTTCGCCGGAACCTCCGGCACCGCCGGTCCCGTCGCTGCGCGGACCGCCACGGCACGCCGGGGCGCCCCGCACACCCCGCACATGACGACAGCCCACACGATGACGATGACGGACGGCCTACACGTGAACGCCACGGCAGGCGACGAGAGTGGCCGAGAGTCCACGCACTTCGCCGCCTACGAGGAACTCCCCGAGGGGCACTTCTACGACCCCGACGCCGAATACGAGCCCGACCCCGAGTACGCGGCCACGCTCGCGCCCGACGCGGCGCGCCAGCGCCGTGAGCGCATCGGCCCCACCGGCCGCCCGCTGCCGTACTTCCCGATCCCGGGCCCGCTGACCGACCACGGCCCCGCGAAGATCATCGCGATGTGCAACCAGAAGGGCGGCGTCGGCAAGACCACGTCGACCATCAACCTGGGCGCGGCACTCGCGGAGTACGGACGGCGTGTGCTGCTGGTCGACTTCGACCCGCAGGGCGCCCTCTCGGTCGGCCTCGGCGTCAACCCGATGGAGCTGGACCTGACGGTCTACAACCTGCTCATGGAGCGGGGCATGTCGGCCGACGAGGTACTGCTGAAGACGGCCGTGCCCAATATGGACCTGCTGCCGAGCAACATCGACCTGTCCGCCGCGGAAGTGCAGTTGGTCAGTGAGGTCGCCCGGGAGTCCACGCTCCAGCGGGCGCTGAAGCCGCTGCTCTCCGACTACGACTACATCGTGATCGACTGTCAGCCCTCCCTCGGTCTGCTCACCGTGAACGCGCTGACCGCGGCGCACAAGGTGATCGTCCCGCTGGAGTGCGAGTTCTTCGCGCTGCGCGGTGTCGCCCTGCTGACCGAGACCATCGAGAAGGTCCAGGAGCGGCTCAACCCCGAACTGGAGCTGGACGGCATCCTCGCCACGATGTACGACTCGCGGACCGTGCACAGCCGTGAGGTGCTCGCCCGGGTGGTCGAGGCCTTCGACGACCACGTCTACCACACCGTCATCGGGCGGACGGTCCGCTTCCCGGAGACCACGGTCGCCGGTGAGCCGATCACCACCTACGCGTCGAACTCGGTGGGCGCCGCCGCGTACCGGCAACTGGCCAGGGAGGTGCTCGCCCGGTGTCACGCCGAGTGAGTCTGCCCGGAGCCGACGAACTGTTCCGTACGACCGGGGGCATGGCGCTCCAGTCGTCCTCGCCGCGGCGTGCGGCGAACGGCGAACCGAGGGTCCCCGCCCCCGCCGGGGAGAGCGATCCGCTCGACGCCGCCGCTCTCCCGCCGTCCTCGTCGCAGGAGCACACTGCGGCCGAGGCCGAGGGCGGCACGGAAGGGCGCAGCCGGGCGGAGGCGCCCGATACGCCCGTCCCCGGGGTATCGGGCAGGTCCCGCCGTTCCCAGGCCGCCCAGGAGGCCCCCGGGGCCTCCGGCGCCGCGGCGCCGCGGCGCCGCGGCCGGGCCGCGAACCGCCGGCCCAGCGGCCGCGAGCGCCACGACGAGAAGATCACCGTCTATGTCTCCGCCGAGGAGCTGATGGACCTCGAACACGCGCGGCTGGTGCTGCGCGGCGAGCACGGGCTGGCCGTCGACCGCGGCCGGATCGTCCGCGAGGCGGTCGCGGTGGTCCTGGCCGACCTCGAACAACGCGGCGAGGCGAGCATCCTCGTCCGCCGGCTGCGCGGACGCTGAAGGTAGCCTCGCGCTGCCCTGCCCCCGTTCCGCACTCCTGGACCGCCCATGCCCCCGGCCGCTCCGCCGCCCCGTCCGTCCCGCCGCCCCCTGGGCCGCGGCCCGGCCACGCCCTCGCCGCCCTCGCCTCCGGTTCCGGACCACCATGCGGGGGAGGGGGTCCCCGACCGCTCCGGTGCCGGCCCGGACACGGAGGGGGTTTCCCCGGCCCCCGGAGGGGCGGACGGGCCGGAACTCCCGGCCTCCGGGGCCGTCCCGGGAGAGCGGGAAAGCGTTCCGGAGACAGGGACGACGGGTGCCTTGAGTGGCGCTGGGGGTCCCCCCACGCCGCAGGCGTGGGGGCGGAACTGCGCGACAAGCCAACGCCTCGGCGCGGACGCCGTATCACCGCACCTGGCCGGACGGGAGGCGTACGGACCTGTGCGGGGCGCCGCGGCGAATGCCGGAGTGCGGCCGGGGAACCGAGCGGATCCCGCGGAAGCCACGGACCCCGCGGAATCCGCTGAATCCGCCCGTACCGTGCGGGATCCGGCCGCCGCGGCCCCGGACTCCCCGCGGGACCGGGCCGCCGCCCCGGAGACCCCGCCGGGGGCCCCGCCCCCCGCCGACGGGCGGTTCACCGTGCGGCTCACCAACTTCGAGGGGCCCTTCGATCTGCTCCTCCAGCTGATCTCCCGGCACAAGATGGACGTGACCGAGGTCGCGCTCTCCAAGGTCACGAACGAGTTCATGGCCCATATCCGCGCCATGGGGGACGACTGGGACCTCGACCAGACGACCGAGTTCCTCGTCGTCGCCGCGACCCTGCTGGATCTGAAGGCCGCCCGGCTGCTGCCCGCCGCCGAAGTGGAGGACGAGGCGGATCTCGCCCTGCTGGAGGCGCGCGACCTGCTCTTCGCCCGCCTTCTCCAGTACCGGGCGTACAAGCGGATCGCGGAGATCTTCGGCGAGCGGATGGCGGCGGAGGCACTGTGCCGGCCCAGGACCGTGGGCCTGGAGGACCGCTACGCCGAACTGCTGCCCGATGTGATGATCGGTATCGGCGCCGAGGGCTTCGCGCGGCTCGCGGTGAAGGCGATGCAGCCCAGGCCAAGGCCGCAGGTGTACGTGGACCATATCCACGCGCCGCTGGTGAGCGTGCGGGAGCAGGCGGAGTACCTCGTCGCCGTGCTGCGGGAGCGCGGTGAGACCGGATTCCGGGAGCTGACCGCCGACACCACGGACACCCTGACCGTCGTCGCCCGCTTCCTCGCACTTCTGGAGCTGTACCGCGACAGGGCGGTCGCCCTGGAGCAGGAGGAGGCCCTCGGGGAGCTGCTGGTCCGCTGGACCGGCGGGGACGCGGCGCCGAAGGTCACCGACGAGTTCGACCGGCCGGCGCCGCAGGCGGACCGGCAGCACGGCAGGAAGACGGAGGTCACGGCGTGACAATCCCCGAGAACGGAGCGGAGGCCGGGGCCCCCGCCGCGGACCTGGCCCTCAAGCCCGCACTGGAGGCCGTGCTGATGGTGGTCGACGAACCGGCCGCCGAGGAGCATCTGGCCAAGGTGCTGGAACGGCCCCGGCGGGCCGTCGCCGACGCCCTGCGCGAGCTGGCCGACGAGTACACCGCACAGGGCCGTGGCTTCGAGCTGCGCCTGGTCGCCGGCGGCTGGCGGTTCTCCACCCGGGCCGCCTACTCCCCGGCCGTCGAGCGGTTCGTCCTCGACGGCCGGCAGGCCCGGCTCACCCAGGCGGCCCTGGAGACCCTCGCGGTGGTCGCGTACCGCCAGCCGGTCAGCCGTTCCCGGGTCTCCGCGGTCCGCGGGGTGAACTGCGACGGCGTGATGCGGACCCTGCTCCAGCGGGGTCTGGTCGATGAGGCGGGCGCGGAACCCGAAACAGGTGCGATCCTGTACAGGACGACGAACTACTTCCTGGAGCGGATGGGCCTGCGCGGCCTGGACGAGCTGCCGGAGCTGGCGCCCTTCCTCCCCGAGGCCGAGGCGATCGAAGCCGAGACGCAGGAGGGCGTGCCGTCGTTCGATCCGGACGCTCCGGAACCGGACTCACGGTCCGTACCGGACGAAGATGACAAGACGACGGAAACTTGATGCGAAGCAGCGGCAGCGGCAGGAACAGCAGCGGTAAGAGCGGCGGGCGCGGTAACTTCCGCGGCGCGGGCAACGGCCGCGACGACAGGCAGAAGCGCGCGGGCAAGCCCCGTCCCGAAGAGCGCCGCTACGACGTCGGCGGTTCCGGTGGCGGTGCCGGAGCGGGCGAGGGGCCGAAGCAGGGCCGCGGCAGTACGGCGCGCGGCGGCGCCAAGGGCGGTCCCCGGCAGTCCCCGAAGCAGGACCCCCGCGGCGGCCGTGGCGCGCCCGCCCGCTCGCGCGAGTACGACGCCAGGACCGAGGAGCGCAACCGCGAGCGGTATGCGAACAAGCCCGAGGTCCGCACCCCCAAGACCTTCCCCGGCGCCGAGCAGGAGGGCGAGCGGCTGCAGAAGGTGCTGGCCCGCGCCGGGATGGGTTCGCGGCGGGCCTGCGAAGAGCTGATCGACCAGGCCAGGGTCGAGGTCAACGGGAAGATCGTCGTCGAGCAGGGGCTCCGCGTCGATCCGCAGAAGGACGAGATCAAGGTCGACGGCCTGACCGTGGCCACCCAGTCGTACCTCTTCTTCGCGCTGAACAAGCCCGCCGGTGTGGTCTCCACCATGGAGGACCCGGACGGCCGCCAGTGCCTCGGGGACTATGTCACCAACCGGGAGACCCGGCTCTTCCACGTCGGCCGGCTGGACACCGAGACCGAGGGCATCATCCTGCTCACCAACCACGGCGAGCTGGCCCACCGTCTCACCCACCCCCGGTACGGCGTGAAGAAGACCTATCTGGCCGCCATCCAGGGGCCGCTCCCGCGCGAGCTGGGCAAGCGGCTCAAGGACGGTATCCCGCTGGAGGACGGCTACGCCCGCGCCGACCACTTCCGGGTCGTGGAGAACACCGGCAAGAACTACCTCGTCGAGGTCACCCTGCACGAGGGGCGCAAGCACATCGTCCGCAGGATGCTCGCCGAGGCGGGCTTCCCGGTCGACAAGCTGGTCCGTACGGCCTTCGGCCCGATCGCCCTCGGCGACCAGAAGTCCGGCTGGCTGCGGCGGCTGACCAATACGGAGGTCGGCATGCTGATGAACGAGGTGGGTCTGTAGTAGCCCCGGCTCCTCCTCGGAGGGGTCCCGTTGTACGGCTCCGAGGGGCCCGCGGCGCAGGTGCGCCGCGGGCCCCTCTCCGTTTCCGCGCCCTGGAGGCCTTGTGCCGTCCGTCACCCTCTGTTTATAGTCAGAGTGACTATTGGAGGGCGGGGGCTCGCGGTGTACGGGAACGAGGCAGCGGCAGCCGACCGGCGGGCCGGACCGGAGGACAGGGGCGGCCGCCCCGCCTCCCCACCGCCGCTGCCCGTCCGCCGTACCCGATTCCACGGAGCACCGCTGATGCCCCCCGCGCCTGAAGCCGCCGCCTACGACCCGCGCGCTTTTCCGCCCTTCGCGGTCACCGTCGATCTGGCCGTCTTCACCGTCCGCGACGCACAGCTGAACGTCCTGCTCGTGGAGCGCGGCGAAGACCCCTACCGCGGCGACTGGGCGCTGCCCGGGGGCTTCGTCCGGCCCGGCGAATCGGCGGGACAGGCCGCCCGGCGGGAGCTGGCCGAGGAGACCGGGCTCTCCCGCGAGACCGTCCACGGCCTCCACCTCGAACAGCTCCGCACCTACAGCGAACCGGACCGGGACCCGAGGATGCGGGTGGTCTCCGTCGCGTACACCGCGCTCCTGCCCGATCTGCCCGAACCGCGCGGCGGCGGCGACGCGGCCGCCGCCCGCTGGAAGCCCCGCGCGGACACCGGCCCGCTCGCCTTCGACCACGACCGCATCCTCGCCGACGCCGTCGACCGGATCCGCGGCAAGTTCGAGTACACCGGGCTCGCCACCGGCTTCTGCCCCGCCGCCTTCACCCTCGGAGAGCTTCAGGAGGTCTACGAGAGCGTCTGGGGCGTCCCGCTCGACCGGCCCAACTTCCGGCGCAAGGTCCTCGCCACCCCCGGCTTCGTGGAGCCGGCCGAGGGCCCCCCGCGCCGCACCGGCGGCCGGGGCAAACCCGCCGCCCTCTACCGCGCGGGCACCGCCGCGGTCCTCCACCCGCCCCTCCTGCGCCCGGAAGGACGCCAGCCATGACCATCCTCGGGACCACCCGGGCAGGCACGAACCGGACCCGTATCCGGCAGGCCGCCACCGGCTCGCTGATCGGACTCGCCCTCGGGGACGCCCTCGGCTTCCCCACGGAGTTCAACGACGTGCCGCAGATCCTCGCCAAATGCGGCCCCTGGCGCGAGATGCGCCTGCCCCGCCCGGCGTACATCACCGACGACACCCAGATGGCCCTCGCCGTCGCCCGCGCCCTGCGTGCCGCCATGGACCGCGGTGCCCTCGACGCTGCCCGCTTCGTCCCGCCGCTGCGCGCCGAGTTCGTCTCCTGGTACCACTCCCCGGAGAACAACCGCGCCCCCGGCCGCACCTGTCTGGACGCCTGCCGCCGCCTCGACGACCCCGGACTGCCCTGGCAGTACGCCGGAACCGTCGAATCCAAGGGCTGCGGGGCCAATATGCGGGTCACGCCCGTCGGGCTCGCCCCCGGCCTCAGCACCGAGCAGCGCGCGGGCGCCGCCCAGCTCCAGGCCGCCCTCACGCACGCCCACCCCACCGCGCTGGCCGCCGCCGACCTCACCGCCCACGCCGTCCACCTCCTCGCCGGCGGCGCCGAACCCCTGGGCCTCGTCGGCATGCTGCGCTCGTACGCCTACGAGAACCGCTCCCGCTACCACGACCGCTGGCTGGGCGATCTCTGGCAGCGCGCCGACGACCGCACACCCCAGGCCTATATCGCCCGCGGCTGGGACGAGTGCCAGGAGATCCTGCGGCGGCTCGCGGGCGTCCTGCCCACCGCCGACCCGGCGGACGACCCCTGTCCGACCACCGGCGACGGCTGGATCGCCGAAGAGGCCCTCGCCACCGCCCTCCAGTGCTTCCTGCTCTTCCCCGACGAGCCCCTGACCGCCCTGCGCCGCGCCGCCTGCACCCGGGGCGACTCCGACTCCATCGCCGCCCTCACCGGCGCCTTCGCCGGTGCCCGGCTCGGCGCCGCCGCCTGGCCCAGCAGCTGGGCCGACCATGTCGAACACCGCGGCGACCTGATGACCCTGGGGGCCCTCTGGGACGGCTGACCCGCCCGACCCGCCCGCCGGGCCCCGGTGGGCGCCTGCGATCCTTGGCGACCGTGGACCTCGAACAGTTCGATCTCGCCCCCGTCGTCGCGGAACAGCCCGACCCGCTGCTCTTCGCCACCGTCTCCGGTGCCCATCTGTACGGATTCCCGTCCCGCGACTCGGACGTGGACCTGCGCGGAGTGCATCTGCTGCCGGTGGCGGAGCTGATCGGCCTCGACGAACCGGAGCAGACCAGGACCCGGATATGGGACCGGGACGGGGTGGAGATGGACCTCGTCACCCACGATCTGCTGAAGTTCGCCGGACTGATGCTCCGCCCCAACGGCTATGTGCTGGAGCAGCTCCTCTCCCCGCTGGTCGTGCACACCACCGAGGTCCACGCCGAGCTGACCGCCCTCGCTCCCGGGGTGCTCACCGCCCGGCACGCCCACCACTACCGGGGGTTCGCGAAGACCCAGTGGGGGCTCTACGAGAAGACCGGGGAGCTGAAGCCGCTGCTGTACACCTTCCGTGCGCTGCTCACCGGTATCCATCTGATGCGCACCGGCCGGGTGCTGGCCTCGCTGCCGCAGCTCCTGGACGGGATACCGGCCCCCGCCTTCCTGCCCGAACTGATCGCCGCGAAGGCGGAGGCCGAGCACGGGACGGGCGCCGGGCTCGTCCCGGACTCCGCCGCCGACGAGGTCGCCGCGCTCCACGCCGTACTGGATCTGGCGCAGCGGGACACCGGTCTGCCGGAAACACCGTCGGCCCGTGCGGCCCTCGGGGATCTGGTCGTACGGGTCAGACTCGCCGGCTGAGCGGCGGGAGCGGCCGGAGCAGCGGGAGCGGGCCGAGCGGCTGAGCGGGCTCAGGCCCGCGGTCCGGGCGTACCGGCCGCGGCGCGGCGGGTCCGGACCAGGAAGTCCTCCACCCGGGCCCGGTCCGCGGCCTCCGGGAGCGGGGAGCGGGTCAGCGCCGCATCGGTCTCCGCCACCAGCTCCGCCAGCCGGGCCTCCACCCGCGGCCAGGGCACCTCGCCCCGCCGTACCGCCAGCAGCCCCTCCCGCTCCTCGCCGACATCGAGCACCAGCTCACCCGAGCGCAGCAGATCGCGGCAGCTCAGCAGCAGCCGCAGCAGATGCATCGCCGGTTTCCAGCGGGGCTCGTGGCCCGGCCGCAGACTGGCCGCCAGTTTCCGGTGCTGCCCGTGCGCGTACTGCACGAAGGTGCGGTGGACCTCCCGCGAGACAAAGGCGCCCCGCAGTGCCAGCAGCTCCCGGCCGGTGTCGTCGATCCGCTCCACCAGCGGGGAGTGCAGCACCTCCAAGATATTCGGATTGGCCCGCAGACCCAGTTCGCAGAAGCGTTCCAGCTCCCAGGAGAACTGCTCGGGCAGCGGGCCCTCGGCATGCGCGGGGGGCTTGTCGAACCGCCAGAACAGCGGGGTCGGGGCGAGGAAGACGCCCCGGCGGTCGGTATCGCTGTCGTCGGTCGCGAGCCCGAAGGCCCGCGATCCCATCACACAGGAGTAGACCGTGTGGTCACGGACGAGCTGTTCGGGTGCGGGGCCGCGGTACATGGCGGTAAGGCTAAGGGCCCGCCGCGGCGGGCGGAGGGGCACCCTCAGGAGAGCAGTACGGCGTCCCCGGTGACCGTGATCGAAGCCGGTGGCAGCGGGCGGGTGGCCGGTCCGTGTTCGACCGATCCGTCCGCGATCCGGAAGCGGCTGCCGTGGCAGGGGCAGTCGATCGTGCCGCCGGCGACCTTGTCCACCAGACAGCCCTGGTGGGGGCAGACCGCGGAGAACGCCTTGAACTCCCCGGCCGTCGGCTGGGTCACCACCACCTTCTCGGCGGTGAAGACCTTCCCGCCGCCGACCGGGATCCCGGCCTTCTTCGCCAGCTCCTTGCCGAGCGACGGGCTCCCGGACGGGACCGCGGTCGCGGTGCCCGTGGCGGAGCCGCTCTCCGGGGCGCTCGCGGCGGGCGCGGCCGGACCGCCGCCCCCGCCGGAGCAGCCCGCGGCCAGACCCGCGGCCGTCGCCGCCCCGGCCGCCAGCACCGTCCGCCGCGCTGTGCCCATCGCCGTACTCCTTCGAACGCTCTCGAACGCCCGGCACCCGGCCGGGACCGCGCGGCGTGCATTCTGTCACCGCGGCCACCTGGCGCGGCGGACCGGACACGCCGGTACGCCCCCGCCGACGGGCCCGCCCGCGGCCGGGCCCGTCTCGCCCACCGGCCGCCGTGCTGCCGTCCGCGCCGGGCTGACTAGGCTGGCGACCAGGAGCAGGCGCAGACGAGAGGCAGGAGCGGGGACGTGGCGGTACGAGCGGTCCGCGGGGCCGTCCAGCTGGAACGGGACGACGCGGAGCATATGGACGAGCAGGTCGGCGAGCTGCTCACCGCCGTACTGGAGCGCAATTCCCTCACCGCGGACGAGCTGATCAGCGTCTGGTTCACCGCGACCCCCGATCTGCGCAGTGCCTTCCCGGCCGCCGCCGCCCGCCGCCTCGGCATCACCGATGTCCCGCTCATATGCGCCCAGGAGATGGACGTCGAGGGCGCGATGCCCCGGGTCGTCCGGATCCTGGCCCATGTCGAGACCGGGCTCGGCCGGTCCGCCGTCACCCATGTGTACCTCGGCGGCGCCGCCGCCCTCCGCAAGGACATCGCCCAGTGAGAACCGCCGCCGTCATCGGAACCGGACTGATCGGCACGTCCGCCGCGCTCGCCCTCGCGGGCCGCGGCGTCGTGGTCCATCTGGTGGACCACGACGCCGAACGGGTCCGTACCGCCACCGCTCTCGGCGCGGGCACCGAGGAGCCCCCCGAGGGCCCGGTCGACCTCGCGATCGTCGCCGTACCCCCGGCCAGGGTCGCCGGGGCGCTGGCCGGGGCCATGGAGGCCGGGCTGGCCCGCGGCTACCTCGACGTCGCCAGCGTCAAGGGCGGGCCCCGCCGGGAACTGGAGGCCCTCGGCCTCGACCTCTCCGGCTACATCGGTACGCATCCGATGGCAGGCAAGGAGCGTTCCGGTCCGCTGGCCGCCAGCGCCGACCTCTTCGAGGGCCGCCCCTGGGTACTCACCCCCACGCCCGAAACCGATACCGAGGTCCTCAACCTCGCCCTCGAACTCGTCGCCCTCTGCCGGGCCGTCCCCGTCGTGATGGACGCCGACGCCCACGACCGGGCCGTCGCCCTGGTCTCCCACACCCCCCAGCTGGTGTCGTCGATGGTCGCCGCCCGGCTCCGGGAGGCCGACGAGACCGCGGTACGGCTCTGCGGGCAGGGCATCCGCGACGTCACCCGGATCGCCGCCTCCGACCCGCGGATGTGGGTGGACATCCTCTCCGCCAACCCCGGGCCGGTCGCCGAGGTGCTCGCGGCCATCGCCGCCGACCTCGACGAGACGGTCAGGGCGCTGCGGTCGCTGGAGTCCGCCGGGACCGCCGAGCGGCGCGACGGGGCCTCGGGCATCGAGGACGTCCTGCGGCGCGGCAACGCAGGCCGGGCCAGGGTCCCGGGCAAGCACGGCGCCGCCCCGGCCGCCTACGAGATCGTCGCCGTCCTGATCAGCGACCGGCCCGGCGAGCTGGCCCGGATCTTCGCCGACGCCGGCCGGGCGGGCGTCAATATCGAGGACGTCCGGATCGAACACGCGACCGGCCAGCAGGCGGGCCTGGTGCAGCTGATGGTGGAACCCGCCGCGGTCACCGTCCTCAGCGCCTCCCTGCGCGAACGCGGCTGGTCGGTCCGTCCCTGACCGGCCCGCGTCCCGGGCCGGCCGCCCCCGGTCCGGGCCGTCGGGGCGCGCCCCGGGCGGCGCCCCCGGCCCGCCCGGTCCCTTCGCAGGTCGGCGGGGAAAGGGCAGGGCCCGGCAGTCGGTAACCTGGTACGGGACTCCCGCCAGCGGAGTCCGCCGCCCCCGCCCCGCGGGAAAGCCGCCCCGCGCCCGCGGGAACCCCGGAACGAAAGGTGTCCGCCACCGTGGAATCCGCCGTGATCGTTGCCATCGACGGCCCCGCCGGCACCGGCAAGTCGAGCACGTCCAAGGCGGTGGCCGCCGCCCTGGGGCTGCGCTACCTCGACACCGGCGCGCAGTACCGCGCGATCACCTGGTGGATGATCACCAACGGAGTGGACACCGCCGACCCCGCCGCGATCGCCACGGCCTCGGGGAAGCCCGTGATCGTCTCCGGCACCGACCCGGCCGGCCCCACGATCACCGTGGACGGCGAGGACGTCTCCGCGCCCATCCGCACCCCCGAGGTGTCCGCCGAGGTCAGCGCCGTGAGCGCGGTGCCCGAGGTCCGGACCCGGATCACCGGCCTCCAGCAGGCGATCGCCGCCGCCGCTGAGACCGGCATCGTCGTCGAGGGCCGGGACATCGGTACGACGGTCCTTCCCGACGCCGATCTCAAGATCTTCCTCACCGCCTCCGCCGAGGCCCGCGCCGCCCGCCGGGCCGGCGAGCTGACGGGCGCCGACGTCGAGGCCACCCGGCAGGCGCTGGTCAAGCGGGACGCGGCCGACTCCGGCCGGGCCACCTCGCCGCTGGCGATGGCCGCCGACGCGGTCGAGGTCGACACCACCGAGCTGACCCTCCAGCAGGTCGTCGACCGGGTGGTGGCCCTCGTCGAGGAGCGCCGGACGGCCGCCCGGTGACCACCCTGCCCTCCGCCGCGGGCGCGGCCGTCGGCCGCCGGATCGGCATCGGTCTGATGTACGGGCTGTGGCACCCCCGGGTGCTCGGCGCCTGGCGGGTCCCCGCCGCCGGACCGGTGATCCTCGCCGTCAACCACTCCCACGCCGTCGACGGACCCATGCTGATGGGCACCGCGCCGCGACCCGTGCACTTCCTGATCAAAAAAGAGGCCTTCGTCGGCCCCCTGGACCCCTTTCTGCTGCGCATCGGCCAGCTGAAGGTCGACCGGTCGGGCACCGACCGCGCCGCCGTCACCAACGCCCTCGGGATCCTGGAGCGCGGCGACGTCCTCGGGATCTTCCCCGAGGGCACCCGGGGCGAGGGCGACTTCGCGTCCCTCCGCGCCGGTCTCGCGTACTTCGCGGTACGGTCCGGTGCCCCGGTGGTCCCGGTGGCGGTGCTGGGAAGCACCGGGCGCCGCGGACGGTTGATCAGTGCGCTGCCCCCGCTGCGCGGCCGGATGGACGTCGTCTTCGGCGACCCCTTCCAGGCGGGCGACGGATCGGGCCGCCGTACCCGCACCGCGCTGGACGAGGCCACGGTCCGGATTCAGCAGCGGCTCACCACCCATCTGGAAAACGCCAGGCGCCTCACCGGGCGCGCCGGGTAAGACTTGACCATCCGGACCACCCGAACCCGGGACAGGGTCCGGTCGAGACACGAGGAAACGGACTTCATGAACGACCAGCACGACCACGGAGCGCTCGGCGACGCCGAGTACGCGGAGTTCATGGAGCTTGCCGCAGTCGAGGGCTTCGACGCCGAGGACGTGGAGGAGGCCATCGACGAGGCCGGTCACGGCCCGCTGCCCGTCCTCGCCGTCGTCGGCCGCCCCAATGTCGGCAAGTCGACCCTGGTGAACCGGATCATCGGCCGCCGTGAGGCGGTCGTCGAGGACCGGCCCGGTGTCACCCGCGACCGCGTCACCTACGAAGCCGAATGGGCGGGCCGCCGCTTCAAGCTCGTCGACACCGGAGGCTGGGAGCAGGACGTCCTCGGGATCGACGCCTCCGTCGCGGCCCAGGCCGAGTTCGCCATCGAGGCCGCCGACGCGGTCGTCTTCGTCGTGGACGCCACCGTCGGCCCCACCGACACCGACGAGGCCGTGGTGAAGCTGCTGCGCCGGTCGGGGAAGCCGGTGGTGCTCTGCGCCAACAAGGTCGACGGACCCAGCGGCGAGGCCGACGCGGCCATGCTGTGGTCCCTCGGACTCGGCGAACCGCACCCGGTCTCCGCACTGCACGGCCGCGGCACCGGCGATATGCTCGACGCCGTCCTCGACGTCCTGCCCGACGCCCCCGCCCAGACCTTCGGCACGGCGGTCGGCGGGCCGCGCCGGATCGCCCTCATCGGCCGTCCGAACGTCGGCAAGTCGTCCCTGCTCAACAAGGTCGCGGGCGAGGAGCGGGTGGTCGTCAACGAGATGGCGGGCACCACCCGCGACCCGGTCGACGAGCTGATCGAGCTGGGTGGGGTGACCTGGAAGTTCGTCGACACCGCCGGTATCCGCCGCCGGGTCCACCTCCAGGAGGGCGCCGACTACTACGCCTCCCTGCGCACCGCCGCCGCCGTCGAGAAGGCGGAGGTCGCGGTGGTCCTGATCGACGCCAGTGAGTCCATCAGCGTCCAGGACCAGCGGATCATCACGATGGCCGTCGAAGCGGGCCGCGCGATGGTGATCGCGTACAACAAGTGGGACACCCTCGACGAGGAGCGCCGCTACTACCTGGAGCGCGAGATCGAGACCGAACTCGGTCAGATCGCCTGGGCGCCCCGGGTCAACGTCTCCGCAGCCACCGGCCGCCATATGGAGAAGCTGGTCCCGGCCATCGAGACCGCGCTCGCCGGCTGGGAGACCCGGGTCCCCACCGGCCGGCTGAACGCCTTCCTCGGTGAGATCGTCGCCTCCCACCCGCATCCGATCCGGGGCGGCAAGCAGCCGCGGATCCTCTTCGGCACCCAGGCGGGCACCAAGCCCCCGCGGTTCGTGCTCTTCTCCTCCGGCTTCCTGGAGCACGGCTACCGCCGTTTCGTGGAGCGCCGGCTGCGGGAGGAGTTCGGCTTCGAGGGCACCCCGCTGCACATCTCGGTCCGGGTCCGCGAGAAGCGCGGCCGCAAGAAGTAGGCCGGTACGCGAGCACCGGCGAAAAGCGCGCCGCCCCGGCCGGGATCATCCGGCCGGGGCGGCGCGCCCGTTCTCGTACCGCCGCTCGTCCCCCTCCGGGGTCAGGGGCTGCGGCGCGGTGCCGGAGGCAGGGCCGCCGGATGCTGCCGTACGGGATACGGCTGCCAGCCCGCGCCCGCGTACGGCAGCTGCCCCGCGCCCCGGGCCGTGGCCTGGGTGGAGAACGCGAGGAAGCCGAGGTGCTCCTCGCCCGACCGGTCCCCGGGCAGTGCCCGGAACGACCGGCGGTACTCCGAGTACAGCGCATCGAAGATGGGCGTCAGGGAGAAGCCCGAGGCTGCCTCGTACGCGGGGCGCATACCGGGGATCGGACTCGGATACGGCTGGCGGCTGGGCTCGTAGGTCTGCACGTACCTGCAACGATCCACAACCCGGCCCGTCACTGCCGGGCCGGGGGAACCACCCGGCCGTCCCGGCACGACCCGGGGGGAGAACGCCCGGACGGCGCTCTCCCCCCGGGGCCCACGGACTTCCGGAGGACCGGAGGTCACCCGGTGGCGGACCGGGTCAGGTGCCCGCCAGCGGCATCGCCGCGGCCACCAGACGGCCACCGGCCGCCGCCTTCTCCAGCGCGTCCCGCAGCAGGTCCTCCCGCGGCTGCTGGCCGATCGAACCGACCGGGGCGCAGAACACCAGCACCGTGTGGGACTTGTTGACCGCGGTCCGCCAGCCCTCCGTGACCTGGAGCGGCTGGTGCGCCTTCCACCAGGCCACCGCGCCCGGCTGGAGGATCGCGTGCAGCTGGCCCATGGCGAGCAGCACCGACCAGCCGTCGAGCGCACCCGGCCGGACGTTGACGTCGTGGACCGGAGCGAAGCCCTGCTCGATCAGCAGGGGCAGGAAATCGTCCCCGCCGTCCCCCGTGGTACCCGGGCGGGCGATCGGCGCGGTGGGCTCCACCACCAGGGCCGGGTGCAGATCGCCGTCCACCAGGATCAGACCGCTGGTGACGCCGAGCACCGCCTGACCGGGGGAGGCGTTCAGGGAGGTGGGGTCGGTGGTCATGGGCACAGCGGGCTCCTCGGTACCGGTGATGGATTCCACGGCTCCCGCGAGCTGGTCCTCGGCGAGCCGGACGACCTGCGAGGGGATGCAGGTCGCATGGGCGAAAGCGAGGACGGCCGTCTCCTCGCCGACGAACAGCAGAGTGCTGGTCCGCTCCTGCTCGGGGTCGCCCGGGGTGCGGCAGGAGGCGCAGGCGTAACTGGCCGGGGTCTCGGAGTCGCCGGCGACCAGCCGGTCGGCTTCTTCGTTGCCGAGCTCGGCGCGTACGTCCGCGCTGACGTCGAGCATGCGGGGCACGGATGGCTCCTCGTCCTGATATCGCTTGATGCGTGATCGCACTGGGCCGGGCTGATCCCGGCTCACCCTGGTTCAACGGACGATGCAGGCCGGGGTCACGCGCGGACGGCAACCGGAACGGCGGAGCCCCCGGGAAGCACAGCAACCCGGTCCTGTAAGGCATCTGACGGCCAGTAGAGTCTGGTCCGACCACTTCATGATCCGACCATTCATCACGAGAGACGCATGCGCATCTCCTTCCTGCTCCACAATGCGTACGGCATCGGGGGAACGATCCGTACCACCTTCACCCTGGCCGAGGCCCTCGCCGAACGGCACGAGGTCGAGATCGTCTCGGTGTTCCGGCACCGTGAGACACCCCGGATGGGAGCGCCGAAGGGCGTCGCCCTCCGCGCGCTCGTGGAACTCCGCAAGGACAGCCCGGAGTACGCGGCCGACGATCCCGAACACGCCAGGCCCGCACGGGTGTTCCCGCGCGGCGACGGCCGGCACCGGCAGTACAGCAGGCTCACCGACGCCCGGATCGGGGCCCATCTTCGATCCCTGGACGCGGATGTCGTCGTCGGCACCCGTCCCGGGCTGAATGTCCATATCGCCCGGCAGGCCCCCCGCGGCGCGGTCCGGGTCGGCCAGGAGCACCTCACGCTGGACGGCCACGGCTACCGCCTCCGCCGTGAACTGGGCTACCGCTACGGGCGGCTGGACGCGATCACCACCGTCACCGAGGCCGACGCCCACTCCTACCGGACCCGGCTCGGGCTGCCCGGGTTACGTATCGACGCGGTACCCAACGGAGTGCCGAAGCCCGTTGTGGCGCCCTCCGACGGCCGGGCCAAGTTCGTCGTCGCGGCCGGCCGGCTGACCCGGGTGAAGCGGTTCGACGTCTTGGTCGAAGCCTTCGCGAAGGTGGTCGCCGCCCGGCCCGACTGGCGGCTGCGGATCTACGGCGGCGGGGACGCCACCGGCGACGAACACGCCGCGCTGACCGAGCTGATCGCCGCCCGGGACCTGGCCGGCCACGTCTTTCTGATGGGCAACGTCCATCCGCTGGAGCCCGAGTGGGTGAAGGGGTCGATCGCCGCCGTGACCTCCGCCAAGGAGGCCTTCGGCATGACGATCGTGGAGGCCATGCGGTGCGGACTGCCGGTGGTCGCCACCGACTGCCCCAACGGGCCGCGGGAGATCATCGAGGACGGGGTGAACGGCAGGCTGGTGCCCGTCGGCGACGTGGACGCCGTGGCGGCCGGACTGCTGGAGCTGATCGGCGACGACGAACGCCGCCGCCGGGCCGGTGCCGCGGCCCTGGCCGCCTCCGAACGCTTCGATCCGGCGGCGATCGCCGCACGGCACGAAGCCGTCTTCACCGAACTGCTGGAGCGCGCGGCGGCCCGGGGGAGCGGCGGGGCCGTGCGGGACCTGGTGTACCGGATGCGCGGCGGGTGCTACGGGAGCTACTACGCGCTGCGCCATCTCGCCGCGGCGGTCGTCCGCCGGGCCCGGCGCCGCTGAGTCCCGGCCGGGCGGTCCGCCTCCGGGGCCGCCCGGCTCGTCACCCCGGCTCGTCACCCCGGCCGCTGCGCCGGGGCCCGGCGGCCCGTTCAGCGCCGGCCGGGGACCTTGCGGACCGGAACGGTCCGCAAGTCTTGCCAGACTGCGTGCCATGTTGGAGACCTCCGCACGACTGCTGCGCCTGCTCTCGCTGCTCCAGGCCCACCGCGAGTGGTCCGGCGCCGATCTGGCCCGGCGGCTCGGTGTCACCGCGCGCACGGTCCGCCGCGATGTGGACCGGCTGCGCGAGCTGGGCTACCCCGTCAACGCCAGCCGCGGGACCGGCGGCGGCTACCAGCTCGGGGCGGGCGCCGAGCTGCCGCCGCTGCTCCTCGACGACGACGAGGCGGTGGCGGTCGCGGTCGGGCTGCGCACCGCCGCCGGCCAGGGCATCGAGGGCATCGGGGAGAGTTCCGTACGCGCTCTCGCCAAACTGGAGCAGGTACTGCCCGGCAGGCTGCGGCGGCGGGTCGGTGCCCTCAACGCCTTCACGGTGCCGCTGCTGCGCACCTCCGGAGCCCGGCTCGACGCCTCGGTCCTCACGGAACTCGCCCATGCCTGCCGGGACGGCGAGACGCTGCGGTTCCGCTACGAGGACCACGGCGGCACCTCCACCCGGCGCACCGTCGAACCGCACCGGCTGGTGTGCACGGAGCGCCGCTGGTACCTCGTCGCCTGGGATGTCGACCGGGCGGACTGGCGCACCTTCCGGGCGGACCGGATCGCGCCCACCCCGCCCCACGGTCCGCGGTTCGCCCCACGCACCCCGCCCGCCGAGGATCTGGCGGCCTATGTGTCGCGCGGTCTGTCGACCCGTGCCTATGCCACCAAGGCCGTGATCAGGCTGCATATGTCCGCCGAGCGGGCCCGGGAGCGGATCTCGCCGTCGGACGGGGTGGTGGAGCCGGTCGGCGACGGCCACTGCCTGCTGCACACCGGAGCGACCAGCCTGGAGGTGATGGTGATCCATGTGATGCTGATGGGTGTGGACTTCGAGGTGGTCGAACCGGTGGAGCTGGTCGAACACATCAGGATGCTGCGGGACCGGCTCGGTCGCGCGGTCGGCTGAGTCCGGCCGGTTCCGGAAGGTGTGAGGGAAATGTGAACGCGGTGGGGGTCGGGGCAATTCGCCCCCGCCCGCCGTTCCGGTAATTCGGTGCCGAATTACCTGGGCCGGCCACCGCTGGGAATTGTCGCGGGGTGGTGTCGAACGTCGCGTTCGGAGGGCCGGGTTTCCCTCGAACACCTGTCGCGGGGAGGGGTGGAGACCGCCGTGAGCGCAGCCGGTGACGGGATCCGGGTAAGGCCCGTACAAGGTGCGTACAAGGCCTGTGCAAGGGTAGTTCAAGGTCTGCTCAAGGGCCGGGAACCATCGCTGCGAACACCCCGGAGCCGTAGCGGAGAAGTAGGGAAAAGGTGCGGCGGGGAAGCGGGGGAGCGGGTCGGCCCGGTATCGGAGGACGTTCGGCCCCGGGCTTTTGTTCTGGTCCGGCGCCTCTTACGGTGGGGGCATGGCACCTGTTCCGCATGCGTCCGATGAGCCGGACGATTCCACCGGGGCGTACGTCGGCCTGAGCGCGGACGCCGCCGAACGGCGCGCCCGGGTGAGGGGCTGGACCACCGTGAGATCGCTGCCGCCGGGCGCGATCATCACGCTGGAGTATCTGCGCGGCCGGATCAACTTCGAGGTCGAGCACGGCACGGTGATCCGCTGCTGGCGCGGCTGAGCCGGCACCCTCGGGGCCGAACCGGCACCGGTGGGGGGATGGCCGGGCCCTGTCCGGGCCCGGCGCGATCCGCACCATCCGCATGAACCGGGTAGAGAGCCCTAGGCCGTGTCTGACAAATAGCGTCGTCCGCCCGCAGGCCAGACGGGATTTGTCAGACACGGCCTAGCCGCCGGTCATCGTGCGGCTGCCGTGCGACGGCGCCGCCGTCTCCCGTCCGGACCGCCGTGCCGGTGCGGGTACGCCCTCCGGCTGCCCCGCGGGCTTCGCCGTCCGCGTCCGGGCGGGCGGCGAAAGCAGCGAGGCGCTCAGACCCACCACCGGGGGCCGGGGACCGTGCGTGCGCTTCGCCGCGGGTACGGGCCGGCTCCGGCCCGGGTTGGGCAGGGCATGGCTCGGCCGGGGGCCGCCCGCGGCCACCGGCAGTGACGGCGGCGGCAGCCGGCCGGCCCGCCACCGGTCGCGCAGATCGAGGATCCGGGCCTCGGCACGGGCGATGAGCGGTTCGCACCACGGCAGGGCCAGCAGGATCAGCAGCCCGGCCGCCCAGCCGAGGAGGACATCGCTCAGCCAGTGCGTGCCGAGGTAGACGGTGGTGAGGCCGACCCCCAGGGAGACCGTCGCCGACAGGGCCGACAGATTGCGGCGGGTCCTCGGGGTGGTCGCCATATAGGCGAGGATCCCCCAGGTCACCACCGCGTTCGCGGTGTGGCCGGACGGAAATATATCGCCGCCCGAGAACATCTCGGTCGAACCGATCTGGGTCGCGTAGTGGGGGCCGAGCCGGCCCAGGCCCAGCTTGACGGAGCCGACGGTCACATTGAGCAGCAGCAGCGCGGCGCCGAGCACCAGCATCGGCCGCAGGGTGTGCATGCGCCAGGAGCGCCAGCCGAGCCACGCGGCGACCATGACCGCCGTGGGACCCCGCTGGCCGAGGACGACGAAGTAGTCCAGCCATGCGTGCAGCTCCGGCCACTGCTGGTACGGCCGGAAGAGCATCACTTTCCAGTCGATGGTCACCAGCCAGGTGGGCACCAGCACGGCCACGACGATAGCCGTGTAGAAGGCAGCCGTTCCGCCGAAGAGGGCGAGACGGGTGCGGCTCATCCGCGGGATCTCTATCTTCGGTGGTTCCGGCTCCCGGTCCAGTCGGGCGAAGATGTCGGTACGCACCCTATCGACGTTACAGGGAGTGAGTGAGTGACCCGGCCGATCCGACGGGTTCGTGATGACCATGTGATGTGGACTATGTCTCCTGACGCCGAATTTAAGACGGCTCATTCGGGAAATCCCGGAACAGCCGTGGCGTAATGCCCGGGAGCTGTCCACCGTTTGCCCGCCGACCCGGACAGTTTTGCCCGGCCCCGGTCAACCGGAAAGCCCTTTCGCGACCGCCCGCCCCCAATTGCGTTCATCGCATAGCCGTATGAATTTTTTCTCATACGGGAACCGCGGGCGAGGGTGGCGCACGCCACACCCCGGCGTGCGCCCGGTTGAGAGCGGGACCACGCGCCGGTGACCTGAACTCGCGTACGCTTGCGGCTCACTCGTACGCCGATGCCGGAACGCCGCTGGGATCGTCCCCGTCTCCCGGGCGGCCGGGCCCGCCGGGTGCGAGGGAATCACTGGAGGTAGAAGGCATGGCAGGGACGACCGGTGCCGTGGCGCGACTGCGCACCGCGGACGGCGGAGCAGACCGCTGGGTCGTCCTGCTGGTCCTCTGCGTCAGCCTGCTGCTGGTCGCCGTGGACGCGACCGTGCTGCATGTCGCCGTACCCGCCGTCACCGAGGACCTCCGCCCCACCGGTGTCGAACTGCTGTGGATCGTGGACGCCTATCCGCTGGTCTGCGCCGCGCTCCTGATCCTCTTCGGTACCCTCGGCGACCGCGTCGGCCGGCGCCGGGTGCTGCTCATCGGCTACGGGATCTTCGGCGCGGCCTCCGCGCTCGCCGCCTGTGCCGACACCCCCGCCCTGCTGATCGGCGCCCGGGTCCTGCTGGGCGTCGGCGGCGCGATGATCATGCCGGCCACGCTCTCCGTGCTCCGGTCCGTCTTCCCCGACCGGCGGGAGCGGGCCACCGCCATCGGCATCTGGACGGCGGTCGCCGCCGTGGGCGCGGCGACCGGGCCCGTCCTCGGCGGCTTTCTGATCGAACACTTCTGGTGGGGTTCGGTCTTCCTGATCAACATCCCGCTGATGGTGCTGATCCTGCCGCTGGGTGCCAGGCTGCTGCCGGAGTCCCGGGGCGATCTCGGCGGCCCCTGGGACGTCCTGGGGGCGCTGACGGCCGCGGGCGGTGTGCTCGGTGTGGTCCTCGGAGTGAAGCGGCTCGGAGTCGGCCACGACCCCTTCGACCCCGCCACCGTCCTCCCGCTGCTGGCCGGTGCCGCCCTGCTGGCGCTCTTCACCCGGCGGCAGCGGCGGCTGCGCCATCCGCTGATCGACGTCCGGATGTTCGCCGCGCCCGCCTTCTCCACCTCCGTCGGCTGCATCGTGCTGTGCATGCTGGCGCTGGTCGGTCTGCAACTCATCGCCGTCCAGTACCTCCAGCTCGTGCTCGGGCTGAGCCCGCTCGAGACCGGGTTGCGGCTGCTGCCGCTGACCTTCGCGGCCATGGCGGCGGGTGCCACCGGCTCGTACACCCTCCGGCGGATCGGCCCGCGGCTGATGGCGGGCGGCGGTTTCGTGCTGACCGCCGGCGCGGTGCTGCTGCTGACGCTGATGGGCGAGCACGACCGGCCCGTCCTGCTCACCGCCGGATTCGTCCTGCTCGGATTCGGCCTCCAGACCACCCTCTTCGCTTCCTACGAGTCGATGCTGAGCGAAGCGCCCCAGGAGCATGCGGGCGGCGCGGCCGCCATCGGTGAGACCTCGTACCAGCTCGGCGCCGGAATGGGCATCGCCCTGCTGGGCAGCGTGATGAACGCCGCGTACGCCACCGGCTTCGGCGGGCTCCCCGGAGTGCCCCGGGCCGCCGCCGAGGACGCGGCGCACTCCCTCGGTGAGGCCCAGCAGGTCGCCGACCGGCTCGGCGGTGCCGCGGGGGAGCTGCTGCGGGCCACCGCCCGGGACTCCTTCGTCCGCGGACTGCATGTGACGCTCCTGGTCAGCGCCGCGCTGCTGCTGATGGGCGCGCTGGCGGCGCTCCGGCTGCCGAGGACCATGTGCGGCGCGGAGAGTGCGGAGCCCGCCTGCCCGCAGCCGGACCGCGGGCCCGGTGAGCACCCCACGACCGCAGACCGGACCCGTGCGGCGTCCGTACCGCCGAGCCGGGGTCCGGGCCGCGAGGTGGCGCACCGGAGCTGAGCCCGGACCCCCGGGGCCGGACTGCCGCCCCCTCCCGGCCTACCGCTGCTAGTTTTCGATACGGCGGCAGCCCGCCCCGGGCCGCCGCCCGCCGACGAGCGCCCGGAGGTTGCCGCCATGACCGTGCCCGCGAAGCCCGCTCCCTTCGACCCGGACGACCCCCTGGGCCTCGACGAACTGCTCGCCCCCGACGAACTGGGCGTCCGCGACGCCATGCGGGACTGGGCCGCCGCGCGGATCCTGCCGCATATCGCCGAGTGGTACGAACAGGGACGGCTGCCCGGCATCCGGGAGCTGGCCCGGGAGCTGGGGTCGATCGGCGCCCTCGGGATGACCCTCACCGGCTACGGCTGTACGGGTGCGAGCGCCGTGCAGTACGGACTCGCCTGCCTCGAACTGGAGGCCGCCGACTCCGGTATCCGCTCCCTCGTCTCCGTCCAGGGGTCGCTCGCCATGTACGCGATCCACCGCTACGGCTCCGAGGAGCAGCGGGAGCGCTGGCTGCCCGGAATGGCGGCCGGGGAGACCATCGGCTGCTTCGGGCTCACCGAACCCGACCACGGCTCCGATCCGGCGGGAATGCGCACCCGGGCCCGGCGGGACGGCTCCGACTGGGTGCTCGACGGCCGCAAGATGTGGATCACCAACGGCTCCGTCGCCGGGGTGGCCGTCGTCTGGGCGGGTACGGACGAGGGGATCCGCGGTTTCCTGGTGCCGGCCGGGACCCCGGGCTTCACCGCCCCGGAGATCCATCACAAATGGTCGCTGCGGGCCAGTGTCACCAGCGAGCTGGTGCTCGACGGGGTGCGACTGCCCGCCGATGCCGTCCTGCCCGGGGCGGACGGGCTGCGCGCGCCGCTGGGCTGTCTCCACCACGCCCGCTACGGCATCGTCTGGGGGGCGATGGGCGCGGCCCGGTCGAGTTTCGCCGCCGCGCTCGCGTACTCCCGTACCCGGGAGCAGTTCGGCCGGCCGATCGGCGGCTTCCAGCTCACCCAGGCCAAGCTGGCCGATATGGCGGTGGAGCTGCACAAGGGGCTGCTGCTCGCCCATCATCTGGGGCGCCGGATGGACGCCGGGCGGCTCCGTCCCGAGCAGGTCAGTTTCGGGAAGCTCAACAACGTCCGCGAGGCCATCGACATCTGCCGCACCGCGCGCACGATCCTCGGGGCGAACGGTATCTCGCTGGAGTACCCGGTGATGCGGCACGCGACCAATCTGGAGTCCGTGCTCACCTACGAGGGCACGGTGGAGATGCACCAGCTCGTGCTGGGGAAGGCGCTCACCGGACAGGACGCCTTCCGGTGACGGAGAAACGGAGAAACGGAGAAACAAGAAGGGGCAGGGGCAGGGGGCGGGGAGGGCGCTCGACGGGCTTCTCGGAGGAAGGGGCGGCCGACCGAGCGAGTGCGGCGGACCGATGGCGCGCCGCACCCGCTCAGCTCTGGTTGAAGAAGCCGTCCTGGGCCCGGCCCGGGCCCTCGCCGTTGACGACGCGGGTGTCCGAGGGGCTCAGCAGAAAGACCCGGGTCGCGATCCGGTCGATGGACCCCCGCAGCCCGAACGTCAGGCCGGCGGCGAAGTCCACCACGCGCTTGGCGTCGGCGGACTCCAGCGACGTCAGGTTGATGATCACGGGGACGCCGTCGCGGAACAGCTCGCCGATGCCCCGGGCGTCCCGGAAGCAGGTGGGGGAGACGGTCGCGATCCGGCGGCTGTCGTCCTGGGCAACGGATTCGGAGGCGACTCTGACCCGCGGGTCGGTGGCCCAGACCTCGCCGGTCTCGGCGCTCTCGGCGTACTCGCCGTCGTAGCCGTCGGCGTAGTAGCGGTCGTCGTGGTCCTCGACGAGGCCCAGCCAGGCGCTCGCCTTGCGAACAGATCCCATCGACGCCTCCTTTCTCCGTGGTCCGCCGTCTCGGCGGTCTGTTGTCGTCCCTGCCCCTATGGTCGTCCATCATGCGGACCGGGTGCCACGTGGATTGCCGCAGCACAGGGGATTCGTGACGTTACTGGTGCAGAACTTGTGGCGGTTCGTCAGGTTCCTTCCCGAATAAGGCGCATGATCTGCTCAAAATATGAAAGTCGAGCCGGATGGGTGACGCCGGGAACCATCCGAGGTCGTACAGGCGTGTGACCAGCATGCCCGGGCGGTATGACAACCGCCGCTGAACGGCCGCATGGGGGGATGTTTTGTTCGGGATTGTCAGGCCTTGTGCCCATCGTTTGACCGAGGGGCTCAGAGCCGAGTGGATGGCGCATCTGTGCGGCCTCTGCCTCGCGCTCCGCGCCGATCACGGGCAGCTCGCCCGGGTGGTGACCAACTACGACGGGTTGATCATCTCGGTTCTGACGGAGGCTCAGTCCGAACGTGCGCCCGGCGCGCGCCGTATCGCGGGACCCTGCCCGCTGCGCGGTATGCGCACCGCTCCGGTGGCCCGGGGCGAGGGGGCGAAGCTGGCCGCGGCCGTCTCCCTGGTGCTGGCATCGGCGAAGGTACGCGACCATGTCACCGACCGGGACGGCCTGCTGGCCCGCCGTCCGCTGGCCGCGGCCGCCCGCCGGGTGGCCGCGGGCTGGGACCGGGCCGGTACCCGTACCGGCTCCGCACTGGGTTTCGACACCGCAGTCCTGCTCGACGCCGTCGACCGGCAGACCGGGCTGGAGGCGTCCGCCGGGCCCGGGACATCCCTGCTCACCGTCACCGAGCCCACCGAGACGGCCACCGCGGCCGCCTTCGCCCACACCGCCGTCCTCGCCGGACGGCCGGGGAACACCGGGCCGCTGGCCGAGGCCGGGAAGTTCTTCGGCCGGCTCGCCCATCTCCTGGATGCCGTCGAGGACCAGGAGCAGGACGCGGCGTCGGGCGCCTGGAACCCGCTGACCGCGACCGGCACCTCACGGGCCGAGGCCCGCAGGCTCGCCGACGACGCGGTCCACGGTGTACGGCTGGCCCTGCGCGAAGCCGAGTTCACCGACCACCGGCTGGTCCATGTGCTGCTCGCCCATGAACTGGCGGTGGCGGTGGACCGGACTTTCGGGACGGCCTCCTGTACGCACCGCCACGAGGGACGGGCTTCGGCGCCCGGCTCCGGGCCGGGGGCCGGGAGTCCGGACGGCGGGGGTGGCCTGTACGGCGGGCGCCTGAGCGCGGGCTCCGGAGACGGCGGGGGGAGTCCGGACGGCGGGGGTGGCCTGTACGGCGGGCGCCTGAGCGCGGGCTCCGGAAACGGCGACGGCGGATGGGGGGACGGCGACCCACCGTCCGGATCGGGCGGCGGCCCGGGCCCCGGCGGCCGGCCCGGGCCCCGCAGCTTCCTCGGCGGCTGTGGGGCCGCCCTCCTGGTCTGCGGCACCTGTCAGCCCTGCTGCCGCGAGAGCTGGGAGGGCCCTTGGTCCCGCAGAAGGCGCAAGGGTCTCGACGGCGATTGCTGCGAACTCTGCGACTGCTGTGAATGCGAATGCTGCTGCCCCTGCGGCGGCTCATGACGACCGCCCGGCCCCTCGCCGTCCGGGCGGAGGCACGGAAGAGCCTCGGGCGCGCGCGGCACGGGGGCCGCCGGGGCGCGCGATACGCCCCGGTCCTGTGCCGACCCGCCCCCGCATGGCAAGGTGACCGGCATGGCCGGTCACGTACAGCACACCGGGACCGGTGACGGTCCGTCCGACGAGGCCCGCGCGGCGGCGGAGTGGCAGCTCTGGCACGAACGCCGCACCGCGGTCGTCTCCGGTCCCTACGGACCCCTCGCCCTCACCGGCACCCACTGGCTGGACGACCATCCGGACGGGCGGATCCCCGGTCTGCCCGGGCGGTGGACCGCCGAGGGCGATGCCGTACGGCTCGCGGCGGCCGGCGGCGACGGGCTGACCCTCGACGGCGCCCCGTTCACCGGGGAGGCACGGCTCACCGCCGACCACGGGCCCATCGGGGAAGCCCGCGCCGGCCACGGCGCCCGCCGGTTTCCGGTGCTGCACCGCGAAGGGCTCTGGGCGGTACGCGACTTCGATCCCGGCGCCCCCGCCCGGCGGGCCTTCGCCGGAATCGAGACGACCCCCTACCACCCCCGCTGGGTGCTGCCCGGACGCTACCTCCCCTATCCGGAGCGGACCGGGCTGCGGGTGCGGAACGCGGACGGTGCGGAGCGGGGCCTCGGCCTCGACGGGGAGATCGTCTTCGAACTCGGCGGCGCCGAGCGGACCCTGCGGGTCGCGGTCGAGGACGACGGCTCCCTGTGGGCCGTGTTCAGCGACCCCACCGGCACCGGTGATTCGGACGGCGGGAACAGCGGGAACACCAGCTACCGCTTCCGCTTCCTGCGCCCCCGCCCCCCGGCGGCGGACGGCACCGTCACGGTCGACTTCAACCGCGCCCTGCTTCCGCCCTGCGCCTTCGCCGACCACTTCATCTGCCCGTTTCCGCCGCCTGGCAACACCCTGCCGGTGCCGGTGACGGCGGGGGAGCGGCGCGCGCTGATCCGCTGACGGCCGCACCGCCCGGCCCCGCACCCCGACCGCGTACCGCCCGTCCCAAACCTGCGGCCGGGGGCGCTTCGTCGCCCCCGGCGGAGTCCGGCGGCGCCGAGGCGCCCGGCGCCGCCCCCGCCACGGCCGGTGCGCCCGTTCTCCCTCCGGACGGGGTCTCGACGCCGGGCCGTGTTCTGAGACCATGGCGGAGCGTAGAGAAGTCGCAGGACACGGGGGGTCGTACGGCAGTGGAGCGCATCGGTATCACCGGCCACCGCATCATCCCCCCGGAGGGACGTGCCCGGATCCGCGCGGGCCTCCTCGCCGCCCTCGGTCCGGGGGAGGAGGGGCTGGAGGCCTACTCCTGCCTGGCGATCGGCGCCGACCAGCTGTTCGCCGGCATTGCGCTGGAACGCGGTGCGGCGCTGACCGCCGTGATCCCCAGCGAGGACTACGAGGACGGCTTCGCCCCCGCCGACCTGGACTCCCTCCGCGACTACCGGCGCCGCGCGACCCGGGAGGTGCGGCTCGGGTTCCGGCACTCCACCGACGAGGCCTACTACGCGGCCGGGGCCTATATCGCCGACAACTGCGACCGGCTGCTGGCGGTCTGGGACGGCGGCCCGTCCCGCGGCCTCGGCGGGACGGCCGATATCGTCCACTACGCGCGCGACCTCGGGAAGCCGGTCACGGTGATCTGGCAGGACGGCCTCCGGCGCCCCTGAGCGGCTTCCGTACGGCCCCGGGACCCGTAACCCCGGAGGCCGCGTTCAACTGCGGTGCCGGACCAGCCAGTCGGTGTGCTGGGGGGACACGATCCGCTCGGTCTCGTACACCGCCGAAGGCCACTGCGCTTCCGTCACCGAGGTCTCCATCGCCGAATGCATCGCCGCGAGATCCTCCTCCACCAGCGAGTGCGCGGCGATCAGCGGCCGGCGGCGGCGGATCTCGCTCCAGGCCAGACAGGCCGCCGCAGCGGCGGAGAGGGTACCCAGCGCATCGACCGAACCGGCGGCGGAGAACGTCTGCAGCAGGGAGAGGCCGAGCGCCAGCAGCGTGAGAACCGCGAGCGTGCCCGACCACACCAGGGCCACCCGCCGCGAGGTCTCCGCACTGCGGTGGTACCAATTCCGCTGTTCGATCAGCCGGTCGCGGACGTAGGTCTCCCGGCGCAGCCCGAACGGCTGCTCCCGCAGCCTCCGCATGGCGGGGGTGACGAGTTCTCCCGCGGCCACCTCGGGAAGGTCCGCCCGGGGGTCCCGCCAGCCCACTTTGGACAGCTCCCGGAGTCCTTCTTCAAGACGCTGGGCGAACAATTCGTCCGGGTCGCCCGAGCGCGCGTCAAAAGGTGTTCCATGCACGGAATACCGCCAGCACATCGATTTGATGAACTCGGCGGCCGACCGGTTCAGCTGCCAGTCGGACTTCGCCCCGCTGCGCGATGCCCGGATGCCGGTCGCCAGCACCCCGGCGTACGCGAACGCACTGATCAAGCCCGCCAGTTGGATCGTGTCACCGAGCTTCCAGGCGGGTAACGCGGCGGCTGCCGCGCCCACCACGAGCAGCAGGAGCTGACGGCGTACGGAGCCGATCGCCGCGCGCTGGCGGGTGATGGCCACGGCGTCCGTGTGATGGAAAAGCGCAGGTAGATCGGTATTGCGGAACACGATGCCGGCCGCCGGGCCGGGATTGCCGGACATGCCTCCCCCTGTCTGCAGTTATGCCGTCACCCTCACCCGAGAGGTGGAATCGCTTCGTCCGCGTCTTCCTGACAGAATATGAAGCAACTCTAACTGTTAAGTGTTCACGTGCTGAGTTGCTGCGGGTGGACTTGAGAGTAGAGTCGTGCCGCCGGGCGCCGCAATGGCGCCTGGTTATCCGTGCTGTACAGCCAGATCGTGCGCGATCATGTACACAGATCAATAAGGACGGCCCCCATGACGATCTCCGCCTCCTTCGCCGCAGCGAAGCGCAACCGAGTCTCCCTGCCGCAGTCCGAGCGCGGCGCGGTGAAGAAGTCGACGGGGGCCGCTCAGGCCGCCGAACGTCCCGTGCGCATCGCCACGTTCAACTCCTCGCTCTAGGTCGTCCCCCCGGTCTGCTTGGTCTGTTTGGTCTGCGGTTCTGCCGCTTTGTCGCCCGTTCACCACTAGACTGGTGGAATGACAGGACCGCTGGTCCCATTCCGCGAGATCGTCCTCAAGGTGCACAGCCGCTGCGATCTCGCCTGCGACCACTGCTATATCTACGAACACGCTGATCAGAGCTGGCGGACCCGCCCGAAGGCAATCTCTGACGAAGCGATTACCTGGACAGCTCTGCGACTGGCCGAGCATGCCAAAAACCATGCCCTGCCCTCCGTGTCAGTGATCCTGCACGGAGGGGAGCCACTGCTGGCGGGGCCCGCGCGGCTGCGCCGCGTCTGCGAGGAACTGACCCGGACGCTGGACGGCATCGCCGAACTGGATCTCCGTATCCACACCAACGGCTTACAGCTGAGCCCCCGGTACCTCGACCTCTTCGCGGAGTACGGCCTCAAGGTCGGTATCTCCCTCGACGGCGACCGTGCCGCCAATGACCGGCACCGCCGTTTCGCCGACGGGCGCACCAGCCACCCCCTCGTGCTGAAGGCCGTCGAACTGCTCCGTCAGGACCGCTACCGCCATCTCTACCTCGGTCTGCTGTGCACCGTCGACGTGGCCAACGACCCCGTCGCCGTCTACGACGCGCTGGCCGAACTGGAGCCGCCGCGGATCGACTTCCTGCTGCCGCACGCGACCTGGGACCAGCCCCCGGCCCGGCCGGACGGCTCGCCCACCGCCTACGCCGACTGGCTGCTGACGGTCTTCGACCGCTGGGACGCCGGGGGCCGTCCGGTCCCCGTCCGGCTCTTCGAATCGGTGTTCTCCACCCTCGCGGGCGGTCCCAGCCTCACCGAGTCCCTCGGCCTGGCCCCCACCGATCTGGTGGTCGTGGAGACCGACGGAGCCCTGGAACAGGTCGACTCCCTCAAGAGCGCCTACGAAGGCGCCGCCGCGACCGGATTCGACGTACTGCACCACTCCTTCGACGAGGTCGCCGCCCATCCCGGCGTCCGGGCCCGCCAGCTCGGGCTCGCCTCGGTGAGCGACACCTGCCACGACTGTCCCGTGGTGCGCTCCTGCGGCGGCGGGCTCTACACCCACCGCTACCGCACGGCGAACGAGTTCGACAACACCTCTGTCTACTGCACCGACCTCGAAGCCCTGATCCGCGGGGTCGAACGGCGTATCGGCGGGGAGCTGGTCCCCCTCGCGACCACCGAACCCGGCGCCCTCCTCGCCGACGACCAGGACATCACCCGGATGCTCAGCGGAACCCTCACGGGCGAACTCGCCGGAGCCGGCGGACCCGGCTGGGACGAGGCCTGGGAGCTGCTGCTCGCGCTCGACGAGAGCGGCGACGTACTCGACCGGCTCTGGGGCCATCCGTACACCCGGAACTGGCTTGCGGACACCCTCGCCGCGCTGCGCGCGGAGCGGCCGGACGCCATGGCGCTCGCCGGGAGGCTGCCCGCCTACATCGCCGCCGCCTGCGTCCGCGACGGTTCCGGCCCCCCGGTACGGGTGCCTTGCGACGGCGGGGTGCTGCGCCTGCCCGCCCTCGGGGAGCTGACGCTCGACGGCACCGCCGAAGCGGTCGTACGCCCGGACGGCGACGGCTTCCTGGTCGAGACCGCGGACCGGCCGCCGGTACGGATCCCCCGGTACGGGGCCGAAGTCCCCGGCTGGCGGGCCGTGCGGACCGTCGGCGGACACGACGGCGTCCCCCTGCTGCTCCTGGACGACCTCGACCCCTACCGCGACTGCCACGAAGCCCCCGCCGCGGCCCGGCTCGGCGACGACGAGACCGAGGCCTGGGACCGGCTGCTCGCCGAAGCCTGGCCGCTGCTGCGCACCGCCGCGCCCCGGCAGGCCGCGGAGACGGCCGCCTCCCTCACCACCCTCACCCCCCTGACGGCCGCCGGGGTGCCGGGCCCCCGCCGGTCCGGTCACCCGGAGAGCGGTGGTCCGGCCTACGGAGCCATCGGCCTCGCCCTGCCGCCCACCGCGGCGGCCTTCGCGGCGGAGCTGCTGGCGGCGATGCGGCGTGCCAAACTCCGCGCCCTGCACCGGGTGGGCGGGCTGCTCGCCCAGGACGGCCAGTGGCTCCACCCCTCGCCGTGGGCCCCGGCTCCCGTACCCGCATCCGTCCTGCTGGAGGAGGTGTACGTACGCATCGGGCTCACCGCCCTCGACCCCGGCGCCGCGACCGGGACCGGGACCGCCCTGGAGACCCTGGAGCGGGCACCGGAGCCGACCGCGGCCGGGCACGCCCTGCTGGCCGGGCTCCGCGCCGAACGGCGGACAGCGCACCGGGACGGACGGGAACCGGCCGTGGGGGAGGGCGGCGGGCGTGGCTGACCCCGGGCTCACCGGGGAACTGGCCGCGCTCGGCGTCGAACCCGGGACGACCCTGCTGGTCCATGCCGCCCTCCGGAACACCGGCTTGGCCGCCGACGCCCTGCGGGACGCCCTCGTCGAGGCCCTCGGCCCGCGCGGAACGCTGGTCGTCCCCGCCTTCACCCCGGCGAACTCCAGCACCTCCCGGGCCCATCTGGACCGGATCGCCGGCCTGTCGGCCGACCAGGTAAGGGACTTCAGGGAGCGGATGCCCGCCTTCGATCCGGCCGTCACCCCCAGTGAGGGTATGGGCAGACTGGCCGAGTCCGTACGCACCGCACCCGGCGCGGTCCGCAGCGCCCATCCGCAGACCTCGTTCAGCGCACTCGGCGCCCGCGCCGCCGAACTCCTCGCCCACCATCCCCTCACGTCCCATCTGGGCTGGGACTCTCCTCTCGGCGCCCTGCACCGGGCCGGGGCCCGGGTATTGACGATCAACGTCGACTTCTCGGTATGCACCGCCTTCCATCTCGCCGAGTACCACCCGAGTGCCCCCCGCAGGCCCTACTCCTGTGTGGTTCGGCAGCCCGATGGGGGTAAGAAATGGACAACGTACGAAGATGTCGTCCTGGACGACACGGAATTTGACACGATCGGTGCTGATCTCCCTCCCCGACTGGTACGGACGGGGCGGCTGGGAGGGGCCCGGACCCGGTTGTTCCCGATCAAGGAAGCGGTTCGTCATGCGGACCGCTGGATGTCTGAAAAGCGGCGTTGATTGACTGAACTGCAGGGGGGAAGGAGTGTCCGGGCTCCGGAATGATTAATTCGCCCGCATCTCCCCTCGATGCCGGGCGCGAGGGCGGGCGTTCACACAGGACGGGGGTCGTGTGTCGGAAACAGCGCAACGTACGGCGGACCATCGGCCGTACTTCTTCTTGAGTTATGCCCATACACCGCGGTACGGGGCGGGGGGCCCCGACCCGGATATGTGGGTGGAGCGGCTCTTCCGCGAACTCTGCAGTCATGTGATGGCGATGACCGATCTGCCCGCCGGTGCTCCGGCGGGCTTCATGGACCGGGAGATCCGCTCGGGCGAGGGATGGTCCGAACGGCTGGGCGATGTACTGGCGAACTGCCGGGTGTTCGTTCCGCTCTTCTCGCCCCGCTATTTCGCCAGCGAGATGTGTGGAAAGGAGTGGTACGCATTTGCCCAGCGGGCGATCTACCACCAGACGAAGAGCAACCGCCCGGCGGAGGCGATCGTGCCCGCGCTCTGGGTTCCGGTGCCGCCCGAACAACTTCCGGGCCCCGCCGAACGGCTCCAGTTCAACCACCGTGCCTTCGGCGACCGCTATGTGAGCGACGGGCTCTACGGGCTGATCAAACTCAAGATACTCACCGAGGAGTACGAGGCCGCGGTCTATGAACTCGCCAAGCGTATTGTCGCCGTCGCCGCCTCCACCCGGGTCACTCCCGGCAGCCCCGTCGACTACCGCCACGCGCCCAGCGCCTTCGGCCGGCCCGGCGGACCGCGGCCCATGCACCTCACCGTGGCCGCCCCCACCCATCACGACCTTCCCGAGGGCCGCGCCCCCGACTACTACGGAAAACTGTCGCAGGACTGGAACCCGTACCATCCGGACTCCGCCCGGCCGCTCGCCTCCATGGCCCAGGAACTGGTCCGCTCCCTCGACTACCAGGCCACGGTCTCCTCCTTCGACCACGAGCCGCTGCCCGATGCGACGCAGCCGCCCGCCCGCCCGGAGATCCTGGTCGTCGACCGCTGGGCGCTGGTCGACGACCGGCGCTGCACCCGGCTGGCAGCCTTCGACGCCACCCCCCGCCCCTGGGTCACGGTGGTCGTCCCCTGGAACCGCGACGATCCCCAGAGCCGCCACTCCGAGGCGGAACTCGCCGAACGGCTGGAACGGACCATGCCCCATGCGATGAACCACGGCCGGCCCGCCTGCCGGGCGGCTGCCCGGGGCGTCTTCAGCATCGAAGCCTTCGGCCAGATCCTGCCCCAGGTCGTGGAGGCCTCGGCGCAGGAGTTTCTGCGCCATGCGGAGGTCTATCCACCCGCACCACCCCCCGGGGCCGCCCGCGGCGAACGCCCCAGACTCCGCGGCCCGATGGCCGACTACGGCACCACCCAGTACGTCCCGGACACGTTGCGTGGAACTGCCCACGATGCGGAGGACACGGATGACAGCCAGTCGTGACGGACGCATCGTCACCTTCTACTCGTACAAGGGCGGCACGGGCCGCACGATGGCCCTGGCCAACACGGCGTGGATCCTCGCGGCCAACGGCAAGCGGGTGCTCGCCGTCGACTGGGACCTCGAAGCGCCCGGACTCCACCGCTTCTTCCATCCCTTTCTCGACCCCTCCACCCTCGGAGCCACCACCGGTGTCATCGACCTGATCACGGAGTACGCCTGGGCCGCGATCACCCCCGACACCGCACGCCGCGACGACTGGCACCGCGACTACGCCCGGATCCAGCCGCACGCGGTCTCCCTCACCCCCGAGATCCTCGGCTGGGAGTTCCCCGACGACGGCACGCTCGACTTCGTCTCCGCGGGCCGGCAGAACCGGGAGTACTCGGCGACCGTCTCCACCTTCGACTGGGACAACTTCTACGACCGGCTCGGCGGCGGCCTCTTCTTCGACGCGCTGCGCGACGATATGAAGGCCAACTACGACTACGTCCTCATCGACAGCCGCACCGGCCTCTCCGATATCGCCGATATCTGCACCGTCCACCTCCCCGATATCCTCGTCGACTGCTTCACCCTCAGCGACCAGTCCATCGACGGCGCGGCATCCGTCGCCCGGCAGATCGACGAACGCTACGGCGGCCGGAACATCAAGATCTACCCGGTGCCGATGCGGATCGACGAGGGCGAGAAGGAGAAGGCCGATGCCGGACGGGCGCTGGCGCGGGTCAAGTTCGACCGGCTGCCCAGCGGCCTCGCCGGGGATGAACTGACCTCCTACTGGGGCGCGGTGGAGATCCCGTACCGCCCCTACTACGCCTACGAGGAGACCCTCGCCACCTTCGGCGACGAGGCAGGTCTGACCAATTCGCTGCTCTCCGCCTTCGAACGGCTCACCTCGGTGATCACCGAGCACGATGTCACCGCCATGCCGACCGTCGGTGAGGACATCCGGCTGCGCATCAAGGACGCCTTCACCCGCCGCCGCCCCGCGCTCCCCGCCGATCTCTTCCTCAGCTATGTGGCGGAGAACCGGATGTGGGCCGACTGGATCGAGTCGCTGCTCACCCGGGCCGGTTTCCGGGTGGTGCCGCGGGACGTCTCGGTGGAGCGCGAATCCGGCGAGACCGGGATCACCCCGGAGAACGCTGCGCGTACGGTGGTGCTGCTCTCCGCCGCGTATCTGAAGTCCAGCAGGGCGGTGGAGGTCTGGTCCCGGGCGGTGGCCGACGACCCCGGGGGCGGCCGGCAGTATCTGCTGCCCATCCGGGTCGGTGACGTCCGGCTGACCACCCCGTATATCGACCGCAACCCTGTCGACCTGTTCCGGCTCGACGAGGTGCAGGCCACCAGCTCCCTGCTGCGGGCGCTGGACCGCCCGGTGCAGCTGCCCGACACTTCGGCGCCCGGCCCGCGGTTCCCGGGCACCGTCCCCAAGATCTGGAACGCCCCGCCGCGCAACTCCGGCTTCACCGGGCGGGCCGTCGTTCTGGAGCGGATGCGGGACCAGCTCGGCGGCGGGATGTCGGTGGCGGCGGTGCTGCCCCAGCCGCAGACGATCTACGGTCTGGGCGGTGTCGGCAAGACCCAGGTGGCCATCGAGTACGTCCACCGGTTCATGGCCGACTACGACCTGGTGTGGTGGATCTCCGCGGAGCAGGTCGACGATGTCGTCGCCAGCCTCGCCGAACTCGCCGGGCGGCTCGGGGCGCAGTCCGGCGAGGACATGGCGGCCGCCTCCCGCGAGGCGATCGACCTGCTGCGGCGCGGGGTGCCGTCGACCCGCTGGCTGCTGGTCTTCGACAACGCGGACGACCCCGAGCAGCTGAAGCGGTTCTTCCCGCCCCAGGGCCCCGGGCACATCCTGGTCACCTCCCGGAATCAGACCTGGTCGCAGTACGGCGACGCGCTGCCCATCGACGTCTTCACCCGCGAGGAGTCCGTCGAACACCTCCAGCGCCGGGCCCGCGGACTGAGCATCGACGACGCCGACCAGGTCGCCATGGCCGTCGGCGATCTGCCGCTCGCCGTCGAACAGGCGGCGGCCTGGATCGCGGAGACCGTGGCCCCGGTGGCCGAATATCTGGAGCAGCTGAAGGAGCAGACCACCAGCGTGCTGGCGCTCAACCAGCCCCTGGACTATCCGCAGCCGGTCGCCGCGACCTGGAACGTCTCCATCGAACGGCTCAAGGAGCGGTCGCCCGCCGCGGTGCGCCTCCTCCAGCTCTGTGCCTTCTTCGCGCCCGAGCCCATCTCGGCGAACCTGCTGTACAGCAAGGAGATGATCGACGCGCTCAAGCCGTACGACGCCTCCCTCCAGGAGAAGCTGGTCCTGGGCCGGGTGATCCGGGAGATCGGACGGTTCGCCCTGGCCAAGGTGGACCAGGTCAACAACAGCATCCAGGTCCACCGGCTGGTGCAGGCCGTGATCAGGGCCCAGCTCAGCGACGAGGAGCAGCAGAAGGCGCGGCACGCCGTCCACCAGGTGCTGGCCGGTGCCCGCCCCGACGACGACGAGCCCATCGACAACCCCTCCACCTGGCCGCAGTTCGCCACCATCTGGCCGCATCTGGCCACGTCGGAGGCGCGGAACTGCCGGGAGCCGGAGACCCGCAGGCTGCTGATCGACCGGGTCCGCTACCTCTGGAAGCGCGGTGACTGGGAGTCGGCGCTGGCCATCGCCACCGAGGTCCGCGAGACCTGGCGCGAGATGCTGGGCAACAACGACTACCAGTACCTCTATCTCCGCTTCCACCTCTCCAACATCCTCCGTTCCCAGGGCCGTTATGTGGAGGCGAAGGAACTGGACGAGGTGACGCTGGAGCGGCAGCGCGAGGTGCTGGGCGAAACGCATCCGCATACGTACATGACCACCAGCGGCCTTGCGATGGACCTCGGCACGCTGGGGCAGTACGGGCAGGCGATGGAGCTGGCGACCGAGGCGCACGAGGGCTTCAGCCAGATCTTCCACGAATCCCACCCGAGGACCCTGGCGGCGGCGAACAACCTGGCGCTGAACCTGCGGATGGTCGGCCAGTACGCGCGGGCCCGGGAGCTGGACCAGGACGTGTTCGACCGGCGTACGGAGGTCCTCGGGCCGCTCCACCCGTACACCCTCTCCTCGGCCGCGTCGCTCGCCCGGGATCTGCGGGAGGTCGGCCGCTACGAGGATTCGGTGGTCCTGCTGGCCCGCACCTACGATCTGCTGAAGCAGCAGCTGGGGCGGACCTTCCCGGGCACCCTGGCGGCCGCGAAGTCCCTCGCGGTGTCGCTGCGGCGGGCCGGTCAGCTGGAGGATGCGCGGCGGCTGACCACGGCCACTCGCAACCGCTACCGCTCGCAGTACTCCTCGGCCAATCCGGACTCCCTCGCCTGCGACCTCAATCTGGCGGCGGACCTGTTCGCCGCCGGGGAGCCGGTGGCGGCCCGGGATCTGGCGCAGGAGGTCGTCGACCAGTACATGGTGGTGCCGGGGGAGAAGCATCCGTACACCCTGGCCGCCATCAACAACCTGGGCATCTTCCACTGGGGCTGCGGCGATCCCGAGACCGCGGAACAACTGCTGGTGCAGGTGGTACGGAGGATGAGCGCCGTCCTCGGGGACAGCCATCCGCACTCCCTGTTCAGCACCATCAACCTCGCCAACGCCCTGGCGGACCTCGGCAATCTGGAGGAGGCCCTCCAGATCGAACAGCGGACGGTGAGCCGGCTGCGGGAGGTCCTCGGACCGCACCACCCCGAGGTGCTGGCGGTCGCCTCCAACCTCGCGGTCACCCTCGGCATGCTGGGCCGCAAGGACGAATCCGCCGTACTGCGGGCCGAGACCGTGGAGGAGCTGGGCCGGCAGCTCGGGGACGACCATGCGCTGACCCGGATCGCCCGCGACGAGCGGCGGGTGCACCGCGATCTGGAGCCGCTCGCGGTCTGAGCGCGACGGGAACAGGGACAGGAGCGGAGACGGAAGCGGGGGGGGGGGGGGGGGGGGGGGGCGCCCGCCCCCCCCCGCCCCCCCCCCGGCCGCCCCCCCCCCCCCCACAACCCCGGGCCCCCCCGGCGGGGGGGGGGGGGGGCCCGCGGGCGGGGCGGGGGGGGGGGGGGGCCCCCCCCCCCCGGGGGGCGCGGCGGGGCGGGGCGGGGGGGGGGGGCGGGGGGGCCCCCCCCCCCCGCTTCCGTCCTACAGCTCCTCGGTCAGCCAGGTCAGAATGCCCGGCAGGGCATGGAGGGCGTCGAAGTGCGCGGCGGCCGGTTCGAGTACCGCCGTCGCCCCCGGGATCCGCTCGGCCAGCCAGCGCGAGTGCCCCACCGGCGAGAAGACGTCCTGCTCGCCGTGCCAGAGCAGCACCGGGCAGCCGATGTCCGCCGGATCGAAACCCCAGGGACTGGAGAAGGCGAGGGCGTCGTCGATCCACCCCCACGCCGACATCCGCAGCGCCTCCTGATAGTTGCGCAACAGCATCGAGCGGACACCCGCGTCCGCGACCACGGCCCGGTCCGAGTCCGGCAGCTCGCTGCGGAGGTCGTTGAGGAGCCTGATCGGATCCCGGCGGATCTCGTCCGAGCGCAGGGTGAACAGCTTGGTGAAGGCGACCGGGTCGTCCAGTGCGGAGGTGTAGGCGTCCACATTGGACGCGGCCATACCCTCGAACCAGTCGAGACCGACCGCGTCCCGCGGCGCCAGGGTCACCAGGGCCGCGGTCCGGTCGACCCGGTCGGGCATCAGCGCCGCGCAGGCCAGGGCGTGCGGTGCGCCGCCGGAGCGGCCGACCACCGAGAAACGTTCCAGCCCCAGATCGTCGGCGATGGCCAGGACGTCCTGGACGACATCGGCGACGCTGCGGCCTGCCAGCCGGTCCGATTCGCCGTAGCCGGGACGGTCGTAGGCGATGAGCTGCATCCCGCGCTGGTAGAGGACCATGCCCCGGGGGGCGGGCCCCAGTCTGCTGCCCGGAGTGCCGTGGAGCAGGAAGACCGGCCTGCCTCCCGGATCTCCCGAAAGTTCCGCGATCAGATGCCGCCCGTCGTTCGTGCGCACCCGACGTCGCACCCCGACCCCCTTAGGTTGTCTCCGGTGAATCCTGCCGGGCTCGCGTGCCCGGGCAACGCGCTCCCCCTGGGCTTCGCCCGGGTGGTGTCTCCGCACTGTTTCGTCGTCGGTCGCCTACGGCCCCCCGCACCGCCGGGGGTGTGACCCCCGGCCCCTGCGCCCCCGGGGCGTGGTGGGCGCCCCGCTCACCGCTCCGGCCGTCCGCTTCGGTCCGGCCGGATCCGGCCCGATCCACCGGAGACTTCCCGGTCCTTCGCCCCGGCAGGCGTGACGGCCGAACACTGTGCATTCCCCGCCCTCCTGATGATTACCCATCGCGGGCCCCGGCTCAGCCGGTTTTTCCATCCCTTGGCGGCAGATTCGAAAGAGGTCCGGGCGGGGATGCGCCGCTGTGCGCCGGTATTACGCCCCCGGGCCGGGCCCGTCGCCGGGCGCCGCAGTGGCGGCCGGGGCGGCTGCTCCGTGCGGCGACTCCCGTTCCGTGGCGCGCCGCCGCAGTACGGCGCAGACCATGGTCACGGCCGCCCCGCCGACCGCCCAGGCCGAGATCACCAGCATCGGGCCGAGGACGCCGTTGCCGCGGAAGTACGCGATGGACCGGGCCGCGTAGGTACCGGCGCCCGGTGGCAGGGCGGGCCCGACGGCCCGCCAGAACGGGGGCAGCAGGGGGTACGGATAGGCGCCGCCCGCACTGGGGTTGCCGAGCACCACCACCAGCAGGATCGCCAGACCGATACCGATGATCCCGGCCACCCCCTGGAGGGCCAGGGTGAGCGCCCCGACGGCGAACACCAGCAGAGTGCCCAGACCCCACAGGGCGGGCACGCTCCCCGGCAGCGCGTCGAGCACCGGACCGGCGATCACCGCCCCGAGCAGTCCGGTGACGATCGCGTACAGCAGCAGCACGGCGAGCCGGATCAGACCGCGGGCCGGATTGGCGGGCCGCGCGCCCGCGCTGATGGCCAGGACCGCCGCGCAGAGGTAGCCGCCGACGCACCAGCCGACGACCAGATAGAAGGAGGTGAGGCCGCGGGCGTCGCCGGGGGCGTCGGGGACCACGTCCACCACGTCGACGGTACGGCCCCGGGCCTTCTCGGCCCGGGTGACGACGGCCGTCAGGGCGTCGGCCAGGGAGGCTCCGGAGGCGCTGGCCACCAGCAGGCGGTCGGGGCCCGCGGGGGAGAGGAGCAGGGCGCCGTCGACATCGCGGCGGGCGATCCGGTCCCGGGCGGTCGCTTCGTCGGGGGCGGCGGAGGGGGCGAGCGGGTCGCCGGGCAGTGCGGCCAGTTCGCGTACGGCCCGTTCGGCGGCGGCCGTGGTGGGGGCGGTGACCGCGAGCGGGATCTCGGTGGGCTTCGGATGGTGGAAGGCGCCGATGTAGGAGGTGATGAACCCGAGCTGGAGCGCGAGCACCCCGATGATCAGCAGCGCGGCACGGAGGCTGACCGCGTCCCTGACCTCGTCGAGGAAGCCGGGGCGCGGAGGTTTCCCGGCCGGGGTGTGGGGGGTGGGCCGGTCGCCGTCCGTGGTCCGCGTCATGGCCCCACGCTCGACGGACGGCGGGTTCCGCGCAGGCGGAAGGGGGCCGAACGGGCGACGGGAGCGCGGCGGCACCGGTGCGGCCCGGGTGGTGCGCCGGGCGGAGGAGACGGGGGTGCCGCGGCGGCTCAGGGCGGGCGGCGCGGTGGCACCGCAGGGCCCGGCGGTGTGCCGGGCCGGGGCAGGTGGTCCCACGGTCGCCCCGGCCATCGGCAGCCGAGGCGCCCGTCTGACGCAAGCTCAGTTTTTACCGGCGCGTAACTTCCCCCTGCGGGCTACCCCTGCGTAACTTGTCGTGGGCACTACATTCGGATGATCTTCGGGTCCCGGTGCTCGGGCCGCCCGGCCCTCCCTCCCGGGCGGCCGCCCCCACCCTCCGAGCCGCGAGGAGAGCACCCGATGACGCTCCGGAAACGCCTTGTCCGACCCCTGGCCGCCGTGCTTCTGTCCGCTCTCGTCGTACTGGGACCCGGCACCCCGGTCGCCGCCGCCGGTTCCGCCTCGGCATCCTCCGCCGCGTCCTCCTCGGAGTCCGCCGCGTCCGCCGTGTCCTCCTCGCTGTCCGCCGCCCCCGACCGGGGCTGGAACAACTGGTCCTGCAAGCCGTCCGCCGCCCACCCCCGACCCGTGGTGCTGGTCCACGGCACCTTCGCGAACTCGGTCGACAACTGGCTCGGGCTCGCCCCGTACCTCGTCAACCGCGGCTACTGCGTCTACTCCCTGGACTACGGACAGCTGCCCGGGGTGCCGTTCTTCCACGGCCTCGGCCCGGTCGCCCGCTCCGCCGGACAGCTGGACGCCTTCGTCGACCGGGTGCTCGCCGCCACCGGCGCACCGAAGGCGGACCTCGTCGGCCATTCGCAGGGCGGCATGATGCCCCGCCACTATCTGAAGTTCCTCGGCGGCGCCGCCGAGGTCAACGCCCTCATCGGCATCGCGCCCAGCAACCGCGGCACCGACCTCCTCGGGCTCACCCGGCTGCTCCGGTACTTCCCCGGGGCCGAGGAGGCGATCGGCACCACAGCCCCCGCCCTCACCGACCAGATCGCCGGATCGGCCTTCCTCACCCGGCTGAACGCGGGCGGCGACACCGTGCCCGGGGTCCGCTACACGGTCATCGCCACCCGCTACGACCAGGTGGTGACCCCGTACCGCTCCCAGTTCCTGACCGGCCCCGGGGTCCGTAACGTCCTGCTCCAGGACCTCTGCCCGCTCGACTTCTCCGAGCATGTCGCCGTCGGCACGATCGACCGGATCGTCTTCCACGAGGTCGCGGCTGCGCTCGATCCGGCGAACGCCCGGAAAACGGACTGCGCGTCCGTCATCGGATGACGGACGCGCAGCCGGGGTGCCGCTCCGGACGCGGCAGGGGGCGGGGGACGGTCAGCGGCCGCCGGCCGTCGACCTGCGCCGTGCCGAGGCGAACACCACACCGGCGCCGACGGCGAGCACCAGGGCGCCGCCCGCCGCGATGTACGCGGTGCTGTTCTCGCCACCGGTCGCCGCGAGCGTCTCGGGAGCACCCTGGCCGGCGGCCGGGGCGGCACCGCCCAGCTGCGTCTTCGCACCCTCGGAACCCTTGTGGTCCGTGTGGTCCGCGTGCTCCGCGGCATAGGCGGCGTTGTTCTTCGTCTCGGCCGCGGAGTCGCCGCCGTGACCGCCGTGGTCGACGGAGGACTTCGCAGCGGTCTGCCGGATCTGCTTCTCCGAGGGGGCGGCGGCTGCCGGGGCACCGCCCGTACCGCCGCCGAACACCACGTCCGAGCAGGTGTAGAAGGCCTCCGGCGAGTCCGAACGCTGGAGGACGGAGTAGATCAGGTGGCGGCCCGACTTCTGCGGGACGGTCCCCTGGAAGACGAACGAGCCGTTGACCACCGGCGGGTTGGTCACGGAAGCAAAGGGCTGGGCCTCCAGGTCGGACCACTTCAGCGGCTTCGTGGGGTCGTAGCCGTCCTTGGTGATGAACAGGTCCAGCGTGCCCTTGTGGGGCGCAGTGGCACGCCACTGGAAGGTCTTCGAACCGGCGGCCATCGGCGACGACGGCCAGTCGGTGCGCGGGGCGTCGAGACCCTTGTACTTGTCCCGGCCGGCGCTGCACAGCTTCCCGTCGGGGATCCGGGCCTGGTGGGCACCGGCGGGGTCGGGCAGGTTGACCTCGTTCCAGTCGTACAGCGGCTGGGTGCCGCCGGCGGCGACGAGCGCCTTGCAGGCGGCCGAGTCGGGGCTCTCGGGACCCTCCGCATGACAGGCGGCGATCCTGCTGACCGGGTCCGTCATGGTGCCGTGGGCGGCGGCGGGGACGGCCGTCAGCCCGGCCAGTGCCAGCGGCGCGAGACCGAGCGCGGCGGCGATGGTGACCTTGCGGCGAGGGGTCATGATGACGTTCTCCTCAGGACAAACATTGGGGGGAGCCGGAGCGGCCCGGATGGGGTGCGCAGCCCGTCGTTCACCTCTTGCGCACTGGTCCGGACCGGCCCCGGCGAGCAGCAAGCTAGCCCCTCGGAGCGCCGGAGTTCCCTCTCGTGAAGGGAAGACGACGATCCTTATCCTTGTTTTAAGGAGGCGCTAAGCGCGGGCTGAGGAAGCGGCCCCGGTCGCCGCCTCGCCCGCTCGGCACCGGCAGCGCAGCTGACGACCCGAAGCGGAGGAAGAGCGTCCATGAGCGACAAAAGCACCGCCCTGAGCCGTGAGGAACGCGAGGAGTTCCTGTCCGAACCGCATATCGCGGCCCTTTCCGTGGCCTCCGGCGACGAGGGGCGGGCACCCCTGACCCTGCCCATCTGGTACCAGTACGAACCCGGCGGCGAGCTGTGGGTGATGACCGCGACGGCCTCCCGCAAGGCCGGTCTGCTCACCCGGGCCGGACGCTTCTCGCTGATGGTGGACCGGCTGGTGCCCACCGTGCGGTACGTCTCCGTGGAGGGCCCGATCGTCTCCGCCGAGCCGGCCACCCCGGAGCAGCTGGAAGAGATCACCCGGCGCTATCTGCCGCCGGAGAAGGCGGCGGCCTATGTGGAGACCGCCGCCGCTGCCTTCGGTGACCAGACGGTGTTCAGGATGAAGCCGCAGCGCTGGCTGACGGCCGATCTGGGGGCGTGAGCCCAGGGCCGGCAAGGCCGGCTCCGACCTGCTGAAACGGAGGTGCGGGCGGCCCGGGTCCCGGGCTCGGCGGAGGTTCAGTGGCGGCGCCCGGCGATCCGGTACCGCCGCTCGGGCCGACCCGTACCTCCGTAACGCAGAGTCACCTCGACTCGGCCCGTCTCCACGAAGTACTCCAGATACCGGCGGGCGCTGACCCGCGACAGGGACCCCGCCTCGGCGCACTCCGTCGCCGACAGATCGCCCGGATGCTCCCGCAGAATACGCTCCACCAGCTCGGCGGTGTGCGGCGCCAGCCCCTTCGGCAGTCCACGGGCCCCCGGCGGCCGGGTGCCGAAGATCTGGTCGACGTCCTCCTGCCGCGCCTGTCCGAGCCGGTCGAAGCGGGAGCGCAGCGACGCCACATGCCTCAGCTGCTCCTGGAGCGCGGACTGGGTGAAGGGTTTGATCAGATAGTGCAGGGCGCCCGCCCGCAGCGCCGCCCGGACCAGCTCCGCGTCCCGGGCGGCCGTGATGAACAGGGCGTCGACGGTCGCGCGACCGGGATCCCGCTCCTCGGCCGCCCGCAGTTCGCGGAGCACGTTCAGCCCGTCCATATCGGGCAGATAGATATCAAGCAATACGAGATCAGGCCTGAGCTTCTCGGCCGCGCGCAGCGCCTCCGCGCCGTTGTGGGCCACCCCCACGACCCGGAAGCCGTCGGTGGCCGACACAAAGCGGCTGTGGAGCTTGGCGACCATGAAGTCATCGTCCACCACCAGCACATTCGTCACGGGCTCACGCTAAGCCGGGACCACAATGACCACAACGTCCGTTGATTCCGGAAGAGAGACACTTTCTTAACGCGACGGCAACATGTGGGCCACCTCACACAACTCCTACCGAAAGGCGGCTCACGTGCAATTGCGCACTCCCCTCGCCCTGCTCGGGGCGGCGTTGCTGGTGCTCGTGGGGCCGCCCCTGCTGAATACGGGCGACACCTCCGACACCGGCACGAAGATCCCCGGGCTGCGGTTCATGGTCCCCAACACTCCGGGCGGGGGCTACGACATCACCGCGCGTACCGCGGCGAAGAACGCCGAGGACGCCAACCTGACCCACGACATCGAGGTCTTCAACCTCCCCGGTGCCGGTGGCACGGTCGGGCTGGCCCGGCTGGTCAGCGAGCACGGCAACGGCAAGCTCGCGATGTCCATGGGGCTCGGCGTCGTCGGCGCAGTCCACGCGAACAAGACCCCGAAGACGCTCTCCGACACCACGCCGATCGCGCGGCTCACCGAAGAGCAGGACATCGTCGTCGTCTCGAAGGACTCCCCCTACAAGACGATCCAGGACCTGCTGAAGGCCTGGAAGGAGAACCCCCGCAAGCTGGCGGTCGGCGGCGGCTCGTCCCCCGGCGGGCCCGACCACCTCGCCCCGATGCTGATGGCCCAGGCGGCGGGCATCAAGCCCAAGTCCGTCAACTACATCCCCTTCGACGGCGGCGGTGAACTGCTCGCCTCCATCCTGGGCGACAAGGTCGCCTTCGGTGTCTCCGGCGTCGGCGAGTACCTCGACCAGATCAAATCCGGCGAACTGCGGCTGCTGGCGGTGACCGGCCCCAAGCGGGTGCCCGGTCTCGACGCCCCCACCCTCCGCGAGGCGGGACTGGACACCGAGTTCACCAACTGGCGCGGCATCGTCGCACCGCCCGGCCTCTCCGACCAGGAGCGGGCGAAGCTGGTCAGCCTCGTCGAGCGGCTGCACGCATCGCCCCAGTGGAAGGAGTCGCTGCGCAAGCACGGCTGGGACGACGCCTTCCTCGCCGGTGACGAGTTCGGCGACTTCCTCGACGAGCAGAACAAGCGCGTCGACCAGGTGCTGAAGGAGCTGGGACTGTGAAGCCTCAGGAGACTCCCGCCGCGCGTCCGGCGGACGACGCGTCCGGCAAGGCCCCCGAGAGCCGGGGATCCTGGCTGCGCGACCACTCCGAACTCGGTGTCAGCGTGCTGCTGTTCGCCATCGGTGTGCTCGTCCTCGGCGACGCCCTCACCATGGACGTCGAGATAGCCCAGCGGGGCCCGGTCGGCCCCAAGACCGTGCCGATCGTCGTCGGCATCGGACTGCTGGTCATCGCCGTCCTGCTCGCCGTCGACGTCATGCGCGGCGGCCGCGGCGAGGCCGAGGGCGGCGAGGACATCGACCTCAGCGAGCCCAGCGACTGGCAGACCGTCCTTCTCCTCGCTGGCGTCTTCCTCGCCTTCGCCGTGCTCATCGGGCCGATCGGCTTCCCCATCGCCGGAACCCTGCTCTTCTGGGGCGCCGCGTTCGCCCTCGGCAGCAGGCACTTCCACCGCGATCCCCTGATCGCCGCCGTGCTCGCGCTCAGCACGTACTACCTCTTCAACAACCTGCTCGGTGTTCCACTGCCGGGTGGCCCGCTCATGGGGGTGCTGTAGCCCGATGGATTCGTTCAACTCACTGATCGACGGCTTCGGCACCGCGCTGACGCCGATCAACCTCCTCTGGGCGGCGATCGGCGTGCTCCTGGGCACCGCGATCGGTGTCCTGCCCGGCATCGGCCCCGCGATGGCCGTCGCCCTGCTCCTGCCCGTCACCTACGGTCTCGAACCGACCGGCGCGTTCATCATGTTCGCCGGTATCTACTACGGAGCCATGTTCGGCGGCTCCACCACCTCCATCCTGCTCAACACGCCCGGTGAGAGCGCGGCGGTGGTCGCCGCGATAGAAGGCAATCCGATGGCGAAAGCGGGGCGCGGCTCACAGGCCCTCGCCGCCGCCGCCATCGGCCACTTCGCCGGCGGCATGATCGGTACCGTCCTGCTGGTCGCCCTCGCGCCCAAGGTCGCCGAACTCGCCGTCGACATCGGCGCCCCCGACTACTTCGCGATCATGGTGCTGGCGTTCATCGCCGTCACCTCCGTCCTCGGTTCCTCCCGGATCCGCGGACTGGCGTCCCTGCTCATCGGTCTGACCATCGGACTCGTCGGTCTCGACTCGATGACCGGACAGCAGCGGCTCACCTTCGGCTCGCTCCAGCTGGCCGACGGTGTGGACGTGGTCATCGTGGCCGTCGGTCTCTTCGCCATCGGCGAGGCCCTCTGGGTCGCCGCCCATCTGCGCCGCGGCGGCGCCGCGCCGATCCCGGTCGGCCGCCCCTGGCTCGGCAAGGACGACGTCAAGCGCACCTGGAAGCCCTGGCTGCGCGGCCCGTTCATCGGATTCCCGTTCGGTGCGATCCCCGCGGGCGGCGCGGAGATCCCCACCTTCCTCTCGTACGTCACCGAGAAGCGGCTCTCCAAGAACAAGAACGAGTTCGGCAAGGGCGCCATCGAGGGCGTCGCGGGACCGGAGTCGGCGGCGTCCGCCTCGGCGGCGGGCACCCTGGTGTCGATGCTCACCCTCGGCCTGCCCACGACCGCGGTCGCGGCCGTGATGCTCGCCGCGTTCCAGCAGTACGGCATCCAGCCCGGACCCCTGCTCTTCGAGCGCGAGCCCGATCTGGTGTGGGGCCTGATCGCCTCCCTCTTCGTCGGCATGGTCCTGCTGCTGGCGCTGAACCTGCCGCTGGCCCCGGTCTGGGCGAAGCTCCTTCGGATCCCGCGTCCGTACCTCTACGCGGGCATCCTCTTCTTCGCCGGCGTCGGCGCCTACGCGGTCGGCGGCGAGGCCCTCGACCTGGTGATCCTGCTGATCATCGGTCTGCTCGGGTTCGGAATGCGCCGCTACGGGCTGCCGATCCTGCCCGCGGTCATCGGTGTCATCCTCGGCCCGGGTGCGGAGCAGCAGCTGCGCCGCGCCCTCCAGCTCAGCGACGGCAGCATCTCCGGTCTGGTGAACACGGGCTTCTCCGTCACCGTGTACGTGATCATCGCGATTCTGCTGGCCTGGCCGCTGCTGAAGAAGCTGGTCCTGCGCCGTCGTAACATCACGTCATGACCCCGGATGTGAGATAACCGTGGACACCCGCCCCGCCGTGCCCGCCGATGTACCCCTGGTGAAGACCGTGACCGATGCGGCCTACCACCACTACATCGAACGGATCGGAGTCGTGCCCGCCCCCATGAAGGCGGACCACGCCGCCGATGTGGCGGCGGGGCGGGTGTTCGTCACGGGGGACCCCGTCCGGGGCGTGATCGTCCTCGTCCCCCGCGACGACCACCTCTTCCTGGAGTCGATCGCGGTCCACCCCGAGGCGAAGGGCACCGGCCTCGGCCGGATCCTGCTCGAACTGGCCGAGAGCCGGGCGCGGGACCTCGGCCTGAAGGAGATCCGGCTCTACACCAACGCCCTGATGTGGGAGAACCAGAACCTCTACGCCCGCCACGGCTACGAGATGACGGAGCGCCGGATCGACGGCCCGTACGACCGCATCCACTACCGCAAACCCCTCGGCTGACCGCATCAACGCCCGGTCCGCTTACGGCCTACCCGAGCAGCAGGGGCGCGAGCCCGCCGGGAGCCCCGGCCAGCTCAGCGAGTTCCTCCAGCCCCCGCAGGGCCGCCTCGGCCGCCCGCGGATCCCGCTGTGCGAGACCGCTCGCCGCGAACTCGTCCTCGTCCAGCCGCAGCGCGGGCCCGCCGTCCGGCGGCACCCACAGGTCGAGGTCCAGATCCTCCACCGTCAGGACCGTACCGTCCGTCTCCACGGGCCGGGTGATATCGCAGTACCAGCCCTTGAGCCGGCCGTCCGCGGCCCGGACCTCTTTCACCGCGTACCAGCGGTCCCGCCAGTAGTACTCGGTGAACGAGTCCCCCGGCTCGAAGCGGACGAAGCCGAAGTCCCTCACCCCGGGCGCTGCCCAGGGGGCCCGGACCACCACCCGGACCCCGTCGTCCGCGATCCGCACCGCCGGATAAGTGATCTTGCTGCGGCCCGCCTTGGTGAGGCGTACCTCCACCGCCGTGCCCGCCGTCGCCGTCATCGTGCCTCCACCGGCCCCTGCCGGGCCGTCGTACGGATCGGAATGGGGGACAATCGGCCCCGTGACCCTCATGATCGCCATCGACACCGCATCCGGTGTCGCCCCCTTCGAACAACTGCGCGCCCGGATCGCCGAACAGGCCCGGTCCGGTGCGCTGCCGGCCGGCTACAAACTGCCGACCGTCCGGGGGCTCGCCGAACAGCTCGGGCTCGCCCCCAACACCGTGGCCAAGGCCTACCGGGCCCTGGAGGGCGACGGGGTCGTCGAGACCCGGGGCCGCAACGGCACCTTCGTCGCCGCCGCGGGCGACGCCGCAGCCCGTGAACTGGCGCGGGCGGCCGACGCCTTCGCCGAACGGGCCCACCGGCTCGGCGCGGCCCCCGAAGCGGCCGCTGCGGCCGTCCGGGACGCGCTGCGCGCCGCGTACGGCACCGGATCCTGACCGGACCCCCGCACTCCTGACCGGCTCACAGATACAGACCGGCGTCCGACGCCGTGGACTGGCCCGGGACCGTCGCCGGGGCGCTGCCCCGGCGCAGCGCGTACAGCTCGGCCAGGGTCGAACCGTCCCGGCCCACTCCCTCCGGCGTCCCCAGCCAGGCGACGGACTCCGCGTGCGACAGCGGGCCGACCTCGATCCGGGCCAGACAGCGCCCGGGGCGGACGACGGCCGGATGGAGCCGTTCGAGATCCTCGTTGGTGGTGACGCCGACGAGGATGTTGCGGCCCTGTCCGAGCAGGCCGTCGGTCAGATTCAGCAGGCGGGACAGTGCCTGTCCGGTGGCGTGTTTGGCCTCGCCGCGGATCAGTTCGTCGCAGTCCTCCAGCAGGAGCAGCCGCCAGCGCTTGGCCGCGCCGTTGCCGCCGTCCCCGTCCGCTTCCTCTGCGTCCTCCTCATCTTCTTCGTCCTCCCGGCCGATGGCGATGTCCATCAGATAGCCGACGTCGTTGAAGAGCCGTTCGGGGTCGAGGACGCAGTCGAACTGACACCAGTCCCGCCAGGACCGGGCGAGCGTCCGCAGTACGGACGTCTTTCCGGTGCCCGGCGGCCCGTGGAGCAGCAGCAGCCGGCCGCTGATGTCGTCGGGCGTGAGCTTCATCAGCCCGTCGAAGGCCTCGCCGACCGGCGCCGCATAGTTGCCGCGCACCTCCTGCCAGGAGCCCGCCGTGATCCGGCGGGTGGTCCGGCGCGGGCCGCGGGCCGGGGAGTGGTACCAGAAGCCCATCGTCACATTCTCCGGGGACGGCTCCGGTTTGTCCGCCGCGTCCCGGGTGGCCCGCTCCAGGACCTCGCGGGCGAGGGCCGCCGAGACTGCCGTCACCGTGATGTCCGCACCCTGCTGCCAGCGGGCGGCCAGCAGCGTCCAGCCGTCGCCCTCCGCGAGGACCGAGGTGCGGCGGTTGGTCCCGACGGACTGCCGCAGCACCCGCGCGCCCGGCGGCAGCAGCGGGGCGTCCGGGCGGACCGGGTCGATGGTGACGGAGTGTGCGAAGGGCTGGTCGCCCGAGGCGAACCGGCTGATGAACAAGGCGTCGATGACATCGGCGGGCGAGTCGTCGTCGGTGAGGTGGAGCCGGATCGGCAGGACGTCCTGGGGATGCGGGACTGGCATGCGGCTTATGATCCGTCACCGGCGCGCGCCGCGCACCGCCTTTTGCCGCCGCCGGGAGTGCTGTCCGGGCGGTCCTGTCCGGGCGGTCTTCGCAGGCCCGACAAGATCGCCCGGACCGGGCCGACGGGCCGGGGCCCCCGGCCCGTCGCAGGTCAGCGCGGCCCGGGGCCGCCCGTGGCCGCCTCCCGCAGCAGCGTCGCCGCCCGGCGGGTGCGGCGCACGGCCGCGTACCCCTTGGTGAGCACCCGGTCCCCGGCGAAGGTGCGGCCGATGCCCCGGCCCGCCACGATGCGGGTGAACTCGTCGATTCCGGTACGGCGGCGGACGGTCAGCCGCTCGACGGCGTACGGGCCCTGCGCGGGCCTGGCCAGTCCGTTGCCGACCGCGAAGGCCTGGGCGAAGCCCGCCGCGCGGACCGTCTCCCGGACCCGGCGGCTGGAGTAGCCGTAGGGGTACGCGAAGGACCGGGGCACCTCGCCCAGCTCACCCGCGACGACGTCCCGGCAGTGTTCGGTCTCGAACCGCAGCCGGGCATCGTCGATCTGGTCCATCTGGGGGTGGCTGTGGGTATGGCCGCCGATCTCGCAGCCCGCCGCTGCCAACTCCCGGACCTGGTCCCAGTCGAGCATGGTGTCGAGGGCGCCGCCCTCTTCATGGGCTCCGCGCAGCCAGCCGGTGGAGACGAAGAGGGTGGACGCGAAACCGTGCTCCGCCAGGACCGGCAGGGCGTGCCGGTGCACGCCCTCGTACCCGTCGTCGAAGGTGATCAGCACCGGGCGCCCGGGCAGCGGTCTGCGGTCGCCGGACCGCCAGGCCGCGCCCAGTTCGGCCGTGGTCACCGGGGTGAAACCGCGTTCGGCGAGGACGGCCATCTGTTCGGCGAAGGCCGCCGGGGTGACGGAGAGCCCGTAGGTCTCCTTCGCCGGGTCGTCGGCCACCGCGTGGTACATCAGTACGGGAACGGGCGTGTTCATACGGTACGGGTCTCCCCGGTCGTGTCGGTCCGGCCCGCGGTGGCCTCGTGGCCGCCCGGCAGGGGCGCGATCGGACCGGACGAGAAGGTGACCCCGCCCCGGCGGGCGCGGAGCGTCCCGAGGGCGTAGCCCCCGGCGGCGGCCGCGACCCCGGCGACGATCGCCCCGGCACGGCCCGCGCCGCCCCGGCGGCCCCGGGCCGCGTCCCGCAGCCCCCGGACCACCCCGGCGGGCAGCACGCGCGTGGTGTAGCGCCGCTCGGACTCCAGCCCCTTGCCCGCGCCCACGCTTCTGGCGACCAGCGCCTTCGAAAGGCCTTCGGCATAGGTGCGGGTACGGAAGTAGGCGAACCGCTCCCGGACCGCGGGCACCTTGTGGTGGATGACCGCCCGGTCGTCGATCAGCAGTACCGCATCGGGCAGCGCCTTCGACAGCCGGATGCACAGCTCGGTCTCCTCGCAGCCCAGCGGCCGCTTGTCGCCGTCGCGGCCGATGCCGGTGGCGAACCCTCCGGCGGCGTCGAAGGCCGTACGCCGGAAGGAGGCGTTGCCGCCGAGGACGTTGCGGACCCGTACCTTCCCCGGGGGCAGGCCCCGGTAGGTGCAGCCGACGACCCAGTCGAACTCATCGGGGAACCAGTCCGGGCGGCGGCCGGAGGCCCAGGCCGCGTCGGTCCGCCCGCCGACGGCCGCCACCGCCGGGTCGTCGTAGCCCTCGGCGAAGACCCGCAGCCAGTCGGGCTCGGCGACCGCGTCGTCGTCGAGGAACGCGATGAACTCGCCGCGGGCCGCCGCGATGCCGGTGTTGCGCCCGGCGGACAGACCGCGGGGCCCCGCGTTGGGGAGCACTCGGACCGCCGCGCCCTCCGGAAGGCCCGGCGCACCGGGCACGTACTCCTTGTACTCCCGGGCGAGCCGGTCGAGGAGCGCCGGATTGTGGTCGACGACCAGCAGCGTTTCCAGGGCGGGCAGCGACTGGGCGCGGACCGATGCGACGGCTTCGAGGATGTCGTCCCAGCGGTCCTCGGTGTAGACGCAGACGACTACCGAGAAGCGGCGGCCGTCGTCCGTGCGGGGCGCCCGCGGGCTGTCCGATGCCGTGAGGCCGGGTGCCGGGCCGGCTCCCTCGCTCACGAAGCGTCCCCGCGCGCGGCCCGGCCCCCGGGCGCGCCCGCGGCGCGGCGGCGGTCCGCGCGGGTGACGCCCTTCTCCTTCAGGATGACCCGCAGCACCCGCAGTCCGTCGCGGACCGCGCTGAGGTTGCTGACGCCGTGGATCCGGACGTACTCGTGGCTCGGAACCTCCTGCACCCGCAGTCCGGCCTTGACGACCCGGATGTTCATCAGGGTCTCTATCTCGAAGCCGGTGCAGTCCAGGCTGATGTCGTCCAGGCAGTGCTTCCAGAAGGCGTTGTAGCCGTAGCACAGGTCGGTGTAGCGGGCGCCGAATTTGGCGTTGACCGTGGCGCACAGCACCCGGTTGCCCAGCTTGCGGATGAAGGTCATATCGTCGGTGCCGCCGCCGTTGGCGAAGCGGGAGCCCTTGGCGAAGTCGGCGCCGGAGACCAGGGCGGAGACATAGGAGACGATCTCGTTGCCGTCGGCCGAGCCGTCGGCGTCGACCATCACGATGATGTCGCCGGTGCAGGCGGCGAACCCGCTGATCAGCGCGTCCCCCTTGCCCTTGCCCTCCTGGGTGACGACCTTCACGTCCGGCCACAGCTGCCGGGCGACCTCGACGGTGTCGTCGGTGGAGTTGCCGTCGACGAGCACGACCTCGTGAATCCAGTCGGGCAGCGTCTTGAAGACGTGCGGGAGGTTCTGCGCCTCGTTCATCGCCGGGATCACCACGCTCACGGGCGGGGCGATCGCCAGATGGGAGGAGACCGGGCGGTAGCGTCTGGCCGCGCTGCCGTCGAAGTCGCCGGCCGGATCCCCGCCCGCCCCCGGCTCCGTACGCAGGCCGGTACCGCCGTCGGGGCCGGGACCCTGTTCGGCAGTCGTCGGAACGTGCCCCGGGTCGGCCGGGCGCAGAACTGAACTCATTGGATTGTTTCCCTCTCCACCGGTTGGACCGCCCGCGCCCGGGCGGCCCGGGGACGCATGTCCGGTTTAAAGGGGGGTCATTTTCCGCTCGGCCACGACGGCAGCGGCACTCCGCTCCATGGGACGAGTTGCAGAACCGGCCGCGCGGTACGCCTCGGTACGCAGTCGATGACGAGCACGCAAACGAGTACGTGAACCGGGCACGGCACCCCCCTACCGCGCCCACCCGCTCCGAGCCGTCGCGGCGCGCGAGCCCTCCCCTTGAGCCGCTTCGTGATGACTGAAAGCGAGTGGTTGTCTGACGGTATTGATGTTGGCGACTGTATGACAAGCCCAGGAACGTGAACTTGGTTTTTGCATTCTTGAGACCAATTGAACGGTCAGCGGTGCATCTGTTCCGGCGTGGACCGTTCGTTCCTCCGGTCCGCTGCCGTCCGGAGGAACAGCAGTGCGGTGACAGTCACGATAACCGCCACGGATGAACGGGCCGACAGCACCTCCAGCCAGGACAGCACCGCCGCGGCTCCGAGGTCGATCGCGCCCGCTCCGGCGGCGGCGGTCGCCGCGCGTGCTCCGGGCTCCAGTCCGCGCAGCAGCGCGAAGAGCCCGGCGGCCGGAGCGGCGAAGAGGAGGAAGAGAACGAAGGGGGCGCGAAGGGGTGAATCGCTGCCCAATACGGCCAGTACGGCGCCGGTTCCGGCCAGCGCGCACGCCGCTCCGGCGAGGATCGGCGGAAGGTCGTTCCCGATCGTCGAGGGTGTGTGGTCGTGGTCCCGCATGGGCGGTTGTGCTCCCGGGCAGCCTGGGGTGGAGCCCTACATGCTGAACCGCGGTTGATCCCGCGTCAAGAAAGCGGCGAGAGTGACCCATCTCTCTTGTCATGAACATTTTCATTTGATCGGACCGGTACCACGGTTGGCGCAGCGATCCTGCCCAAGGGGAGATTTCATGAGACTGACCCGTATCGCGAAGCTTTCGTCCACTCTTCTGCTCGGCGCCCTGCTCGCCGCGGCGGGAGCCGCCCCGGCGCAGGCCGGAACGGCGGCCGCGCCCGTCGACTACGTGGCGCTCGGCGACTCCTACTCATCGGGGGTCGGTGCGGGCGAGTACGACGGCGCCAGCGGCGACTGCAAGCGCAGCAATCGCGCGTACCCGAAGCTCTGGGCGGCCGCGAACGCACCCTCCTCGTTCGCCTTCACCGCCTGCTCCGGAGCCCGGACCACCGATGTCACGGCGAACCAGCTCGCCCCGCTGAACTCCGGCACCGATCTGGTCTCCCTCACCGTCGGCGGCAACGACGCGGGCTTCTCGGACGTGATGACGACCTGTGTCCTCCAGTCCGAGTCCGCGTGCATCAACCGGGTCAACCAGGCCAAGGCGTACGTCGACTCCACCCTGCCCGGCCGGCTCGACAGTGTGTACGGGGCGATCCGCGCCAAGGCGCCGGCCGCCCGGGTCGTCGTTCTCGGCTACCCCCGCTTCTACAAGCTCGGCGGCGGCTGTCTGCTCGGGCTGAGCGAGAACGAGCGGGCCGCGATCAACAGCGCGGCCGACCACCTCAACACCGCCGTCGCCAAACGCGCCGCCGACCACGGCTACACCTTCGGCAGCGTGGTCCCCGCCTTCACCGGGCACGAGATCTGCTCGCCCGCGCCGTGGCTGCACAGTGTCAACTGGACCAATATCGGCGACTCGTACCACCCGACCGCGGCCGGGCAGTCGGGCGGCTATCTGCCCGTCTTCCGCTCGAACGCCTGAGCCTGAGCCTGACCCCGGGGGTGCGGTGCGCGGGGGCGGTGAACGGTCCGGGCCCGCAGGCCCGGCCCCGTATCATCGCCCCGCCCGTATCACCGACATCTGCGCCACCTGCCGCATCACCGGCCGCCGGTGACGACTACCGCATCACCGGTGGCGGGTGACTGCTACCGCATCGCTGGTCGCGGGTGACGCTTTCGGTGTCACCCGCCGCCGGTATCGCCGCCCGTTCCGACCGCCGCGGTGCTCGCCGAGGATCCGGCGGACGACGGCGGCGGCGTCCGTTCACACGTCACCGTGAACGCGACCCACTCGGAACGCGCCGTGACCGGGTTCCGGACCTCGACCCGGATCCGGTCGCGGAGCGTCTCGCCGTCGCGGTGGACGGACACCGTGAACTCCGCCGTCCGCTCCCGTGACCCGTCCCGCGCGAAGGGCAGGGTCCGCCACCGGTCGTCCCCGGCGGTGCCGCTCTCGGCGGCCCAGCGGTACTCGACCACGGTCGGAGTCCGTCCGACCGTGATCCGTGCCCGGAAGGCCGGGGCGTCCGAGCCCGGCGGAGGGCAGCCGCCGGTCCAGCGGTCCCGTACCGCTTCGACGGCGACCGTCACCGTCTGCCGGGTCTCCCGGGACGGTGCCGTCCCGCCGGTGGGGCCGTCCTCGGTGGCGCCGGCCGCGGGCCGCGCCGTACCTGCTGTGGCCGGTGACCCCGGTGCACGGGCCGCGGACATCGACGTACCGCCGGACCGGCCGTCACCGCCGCCGTCCCCCGTGAGGCCGTCGACGAGGAGCCACGCCGTCCCGGCCGCGGCGATCACCGCGAGCGCCGCCCCCGCCGCGAGCACGGCGGGCGACCGCCGGTCCCGGCCGGGTCCGGCCCCGCCGGACAGCGGTACGGGGGTGGTGGCCGCCGGGGAACCCGCGGGCCCGGGGGCGGGGGACGCCACCGGCACCGGCGCCGGACCCCGTACCGGAGTCGCCGTGGTGACGGTCGGCGCGTACGGCCCCGACCGCGCCGTCCGGGGCGCCGCGCCCCCGGCGCCCACCACCCGCAGCGCCCTCGCGGCCTCGGCCGCCCCCGGCCGGTCCGCCGGATCCTTCCGCAGCAGCCCGGCGAGCACCGGCGCCAACTCCCCGGCCCGCCGGGGCGGCGGCAGCTCGTCCTCCACCACGGACCGCAGGGTGTCCAGCGCCCCGTCCCGCCGGAACGGCGACACGCCCTCCACCGCCGCGTACAGCAACACCCCCAGCGACCACAGGTCGGACGCCGGGCCCGGGGTCCGCCCCAGGGCGCGTTCGGGCGCCAGGAACTCGGGGGAGCCGACGAGTTCACCCGTCATGGTGAGCTGAGGGGTCCCCTCCAGGGTCGCGATGCCGAAATCGGAGAGCACCACCCGCCCGTCGTTGCCGATCAGGACGTTCCCCGGTTTCACATCGCGGTGCAGCACCCCGGCGTCATGGGCGGCCATGAGCGCCGCGAGCACATCGGCGCCGATCAGCGCGGCCCGCTGCGGGGTGAGCGGGCCCTCGGCGGCGAGCACATCGGCGAGCGACAGGCCCCGCACCAGCTCCATCACGATCCACGGCCGTTCGCCGTCGTCCCCGCCGCCCCTGCCGTCTCCCCGGCCGTCGGGGCCGTCCGTGCCGCCGCGGTCGAACACGACGTCGTACACCGTCACCGCATTGCGGTGCGTGATCCGGCCCGCGGCCCGTGCCTCGCGCTCCAGCCGGGCGTACAGCCGCCGGATCTCCGCGGTGCCGAGCCCGGCCGGGGCACGTACCTCCTTGACGGCCACATCCCGGCCCAGCACCTCGTCCCGGGCGCGCCACACCACGCCCATACCCCCTTCGCCCAGCGGGGCGTCCAGCCGGTACCGGTCGGCGACGAGTCGGCTTCCGTGCATCAGGACTCCCATCCGTAATGGCGGAGGTGCGGTGGCGCACGGCATCCCGGAACCTCGCCGGAACCCCGGGGGAAACCCTTCCAAGTTAGCCGGAATCCGGCCCGCTGCCGCCCCCTCGGAACGCACTTCGCGACCGCTCCGCCGTCATCCCCTCACCGCATCCGGACCCGGTGCGGAGCTGGGACGAGCCTGCTGTGAGGGCGATCACTTCCTGTCTCTGCCGAGGCTGCTGTGACGGCTGGGGCGTGACGGCAGCGATGCCGTAATCTATCCAACTCGCCGGGGAATCGACCCAATTGGCAACCCTGCCGACAGGGGGCGTCAACTCGCGTACGGGCGTGGTGAATCGCCCGGGCGGGATACACGAGTGTCACCTGGGGACGATAGGGTTAACGTGCCCGGGCCGGGTGCGTCGTTACGGGTGGGGAGTGTCATGGAACAGATAACAGTGCGGAGCAGGCCGCGAGTGCCTGCGATCACCTGCGGGAACAGCGCGACCAGCTCGCGTCTCGACCGACATCTCTCGGTGCTGGGCGGCCCCGCCGTCCCGCAGCGCGAGACGGTCGAGGCGACGTCCCTGATGCTGGAACTCACCTCGCGCGACGTCGCGCACGAGCGCAGCCGCAACAGGAGCGGACGGGTGTCCCTCTTCGCCCCGCTGCGCAGGCTGCGCCGTACGCTCCTCGGCAGCCGCCACTGACCTTCGGCTGTCGGGCGGCCGAAGGTCGAGCCGCCGTCGCGCACTCCGCGTCACGTGTCACCGCCCGGGCGGCCCCGCAACCGGGCGGTGACCACACCCCCTCCGGGATTCCGGCTCTCCCCGCCGCCCCGTGGTCCGCCGGTGGTCCCTCCCGGCTTCCGGACAACCGTGCCGTACCGGCGCGGCGCCGCCCGCTCGTCCGCCTCCCACCCCGGCGAGCAGCGCGTTCCCCGGCTCACCCGGCCGGCCCCCGTCCGCCCGCGCCGGCCTTCGCGGGCCGCCCGGCGGCGTGAACCGGAGCGGCCGGGCCCTACGGCGCGTCGACCGTGACCGAGAAGGAGAACCGGTCGCCCCGGTAACGGATCCGGGCCACATCGACGACCCGCCCCTCCGTGTCATGGGTGACCCCGGTGTAGTGCAGGATCGGGCTCAGCAGCGGCACCTGGAGGAGTTCGGCGGTCGGCGGGTCCGCCAGCCGCGCCTCGACCGTGTCGGTGATCCGGCCGATCCGTACTCCCACCGCGTCCCGCAGCACCTTCGTCATCGGCCACCGCTCCAGATCGGCCACGTCGAGCAGGGCCGCGACATCGGGCCGGACCGCGTTCTCCGCCCAGTTCGTCGGCTCACCGGTCTCCCCGTCCCGGCGCAGCCTGCGGTACGTCACCACCTCGGCGAGCCCCGGGAAGTGCTCGGCCAGTTCGACCGGTACCGGCTCCCGGCCGTGGCCCAGGACCGTCGTCCGCTCGCCCGACTGCTGGGCCACGATCGCGTCGATCGACCCCAGCAGCCGCCGGGGGGCGCCCCGGCGGGCCCCCGGTTCGATAAAGGTCCCGCGCCGCCGGTGCCGGCTGATCAGGCCCTCCTCCTCCAGCTCCTTCAGCGCCTGCCGCATGGTCAGCACGCTGACGCCGTAGTGCGCGGCGAGCTGTTCCTCGGTCGGCAGCCGCAGGGACGCCTCCGGCGCCCGGCCCAGTATGGAGGCGCGCAGCGACTGCGAGACCTGGTACCACAGGGGCAGTTTGCGGTTGAGGACCAGCGAATCCGGGGCGAAGGAGGAGGTCACGGGGGGCTCCGTATCTCCGGGTCGGGCGAGACCGTGGGGTCAGGACGGGAAGTGTCGCTCCAGACCCTGCCACACGCTGTCGTACTCCTTCTGGCGGTGCCGGGCCTCGGCGGCCTGCCGGGTGACCACCACGGGCCGCCGGGTCTCGAACATGAAGGCGAGCCCGTCGTCCAGTCTCTGCGGCTTCAGCTCCGCCGCGCTCGCCCGCTCGAAGGTCTCCCGGTCGGGTCCGTGCGCCGACATCATCGGGTGCAGCGAGCCGCCGCCCGGTACGAAACCGCCCTCGCCCGCGGTCTTCGCGTCGTACGCGCCCTGGATCAGGCCCATGTACTCGCTCATCGCATTGCGGTGGAAGTACGGCGGACGGAACGTGTCCTCGCCGACCAGCCAGCGCGGGGCGAAGACGACGAAGTCGACGTCCGCGAGGCCGGGGGTGTCGGTGGGGGAGGTGAGGACCGTGAAGATCGACGGGTCCGGGTGATCGTAGGAGATCGTGCCGATGACATTGAAGCGGTTCAGGTCGTAGACGTACGGCACATGGTTGCCGTGCCAGGCGACGACGTCGAGCGGCGAGTGGTCGTAGGTCGCGGCCCACAGATGGCCGCAGTACTTCGTGACGACCTCGACCGGGCGCTCGATGTCCTCGTACGCGGCGACGGGGGCGAGGAAGTCCCTGGGGTTGGCCAGACCGTTGGCGCCGATCGGGCCGAGATCGGGCAGCCGGAACGGCCGGCCGTAGTTCTCGCAGACGTAGCCGCGGGCCCGCTCGTCCAGCAGCTCGACCCGGAACCGGACCCCGCGGGGGATCAGCGCGACCTCTCCGGGGCGCGCCGCGAGCCTGCCCAGCTCGGTCAGCAGCAGCAGCCCACCGGACTCCGGGACGATCAGCAGCTCGCCGTCGGAGTCGCCGAACACCCGGTCCGTCATGGGCGCGTTCGCGTGGTACAGGTGCACGGCCATGCCGGAACGCTCGGCCGGATCGCCGTTGCCGCCCAGGGTCCAGAGCCCGGCCAGCCAGTCCGTGCCCGGCGCCGGCTCGGGCAGGGGGTTCCAGCGCAGCCGGTTCGGGTCGGGGATCGCCTCGGTGAACGGGCCGCTGCGCACCTTCCCGTTGTCGACCCGGCGCAGCGGCGGATGCGCGGCCGACGGCCGGATCCGGTAGAGCCACGAACGCCGGTTGACCGCCCGCGGCTCGGTGAAGGCGGAGCCGCTGAGCTGCTCGGCGTAGAGGCCGTGCGGTGCGCGCTGGGGCGAGTTCCGCCCGACCGGCAGCGCCCCGGGCAGCGCCTCGGACGCGTGCTCGTTGCCGAATCCCCCGCTGTACTCCAGCGCCCCCGCGATCTCCCGCGCCCGCTCGACCGCCCCGCCGCCTGCCGCCCCCTCGGGCCGCCGCGCCGTCTGCCCGCTTCCGCTCATCGCCACTCCCGGTGCCGGAGGAAGGTCCTTCATGGATGCCCTCGTCAATCCTATGGACCACCGTAGGATTGCCGGGCGACCCCGTCAACGGCGACGCCCCGGCCGGCTGTGCGGGATATGTGCAGGCGCGGTGCGGGCAGCCGGTCCCGGGGCCGCGGTGCGGAGCGGGCGGCCCCCGGGGATGCCCGTAGCGGCCCGGCGCCCCGCGTCCGCCGAACGTGGACTTCCCGGGTGAAAAGTCCGTTCGCCTGCGTCCGATGCAGCATGATGGAGCGCGTGCCCCATCCCCATCTACGCCGGGAACCCGTCCAGGCCCGCAGCGCGGAGCGGCTCACGCGGATTCTCGACGCCTGTGCCGAGCTTCTCGACGAGTCGGGGTACGAGGAGCTGTCCACCCGGACGGTCGCCGTCCGGGCGGGGGTGCCGATCGGGTCCGTCTACCGGTTCTTCGGCAACAAGCGCGCCCTGGTGGACGCGCTCGCCGCCCGCAACCTCGACCGGTACGACGGACGGGTCGCCGCACGCGTGGCATCCCTGCCCCCGGGCGACTGGCGCGGACTGCTGGACGCGGTGCTCGACGAGTACATCCTGATGAAGCGCACGGCCCCGGGGTTCTCCCTGGTCGACTTCGGGTACCGGATTCCCGTCGGCGCCCCGCCCACGGGTGCCGAGCACGCGCTCGCCGACCGGCTCACCGGCTTTCTCGCCGACCGCACCGGCCGGGAACCGGACTCCGGGCTGCGCCGGACCGTCCTGGTCGCCGTCGAAGCGGCGGACGCGGTGCTCCAGCTCGCCTTCCGGATCGCGGACGAGGGGGACCCGGCCGTCATCGCGGAGGCGCGGCTGCTGCTGCGGGCCTATCTGGCCGGCGCCCTCGACCCCGAGGCGGCCGGTGAACCGGTGGCCGGTCAGGCGGCCGGTGAGCCGGCGGGCCGGCCGGCCCGGGTACCGCCCGGACGTACCCCGCGGGGTACGGCGGAGAGCGGCCCGTCGGCCCCCGCTGCCCGGCCACGGCCATGAAACCGCGTTCACCTGGGGTTTTGCTCGTATTGCTCACACGTCAACATCTTGTTAACGCTGTTTGACGCGACCTAACGTCATCCGGACCGCCGACTCGGTGGGAGTTCAAGGATGAACGTTAGGTAGCCCCCCATGCTGACAATCCTCGGCTTCGCGATGATCGCGACCTTCCTGGTCCTGATCATGATGAAGAAGATGTCGCCCATCGCGGCGCTGGTCCTGATCCCCGCGCTCTTCTGCGTCCTCGTCGGCGACGGCGCCAAGCTGGGGGACTACGTCATCGAAGGCGTCGGCAATCTCGCGCCGACCGCCGCGATGCTGATGTTCGCCATCGTCTACTTCGGCGTGATGATCGACGTCGGTCTCTTCGACCCGATCGTCCGCGGCATCCTGCGGTTCTGCAAGGCCGACCCGATGCGGGTCGTGGTCGGTACGGCGGTGCTCGCCGCGATCGTCTCCCTCGACGGCGACGGCTCCACCACCTTCATGATCACCGTCTCGGCGATGTACCCGCTCTACAAGCGCCTGAAGATGAGCCTGGTCGTGATGACCGGTATCGCCGCGACGGCCAACGGCGTGATGAACACCCTCCCCTGGGGCGGCCCGACCGCCCGCGCCGCGACCGCGCTGAAGCTCGACGCCGCCGACATCTTCGTCCCGATGATCCCCGCGCTGTTGGTGGGTCTGCTCTTCGTCTTCATCCTCGCGTACTTCCTGGGACTGCGGGAGCGCAAGCGTCTGGGCTACCTCTCCCTCGACGAGGCGCTGGAGACCGAGAAGGACTCCGGGACGGTCCTGGTGAAGGCCGGTTCGGGCACCGGCAAGGCCGCCGCCGGTTCTTCCGGTTCCTCCTCCGGTTCCGCCGCCTCCGTCAGCGGTCCCGGCGGCGACGCCTCCGCCTCCGCGGACGCCCCCGGCGACGACGAGACGGACGGCTTCCAGGGCCTCGACCCCAACCGGCCCACCCTGCGCCCCAAGCTCTACTGGTTCAACGCCGGTCTCACCATCGCCCTGCTCACGGCGATGATCATGGAGCTGCTCCCCATCCCGGTGCTGTTCCTGCTCGGTGCCGCCCTCGCGCTCACGGTCAACTACCCCAACATGGCCGAGCAGAAGGCCCGGATCGGCGCCCACGCCGAGAACGTCCTCAACGTCTCCGGAATGGTCTTCGCCGCCGCCGTCTTCACCGGTGTCCTGACCGGTACCGGAATGGTCAAGAGCATGGCGGACTGGCTGGTCGAGGCCATCCCCCAGGGCATGGGCCCGCATATGGCCATCGTCACCGGTCTGCTGAGCCTGCCGCTCACGTACTTCATGTCCAACGACGGCTTCTACTTCGGCGTCCTGCCCGTGCTCGCCGAGGCCGGTGCCGCCCACGGGGTGTCCCCGCTGGAGATCGCCCGCGCCTCCCTCGTCGGCCAGGCGCTGCACATGTCCAGCCCGCTGGTGCCCGCGGTCTACGTCCTGGTCGGCATGGCCAAGGTGGAGTTCGGCGACCACACCCGGTTCACCGTCAAATGGGCGGCGCTCACCTCGCTCGTGGTCCTCGCCGCCGGAGTGCTCTTCGGCATCATCTGACCACCGCACCACTCCCTCCCCCCACAGCGCCCCGGCGACCTCCACGGTCGCCGGGGCGCGGGCCGTTCGAGCGGTCCGCCGGGGCCGTCCGGTCCGTCGGGGGAGGTTATCGGCCCAGGGCCGCGTACTGGACGGCGAGGCCGTCGATGATCGCCCGCAGGCCCGTCTCGAACGCGCCTTCGTCGACCTGTTCCCGGTGCTCCGCCAGCAGATGCGCGCGGCCCAGATGCGGGTAGACGGCGGGGTCGTACGCCGTCGCGTCGTCCACGAACCCCCGGGCGAAGGAGCCCAGCGCGGAGCCGGTGATGAAGTAGCGCATCAGTGCGCCGATCCGGGTGGCCTGGGCGGGCGGCCAGCCCGCGCGCACCATCGCGCCGAACACCGCGTCGGCGACCCGCAGTCCGGCCGGACGGCGGCCCGGTCCGCGGGCGAAGACCGGCACGATGTTCGGATGGGCCCGCAGGGCTGCGCGGTACGAGTGCGCCCAGTCGTGCAGCGCCGTCGTCCAGTCGCGCCCGTCGTCCGGGTCGAACATCGAGAGGTCGATCCGGTCGCTGACCGCGTCCGCGACCACTTCGAGGATCTCGTCCTTCGTCCGGAAGTGGTTGTAGAGCGAAGGGCCGCTGACGCCCAGCTCCGCGGCGAGACGGCGGGTGGAGACCGCGTCCAGCCCCTCGGCGTCCACCAGCGCGCTCGCCGCGGCGACGATGCGGTCGCGGCTGAGGAGGGGCTTGCGGGGTCGGGCCATGGGGCTCATAGTAGGGCCCGTCCATAAAAACTATCAGCGCTAGTTAAATGCTGGCCGAAGGGTCGGGAACCGTGGATCTGGAGCCGAACGCCGAACAGTCGGCGGTACGCCGGCTGGCCGAGGACTTCGTACGCCGTGAGGTCGCCCCGTACGCCACGGCCTGGGACCGGGCCGAGGCCGTCGACCGGGACATCGTCGGAAAGCTGGGCGCCCTCGGCTTCCTCGGGCTGGCCGTCGACCCGGAGTACGGCGGCTCGGGCGGCGACCATCTGACGTACTGCCTGGTCACCGAGGAGCTGGGGCGCGGTGACTCCTCCGTGCGGGGTATCGTCTCCGTCTCCCTCGGGCTGGTCGCCAAGACCATCGCGGCCTGGGGCGACGAGGAGCAGAAGCGCTCCTGGCTGCCGGGGCTCACCTCCGGCGAGGCGCTCGGCTGCTTCGGGCTGACGGAGCCCGGCACCGGCTCCGACGCCGGGAACCTGACCACCCGGGCGGACCGGGACGGCGGCGACTACCTCCTGACCGGCACCAAGATGTTCATCACCAACGGCACCTGGGCCGATCTGGCCCTGGTCTTCGCCCGGACCGGAGGCGCCCCGGGTCATCGCGGAATCTCCGCCTTCCTGGTCCCCGCGGACAGCCCGGGGCTGACCCGCACCCCGGTCCACGGCAAGCTCGGACTCCGCGGTCAGGCCACCGCCGAGCTGGTGCTCGACCGGGTGCGCGTCCCGGCATCGGCGATGCTCGGGCCGGAGGGCAAGGGGTTCTCGGTGGCGATGTCCGCGCTCACCCGGGGCCGGATCTCCGTCGCCGCGGGCTGTGTCGGGATCGCGCAGGCCGCACTGGACGCGGCCGTGGGCTATGCAGGTGAGCGGGAGCAGTTCGGCCGGCCCATCGCGGGCCATCAGCTCGTTCAGGAGCTGATCAGCGATATCTCCGTGGACGTGGCCGCTGCCCGGCTGCTGACCTGGCGGGCCGCGGACCTGGCCGACCGGGGGGAGGATTTCGCCACCGCCGCGTCGCAGGCGAAGCTGTACGCCTCCGAGGCGGCCGTCCGGGCGGCCAACAACGCGCTCCAGGTCTACGGTGGCTATGGCTATATCGACGAGTATCCCGTCGGGAAGCTGGTCCGGGACGCCCGGGTGATGACACTCTACGAAGGCACCAGCCAGATTCAGAAGCTGATCATCGGCAGGGCCCTGACCGGCGTCTCCGCCTTCTGAGGACGGACCCCGACCGGTCCCGGCGCCGCGCGGCCGAGCCCGGCGGGATCCTGAGGAGATGGCCTAAGCGCTTGCTCACCTTCGGGGTAGGGTGAGGTCCCGAACAGCAGAAGGAGAGCCGATGACCGCGGCCGACGACACGACGCCCGACTGCGGGGGCGAGGACGTCCCGTGGGGCGAGGTGGCGCCCGAAGCGGCACGCAGGCTGCTCGTCGCCGCGGTCGCGGCCTTCGCCGAGCGGGGCTACCACGCCACCACCACCCGCGATATCGCAAGCCGCGCCGGAATGAGCCCCGCCGCCCTCTATATCCACTACAAGACCAAGGAGGAACTGCTCCACCGGATCAGCAGCATCGGCCACACCCGGGCGCTGGAGGTGCTGTCGACCGCCGCGGAGCGCGGCGGCACCCCGGGCGAGAAGCTGGCCGGTGCGGTCTCCTCCTTCGTACGCTGGCACGCCGGACGCCATGACACGGCCCGGGTGGTCCAGTACGAGCTGGACGCGCTGACCCCCGGGCACCGCACCGAGATCGTGGCCCTCCGGCGCCGCAGCGACGCCGTGGTCCGGGAGATCCTCCACGAGGGGGTGGAGTCGGGCGAGTTCGACGTCCCGGACGTGCCCGGAACCACAATCGCCGTGCTCTCCCTCTGTATCGACGTCGCCCGCTGGTTCAACGTCAACGGCAGGCGTACACCGGAAGAGGTCGGCACGCTCTACGCGGATCTGGTGCTGCGGATGGTCTCGGCCCGGCGCTGACCGGCGGGCGGGATGCCCCACGGCCGTGCCGCCGCGGCCCGGCCCTGTCTCAGAAGTAGTAGCGCGATACGGATTCCGCCACGCACACCGGCTTCTCGCCGCCTTCGCGTTCCACCGTGACCAGGGCGGTCACCTGCACCCCGCCGTCGCCCGCCGTCTCGACGCGCGTCAGGGTGACGGCGGCGCGCAGCCGCGAGCCCACCGGTACGGGGGCGGGGAAGCGGACCTTGTCCGTCCCGTAGTTCAGCCCCATCTTCATGCCCTCGACCCGCAGTACCTGCGGAACCAGCAGGGGCAGCAGCGACAGCGTCAGATAGCCGTGGGCGACGGTCGTTCCGAACGGGCCGTCCGCTGCCCGCACGGGGTCGACATGGATCCACTGGTGGTCGCCGGTGGCCTCGGCGAAGAGGTCGATCCGCTCCTGGCCGACCTCCAGCCAGTCGCTCCGCCCCAGCGGTTCGCCGACCCCGGAGCGCAGTTCGGCGGCGGAGGTGAAGACCCTCGGCTCGGCCATGTCCCCGGTACCTGCCTCTCGGTGGGCGATGCTGTCCCCGTCGTACGGTGCGGTGGTACGACCCCGGACCACGACGGTCCGTGCAACACCTCACCGACGGGTGCCTGAGCGTTTGCTCAGCATCCTCGGGCAGGGCCGCGGTGTCAACGGACCACCCAGTAGTGTTCGAAGGGTGCCTCCACGTACCGACACCATCAGCGAACTCACGGTCGGCCAGCTCTCGCAGCGCAGTGGCGCGGCCGTGTCCGCCCTGCACTTCTACGAGTCCAAGGGGCTGATCCACAGCCGCCGGACCAGCGGCAACCAGCGCCGCTACAGCCGGGACACCCTGCGCCGGGTGGCGTTCGTACGGGCGGCGCAGCGCGTCGGCATCCCGCTCGCCACGATCCGCGGCGCCCTCGCGGAGCTGCCGGAGGAGCGGACCCCCGACCGGGAGGACTGGGCCAGGCTCTCCCGGAACTGGCGCCGTGAACTCGACGAGCGCATCAAGCAGCTCGGGCGGTTGCGGGACACCCTGACCGAGTGCATCGGCTGCGGCTGTCTGTCCCTGGAGACCTGCGCGCTGTCCAACCCCGAGGACGCCTTCGGCCGCCGGAGGCCCGGCTCCCGGCTCATGCCCGGCCCCCTGTGGGCGGCCGAGGGCGGAGAGGAAGCCTCGGGACCCTGTGGTGGAGGGGCGGCTGCGGACGGCGTACCGGGGCCGTGCGATGCGGCGGAGGCGCAGAGCGCACCGGAGGGACAGGACGGCGCCGGATGACGGACGGTCCGGCGCCGCTCCGTGGCCGGTGCGGGTGCCCGTGCCGTGCTGCGCCGTGCGGCGTCGGGTCGCGGTTCGTTCGAGGCGGGCCCGCACCCCCGTATCAGGCCCGCCTCACGCGAGCGCCGCCGGTCCGGCGGCGCCCCTGCGTGGGTTCCACTCTCCGCGGGTCAAACGAGTGGGGCGAACCATTTTCCGTCTGCTAAAGGACCCGGCGCGACCACCGGACGGTACGGCGCACACCCCTGAGCGCCCGCCCGTCCCGGCCACCGTCCGCGCCCGCCGTGGGCGTGCCGGCCCGGAACACCGCCGGTTTCGAAGGCCACCGCTGTCGAACGTGCCCGCCGAGGGCCGTTCCGCCGCGGCCGCGGCGGAACGGTGAGTGCGTGCCGCCGTCGACCGTGCCGCCCTTGACCTGTCCGCGAGGCTCAGGCCATGGAGCGGCTCAGGCCACGGAGGCGAGTACCGTGCGCCGCGCCGCCTGCTGGGCCGCCGCGACCGCGTCGTCCGTCAGCACCGGGCGGGGGAGGAGGATGCCGCAGTCCGTGCAGACGGGACCGGCCCAAGGGGCGTTCTTCAGCACCTGGCGCCAGACGATCGCCGAGGTCCCGCAGACGGGGCAGTGGGTGCCCGGCGCCCCCGCCAACGCCGTGACCAGCCTCCGCATCACCTCGTCGAGCGGCGCGGAAGGATGTTCCCGGGGGCTGTCGCAGCGCGCCACCCCGTTGCCGCCCCAGACGTTCCGGTGCCATTCGTCGCCGGACGGCGGACGTCGCAGCCCGTCGTGCTTCTCGCGCTTGCGGCGGTCGGCGAACTCTTCCTCGTACGCCAGCCAGATATCGCGCGCCCGCTCCAGTTCGTCCAGGGCGGCCATCAGCTTCGCCGGGTCGGGGGATCGGTCCTCGGGACCGAATCCGTGCCGCGCGCACAGATGGTCCCAGGTCGCACGGTGCCCGTAAGGGGCGAATCGTTCAAGGCACTTGCGCAAGGAGTAGCGCCTCAGTGCCAGATCGCACCGCGGATCGCGCACCTGTCTCGCAAGACTCCGGAATCCGGCCATCGTCACCGCCACCTCCGTCGCTGGTACATCGGCGTCGAGAAGTGGGACGTACGAGCGCCCGATCCGGCTCCATCGGAATTCCGATGGCGGCCATCAGCCGAGCGTCCACCGGGCCGGGGAATCCGCTCCCGGCCCGACACGCCCCTCCTCGTCCTCCCGCCTGCCCCGAAAGGCCCGCGCTGAACGCCCTCTTCCCCTGAACGAACACCCCGGCGGCAAGGTTCCACACCCGGCCGGGCGCCGTTGTCCGGCCCGGAGCCCGTACGGCCGCCGTACCCGCGGGAGGCCGGCTCGGCCCGGCCGGCCCCGGACCGGCGGTCGAACGCCCCTGCGCCCCCGCTCAGTCGCCCAGCCGGCCCGCCGTCACCACCAGACGGCCCAGCTCCGGGTGGCAGACATCGGCGTGCGCGCCCGACGGCGGGGCGCCCTCGCGGACCACCGAGGAGGCGTCCACGCTCACACAGCCCGACCGGGGCAGCCCCTCGGCGACGGCTTTGTCCAGCGCGAGGCGGACCGTCCCGTCGACGCCGTGGATACCGCTGTACCCCATGGCCCGCCAGCGGGGGTCCCCGGCTCCCAGGCGCGCGGGGGAATGGCCGTCGTACGCCGGGGCGGAGGCGACCGGATAGAGCGCCCCGAGCGCGCTGTCGTACCGCGAATGGCAGGCCACCACCGGTCCGTCCACCCGGTGTTCCATCGCCCGCAGCGCGCCGGACCGCCCGGGGGCATGCGGCAGCGCGGTCGCGAACGCGTAGTGCGAGAAGGCGCCCTGGAGCAGCGTCACCGACTTCACGGTCCGTACGCCGTCGGGGAGACCGCGCAGCGCGAACGCGACCAGCCGGGCGCCCTGTCCGTGGCCCACCAGATGGACCCGGAGCGCCGGGCGGCTGCGGGCGAGCTGTCCGAGGAGCGGGCCGAGCCCCAGCTCGCCGACCGCGCCCGCACGGCGCTTGAGCGCGTAGTAGGTGGTCTGCCGCAGCAGTTCCCGGGCACCGCGCCAGACCTCCGGCGACCCTGGGCCCCAAGAAACCCCCGCCGGACCCGCACCTCCCGAACCCGCACCCGCGCCCCCACCCCCCGGACCCGTGCCTCCGGAATCCGGCGCACGGCGGAATCCCGGCCCGGCGGCCTCCGACTCGACGCGTGCCAGCACCCCGGCGAACCTCCGGCAGAGCGACAGCGGGTCCTCGAACAGCAGCGCGGGCGGCCCCTGCTCGTCCCCGGGCAGATCGTCCGTGAAGCAGGCGGACTCCAGCCCGCCCGCCGGTGCCTCGGCCAGCCGCCGCGCGAGCCGTCCGAACTCGGTGACCGCCGCGCCCGAGCCGGGCCGCTCCGCCAGCAGCACCCCCAGCCGGGCCACGGTCTCCAGCTGCCCCGGGAAGAGGGCGACGAGGGACTGCTGGATTTCGGGGTGCAGGCCCTCGTACCAGGGCCCCACCGGGCCGGCGGCCGCCCGGCCGGCCGGCCCGCACCCGCCCGGTGCGCCCGGCGGCGACTCGTCCCGAAACGGCCCGCCCCGAAACGGCCCGCCGGTCCCCGGCCGACCCGCCGGCTCGTCCGGGAACGTCATCGACGGCCACCCCACCCCCGCGAACCCCGGCCGCACCCCCCGCCCCACCAGCTTGGGCAGGGCGGCGAAGAAACCCTCGTACATCTCCCGGGCCGCCGCGGGGGAGTGGTTCCGGCCATGGGCGAACATCACAAGGTCGGTGACCTCCAGCCCCAGCAGCCGGTGCCGCTGCTCGGGATCGACGTCGCCGTCCCGGTCGAATCCGATGTCCTGATAGGGTCCCACGTCCCAGCGCGGCATGATCGCCCCCTCCCCCCGGCAGGCCCGCCGGAGGTGCGGACCCGTCAGCAGGATCCTGCGCAAGACGAGCCCCGGCCATACCCGGGACGGGATCCGCTCAGATCCGGTCCGCCGCGGTGATCCGGGGGAGGTGGATCAGTACGTCGTAGGACGACAGCAGATCCGTGTCGAGCGGCTCGTCCGGCCAGGAGTTGCCGATGCTCCTGGTGGGGCGGGTGCGGCCCAGCCAGCGCCGTGCGGACGGAGCCGCCGTACGCATGTCGATGTAGTAGTTCCCCGGCCGGACCCGTTCGAGCGTTTCCTCGTTGCTGCCCGGTCCGGCGGGCCCCACCGAGAAGCGGCGGATCGGCTCCGCGGGATCGTCGAGGTCCATGGCGTTGAACGAGCCCCGGCCGAAGGTGAAACCGGCGCACAGGTAGGCGCTGCCCACCAGGTCCCGGATGAAGGCGCCCTGGAGCCGGGGGTACTCGGGCCGCGCGGACTCGTATCCCACATGCCCGTTGTGCGCCGACAGCAGCACCTTCTCGCCCGTGAGCCGGTGCCACCGGACCGTGTTCTCGGCCATGATCCGGTCGCGGTAGAGCATCATGTCCGCCCGGGCTTCGGCCGATGCGAAGTAGTCATGGGTGTAGAACTCGCCGACCTGGGCGATCGCCCGCGCGTGCTGCACGGCCCAGGCGTGCTCCCGGGCGGCGGCCCCCGTCCCCGCCGGTACGGACTCCACCAGCTCCAGCGCCTCGGCCACCTCCGCCGCCATCGCCGTCCGCTCCGGTATCGGCCGGGTCAGGCTCAGCTCCGTCCACTCGCGGAGGGTGCCGACCGGCCGGGAGGCCGCGTACAGCGTCCGCAGCCGGGGCAGCAGCTCCGGCCGGCGGCCCGCGATATGAGCGGTCACCGTGTCGAACAGCCCGGGCCCCGCGTAGGAGCAGTCGTTGCCCGCGAACCGCACCGGCCGGTCCGGACGGCGGAGGTTGTACTGCCGCATCCAGCGCAGCAGGTCCAGATACTCCTGCGTCCGCCACAGCAGATACGAACTCTGGAACTCCTCCTCCATGATCTGCCGCAGATCGCCCTCGCCGCGCAGCACATAGGCGTTGAGCCGCACCCCGCTGCTCCACGGAGTCTCCAGCATGAACGTGGTGAAGCCGCGGTGCTCCACCAGATACCGGAAGACGCGGTTCTTGGTCCGGAAGAACTCCCGTGAGCTGTGCGTGGCCTCCCCGAGGCCGACGATCGCCGCCGCGCCCACCATGTCCTCCAGCGGGCGCAGATCGGCGAGCGGCCGGGCCGCCCGGCGCAGCGCGGGCAGGGGATCGGTGCCGGGGCCGGGAGGTCCGGCGGCGGCCGGGGGCACGGCAGCGGCGGTGTCCGGTGCGGCGGCTACCAGCCCGCCGACGGCGACGGCGGACGCGGTGCGCAGCACGGTACGGCGGGGCGTGGTCGGATCGGAGATCGTCATGGCACCAGCCTGACGCCCGTGATCACCGGCGGACCATCCGGCAGCCCTCCGTCCGGAGTTGGGGAAACCCCCCGGTCCACCCCTGCGGGTAACGCCAGTGCCACGAGGGCGCGCGGGCCCGCCCGCCGCCCGCGCTCAGTAGCGCAGATACCGCCTCCGTACGGAACGGAACGCCCCCAGCCCCTCCTGCCATGCGCCTGTGATCTCGTCCGTCCCGGCCCCCGCGTCCACCATGGTGCGGACGGCCGCCGTGCCGCTGAGCGTATCCAGCCAGGTCGGGTTGGACCGGAGCCACGCGAACTCGCGCCAGCTCCGCTTCGCCGTCACCAGCAGGCCGATCCCGGTCCGTACCGGATCGAAGGCGGCCCGGTCGTGGACGTGGAGCTGCACCCCGCCGACGGTCTTTCCCACGTGTTTGCCGAACGTCGGTGTGAAGTAGGCCTCCCGGAACCGCACACCGGGCAGACCGAGGGCGTTCGCGGCCTCCGCCCACCGCCCGTCGATCCCCGGCGCCCCCAGCAGTTCGAACGGGCGGGTCGTACCCCGTCCCTCCGACAGTTCGGTGCCTTCGAAGAGGCAGGTGCCCGGATAGACCAGCGCGGTCTCCGGGGTCGGCATATTGGGGCTCGGCGGCACCCAGGGCAGGCCGGTGGTGTCGAAGAAGTCGGAGCGGCGCCAGCCCGACATCCGTACGGTCTCCAGACGTACCGTACGGTCCTTCAGGAACTCGGCGTTGAACAGGGCCGCCAGTTCGGCGACCGTCATCCCGTGCGCCTGGGCGATGGGACGGCGGCCGACGAACGAGGTGTACCGCATCTCCAGCACCGGCCCCAGCGCGGCCCGGCCCGTGATCGGATTCGGCCGGTCAAGAACGACGAATCGTTTCCCCGCGATGGCCGCCGACTCCATACAGTCGAACAGCGTCCAGATATAGGTGTAGAAGCGTGCGCCCGCGTCCTGGATGTCGAAGACGACCGTGTCCACACCCGATGCCGTGAAGACGTCCGCGAGGGGCTGCCCGGATTTGCGGTACGTGTCGTAGACCGGCAGCCCGGTCGCCGGATCGTCGTACCGCCCCTCGGAGCCGCCCGCCTGGGCCGTACCGCGGAAACCGTGCTCCGGACCGAAGACGGCCACGAGGTTCACCCGGTCGTCGGCGTGCATCACATCGACGATATGGCGTACGGAGGAGGTCACTCCGGTCGGATTGGTGACCACACCGACGCGCTCGCCGGCGAGCAGGGCGTAGCCGTCCGCGGCGAGGCGGTCGAAGCCCGTACGGACCCGGGGGCCGTGCCGCCCGTGACCGTGTCCCCCGCCGGGCCGCCCGCCGCCGTCGTCGTCCGCGCGGGCCGTGGATCCGGTGGCGGCGAACGCCCCGGCCGCGCCGCCCGCGGCCAGCAGTCCCCGTCTGGACAGGCTCATACGACTCCTTCGGTGCTTCCCGGTGTATCCGGTGCCTCTGTTCGGCGGTGTACTCGGGTGGCTCGGGTGTCTCGGGTGTCTTCGGCGGCCTCCCGCCGTTTCTTCCGGCCGGTGCCGGTGCCGGTGCCGGTGCTGATCATCCTTCGTGTGGTGCGCACGCTAGCGCGGCCCGGTGGGGCGAGGGAACGACGCGGTCGTACGATCCTCTTCCCGGTTGATGACCAACCGCTTAGTCTGACCACCGGCCGGGTGGGGCCGCCGGTCCGCGGCGGACCCGGCCCGGGGCGCGGTCCCCGGGCGGGAACCCCGGAGGGAAGGCGGTGGCCGCATGACCAGGACGACGGACGGGGACGGTGCCCGCGTACCGCGGAAGCTGCTGTCCGCCGCCACCCGGCTCTTCGCCGAACACGGCTACGACAAGACGTCCGTCCAGGAGATCGTGGAGGCGGCGGGCGTCACCAAGGGCGCCCTCTACCACTACTTCGGCTCCAAGGAGGATCTGCTCCAGGAGGTGTACGGGCGGATGCTCCGGCTCCAGCAGGAGCGGCTCGACGCCTTCGCCCGCTCCGATGCGCCGGTCGACGTCCGGCTGCGGGCCGCCGCCGCCGACGTCGTCGTCACGACCATCGAGAACCTCCAGGACGCGACCATCTTCTTCCGCTCCATGCACCACCTCTCGCCCGATAAGAACAAGCAGGTACGGGCGGAACGGCGGCGCTACCACGAGCGGTTCCGGGCGCTGGTGGAGGAGGGGCAGTCGAACGGGGTCTTCTCCACGGCCACCCCCGCCGATCTGGTGGTGGACTACCACTTCGGCTCCGTCCACCATCTGTCGACCTGGTACCGGCCGGACGGCCCGCTGACCAAGGAGCAGGTCGCGGACCATCTCGCGGACCTGCTGATGCGGGCGCTGCGGCCCTGAGGCCCGGGGCCTCGGTGCCTTGAGACCATCCGGCCCACAGCGCCGCGCCCCTGGACCATCCGGCCCGGTAGCGCCGAGCCCCCGAGGACCCCCGCTCCGGAAGCGGCGTCCCTGGACCATCCGGCCCGGAAGTGCGGCGCCCCTGCCCGCGAGAGCCCGCGGCTCAGGTGTGCCGCCGCAGCTCCCGGCGGGCGAGCGACCGCTGATGGACCTCGTCCGGCCCGTCGGCCAGCCGCAGCGTCCGCGCCGCGGCCCACAGCTCCGCCAGCGGAGTGTCCTGCCCCACCCCGGCCCCGCCGTGCAGCTGGACCGCCCGGTCGATGATGTCCACGACCGCCCGCGGTGTCGCGATCTTGATCGCCTGGATCTCGGTATGCGCGCCCCGATTGCCCACGGTGTCCATCAGCCAGGCCGTTTTGAGGACGAGCAGCCGCAGCTGCTCGACGGTGACCCGGGCATCGGCGATCCAGTTGCCGACGACCCCCTGCTGCGCCAGCGGCCCGCCGAAGGCCGTACGCGACAGCGCCCGCTCACACATCAGCGCGATCGCCCGCTCGGCCATACCGATCAGCCGCATGCAGTGGTGGATCCGGCCCGGACCCAGCCGCGCCTGGGCGATCGCGAAACCGCCGCCCTCCTCGCCGATCAGCTGCGCCACCGGCACCCGGACGTTCTCGAACACCACCTCGGCATGGCCGCCGTGGGCGTGGTCCTCGTAGCCGTACACCTTCATCGCCCGGACGATCCGCACCCCCGGGGCGTCCCGCGGCACCAGCACCATCGACTGCCGGCGCCGGACGTCGGCACCGTCCGGATCGGTCGCTCCCATGACGACGAAGACCGCGCAGGCGGGGTTCATCGCCCCGGAGATGTACCACTTCCGGCCGTTGACGACATAGGTGTCTCCGTCGCGTTCGATCCGGGTCCGGATATTGGTGGCATCCGACGACGCCACCTCCGGCTCGGTCATGGCGAACGCGGACCGGATCCGGCCCGCGAGCAGCGGCTCCAGCCAGCGCTCACGCTGCTCCGCGGTGCCGAACTCCGCGAGCACCTCCATATTCCCCGTATCGGGCGCGGCGCAGTTGACCGCGGTCGGGCCCAGCTGCGGGCTGTGGCCGGTCAGCTCCGCCAGCGGCGCGTACTGGAGATTGGTCAGCCCGGCACCGTACCTCCGGTCGGGCAGGAAGAGGTTCCACAGCCCCCGGCGGCGGGCCTCGGCCTTCAGCTCCTCGACGATCGGCGGGGTCTCCCACGGCGATCCGAGCCCGGCGCGCTGCTCCCCGGCCACCGGCTCGGCGGGCAGCACGCACTCCGTCATAAACGCCCCGAGCCGCCCCCGTAGCTCCTCGGTCCGCGCGTCGAACGCGAAGTCCACGGCTCAGCCTCTCCGCAGGGTGGTCAGTCCGTGCTCGACGAGGAGCGGGACGAGTGGGCCGATCCGGTCGAAACCGGTGCCGACGGTCTGTCCGAGCACGAAGCGGTAGTGGATGCCCTCCAGGATCACGGCGAGTTTGAACCAGGCGAAGGCGGTGTACCAGTCGATGGCGTGGATCTTGCGGCCGGACCGTTCGGCGTACCGCTCGACCAGTTCGGCGGCCGGGGGGTGTCCGGGCGCGGCGGCGGTGCTGGTCACCGGTGAGTCGGGGAGTCCGAGCGGAGTGCTGTACATCGCCAGCAGCCCGAGATCGGTCAGCGGATCGCCGACGGTGGACATCTCCCAGTCCAGGACGGCGGTGATCCGGTCGTCGGGTCCGACGAGAACGTTGTCGAGACGGTAGTCGCCGTGGACGACGGCGGGGGCCGGGGACTCCGGCAGCGTACGGCCCAGCTCCGCGTGCAGCTCGTCGATCCCTTCGAGGTCGCGGCTGCGGGAGGCGGCGAGCTGTTTGCCCCAGCGCCGCAGCTGCCGGTCCAGATAGCCGCCGGGCCGGCCGAAGTCGCCGAGCCCGACCGCCTCGGGGGCCACCGCATGCAGATCGACCAGGGTGTCCAGCAGCCCGAGGAGAAGAGCCCGGGTGCGCTCGGGCCCGAGGGCGGCGAGCTGTCCCGCGGTGCGGTACGGGGTCCCCGGCGCGTACTCCATCACATAGAAGGGCGCGCCGGTCACCGAGGTGTCCTCGCAGAACAGGACCGGCCGGGGGACCGGGACGGGGGTCGGATGCAGGGCGCTGATGACGCGGTGTTCGCGCCGCATGTCGTGCGCGGTCGCGAGGACGTGGCCGAGCGGGGGACGGCGGACGACCCACCGTTCGCGGCCGTCGGTGACGGAGTACGTGAGGTTGGAGCGGCCGCCTTCGATCAGCTCGGCGGTCAGCGGGCCGTGCACCAGCCCGGGGCGTTCGCGGTCGAGGAGGTCGCGCAGGCGTGCCGGGTCGAGGCCGGGCGGGGGTTCGGGACGCATCGTGGACGACCTCCGGGGGCGACGGGACCGACCACCCGATGATGACCGACCAGTCGGTATGCAGTCCAGGGGGAGGGCGGGGGGCCCGTGGGCAGTTCTGGGCCCGGGACGGCCGTGCGGGGCGGGGCGGTTCGGCCCCGGCGACCGGCTCCGACCACGGGTTTCGGCCGTCGGGCCCGGCCACGGGCTGCGGTCGCCGGGCTCGGCCGTCCGCCCGGATACCGGCCCGGTCACCGGGCGCGTCAGCAGGCCCGGTCATCTGCCCGTTACCCGCCGCTCACCGGGTCCGTACACCGGCCCGCCGCTCACCGGTCGCATACACCGGCCGCGGCTCCTGCCACCGGGCTCAGCGCAGCAGGGTCAACGCCGAGACCGCCAAGGCCACCGTGCACGCCACCGCCGCCAGCGCGGCACGGGCCGGCAGTGCCTCCGGACGGGTGCTGTCCAGGGCCCGGGTCCGGTGGCGCGCGACACCCAGGAACATCAGCCAGACGAACACGGCGGCCGTCCAGCCGGCCAGTGCGGTGGTGTCGGTCGTTCCGTCGCCGGCCGCCTGACGGGCCGCCAGCACCGTCACCACCGTGAACGCCAGGGCCGTCCGCCGCCAGGCGAGCCGGGTCCGCTCCGGCTGGAGCCCCGGATCCCGGTTCTCCCCCCGGCCTCCGACGGGCGCCGCCGTCATCGGTTGCCCTCCCAGCCCAGCAGCACCACGGCCACCATCACCAGGGCCACCAGCGCGACGACCAGACTCAGTACGGCGGGGAGCCGGGAGACCGGCAGATCGTCGCCGCGCCGCATCGCCTGCTCGCACCGCACCCAGTGGTTGACGGCCCGCAGTGCGCACAGCACCCCGGCCACCAGCAGCCCCAGGGCCATCGCGGCCCGCACCGCCCAGCGCAGTTCGGGCAGGAACTGGTCCACCGCGAAACCGCCCCCTATCAACGCGAGCGCCGTCCGCAGCCAGGCCAGAAAGGTCCGCTCATTGGCCAGCGAGAAGCGGTAGTCGGGGGTCCGTCCCTCTGCCCGCACCCGTTCGGGTGAGAACCAGAGCCGCAGGCTCCGCACCCAGCCCGTCATCCACTCACCCGTCATCGGCACCGGCCCGTCACCCGCAGTGGTACCCGCATCGGCTTTCGCTTCCGTATCGGCAGCCCCATGCGGCGCACGATACTCGCGGTGTGATCATCATGGCTGGTGGCGGGCGGTCTCCGTGTCGGCGCGGCGGGCACGCAGCAGTTCGTAGGCGGCCAGTCCGTCCGGCGTCCACTGCCAGGTCCGCAGCCGTCGTTCGACCTCCTCCTCGGGCAGAAAGTCCCACCAGGCGATCTCCTCGGCCTGCGGGCGCACCGGCAGGGTGCAGCGCACCTCGTACACCGCCGAGTTCCAGGAGCCGAGGGCGGTGCCGGAGTCGTACGGGAAGGTGAACAGCGGGACCGGGCGGGGGAGTCCGCTCACCCCCAGCTCCTCCTCGGCCTCGCGCAGCGCCGCCGCGTCGTAGGTCTCGCCCGCGCCGACGACCCCGCCGACGAACATGTCGTACAACGACGGGAAGACTCGTTTCGCCGCCGTTCTGCGGTGGACGAAGATCCGGTCGTCCGCGTTGCGGACCAGGACGAACGCCACCCGGTGCCGCAGTCCGCGGGCGTACGCCTCGCCCCGCGTCGCCCGGCCGGTCACCCGGTCGGCCTCGTCCACGATGTCGATCAGCTCCCCGTCGGATCCCATGGCAGCCATTCCACCACCCCGGCACCCGACCGGGCCTGTTGACATGCCCCTGGCCCGTACCGAGGATCGTCCCGACACCGCACCGGCACGGAGACGGGGACCCATGGCGTACGACGCGGACGTGATCGTGATCGGGGCCGGCCTCGCCGGGCTGGTGGCCACCGCCGAACTCGTCTCGGCCGGGCGTACCGTCATCCTGGTCGACCAGGAGCCCGAGCAGTCGATCGGCGGTCAGGCGCACTGGTCCTTCGGCGGGCTGTTCCTCGTCGACTCCCCGGAGCAGCGGCGGATGCGGATCCGGGACGGCGTGGATCTCGCCCGTCAGGACTGGCTGGGCACGGCCGGGTTCGACCGCGAGGACGAGGACCGCTGGCCGCGCCGGTGGGCCGACGCCTATGTCGAGTTCGCCGCCGGCGAGAAGCGGTCCTGGCTGCGGCAGCACGGCATCCGCTTCTTCCCCGTCGTCGGCTGGGCCGAACGCGGCGGATACTCCGCCACCGGCCACGGCAATTCGGTGCCGCGCTTCCACATCACCTGGGGCACCGGGCCGGGGCTGGTCGCCCCCTTCGAACAGCGGGTGCGCGAGGGCGTGGCCCGGGGGCTCGTCCGGCTCTGCTTCCGCCATCGCGTCACCGGGCTCGGCCGCACCGGCGGCACCCTCGACACCGTCAGCGGCGAGGTGCTGGAGCCGTCCCCGGCCGAACGCGGCACCGCCAGCAGCCGGGAGGTGGCCGGGGCCTTCGAACTCCGGGCCCAGGCCGTGATCGTCGCCTCGGGCGGGATCGGCGGCAACCATGAACTGGTCCGCGCCCAGTGGCCCGGCCGGCTGGGCGCGCCGCCGCGCACGATGCTCTCGGGGGTTCCGGCACATGTCGACGGGCTGATGCTGGGGATCGCCGAACGCGCCGGAGCCAGCCATGTCAACCAGGACCGGATGTGGCACTACACCGAGGGCATCGAGAACTGGAACCCGGTCTGGGCCCGGCACGGGATCCGGATCCTGCCCGGCCCCTCGTCGCTCTGGGTCGATGCGCGCGGCCGCCGGCTGCCGGTGCCCCTCTTCCCCGGCTTCGACACCCTCGGAACCCTGGAACACATCGTGACCTCGGGTTACGACCACACCTGGTTCGTACTCGACCAAAAGATCATCGGTAAGGAGTTCGCGCTCTCCGGCTCCGAGCAGAACCCGGATCTGACGGGGCGCTCGGTGCGCGGGGTGATCGGGCGGGCGCGGGCCGACGTCCCGGGTCCGGTGCGTGCGTTTATGGATCACGGAGCGGACTTCGTGGTGGAGGAGGATCTGGCGGCCCTGGTGCGCGGCATGAACGCGCTCACCGGCGACGAGCTGATCGACGAGGCGGTGCTGCGGCGGGAGATCGTCGCCCGGGACCGGGAGATCCGCAACCCCTTCACCAAGGACCTCCAGATCACGGCGGTGCGCGGGGCGCGGAGGTATCTCGGCGACAAGCTGATCCGGACCGCGGCACCGCACCGGATCCTGGACCCGGCGGCCGGTCCGCTGATCGCCGTACGGCTGCGGGTGCTGACCCGCAAATCGCTGGGCGGACTGGAGACGGATCTGTCGTCCCGGGTTCTGGGCACGGACGGCACCCCGCTGGCCGGGCTGTACGCGGCGGGGGAGGCCGCCGGATTCGGCGGTGGCGGGGTCCACGGCTACCGGTCCCTGGAGGGCACGTTCCTCGGCGGCTGTCTCTTCTCGGGCCGTGCGGCGGGCCGGGCGGCGGCGGAGGCGGTGCGCTGAACCGGCCGGCCGGTCGGCCGGCATACGGGGAGCGGCGGCGGTACGGCTCCGGGAACGCGTACGTCCCGCGGCGGGCGAAGCCACCGCGGGACGTACGGCTGTACGGGATCCGGCCGGATGTACGGATGCCGTACCGGCGCTACAGCACCAGCGACAGCAGCAGGACGAAGACGAGACCGACGACCGAGATGATCGTCTCCATCACCGACCAGGTCTTGATGGTCTGGCCGACGTCCATGCCGAAGTACTCCTTCACCAGCCAGAAACCGGCGTCGTTGACATGGCTGAAGAAGAGCGAACCACAGCCGATCGCCAGCACCAGCAGCGCGGACTCCGTGCTCGACATCCCGACCGCCAGCGGGGCCACCAGACCGGCGGCGGAGATCGTCGCCACCGTCGCCGAACCGGTCGCCAGCCGGATCGCCACCGCGATCAGCCAGGCCAGCAGCAGCGTCGGGATCGACCAGTTCTCGGAGAAGTCCAGGATCATCTGGCCCACGCCGACGTCGATCAGGGTCTGCTTGAAGCCGCCGCCCGCGCCGACGATCATCAGCACGCCCGCGATCGGGGCGAGGGACTTCTCGACGGTGGAGGAGATCCGGTCCTTGGTGAAGCCGGCCGCGCGGCCCAGCGTGAAGAGTCCGACGAGGACCGCGGCCAGCAGCGCGATCAGCGGGGAGCCGATGACGTCGGTGACCTTCTGGACCGGGTTCTCCGGGTCGTCGATCACGATCTCGACGAGCGCGTTCGAGAGCATCAGAACAACCGGCAGCAGCACCGTGAAGACGGTCGCGCCGAAGCCCGGACGCTTGTCGAGGTCCTCGGACGGACGGGCCGGGATCATGTTCTCCGGCGCCGGGACGTCCACCCAGCGGGCCGCGTACTTCGCGAAGACCGGGCCGGCGATGATCACGGTCGGGATGGAGACCAGGACACCGAGGGCCAGCGTGACACCCAGATTGGCGTCGAGGGCGTCGATCGCCACCAGCGGGCCGGGGTGCGGCGGAATCAGCCCGTGCATCACGGACAGACCGGCCAGCGCCGGGATGCCGATCCGCATCAGCGAGTAGTTGCCGCGCTTGGCCACCATCAGCACGACCGGGATCAGCAGCACGATGCCGACCTCGAAGAAGAGCGGCAGACCGATCACCGAGGCGATCAGCACCATCGCCCAGGGCATCGTCGAACCCTTGGCCCTGGCGAGGATCGTGTCGACTATCTGGTCACCACCGCCCGAGTCGGCGAGCAGCTTGCCGAGGATGGCGCCGAGGGCGATCAGCACACCGACACCGGCGACGGTGGAACCGAGCCCCTTGGAGAAGGACTCGATGGCCTTGCCGAGCGGCGCTCCGGCGAACGCGCCCAGCGCCAGCGACCCGATGGTCAGCGCCAGGAAGGCGTGCATTTTGTACTTGGTGATGAGCAGCACGATGACGGCGATGCCCGCGAGTACGGCGATACCGAGCTGGGCGTTGCCGGCCGAGGTGATCGGCGCCAGCGGATCCGCTGCCAGCGTCTCGACGCTGAGACTGGTCACGGTGGTTCCTTACGAGGACGAGGGGTCGGGGACGGGGTGTGGGGGGCTGCGCGCACGGCGGTGACCGGCGTGCGGCGGGAGGTACGGAGGCCGGCGGTCAGCCTGCGTCCTGCGGGGCCGAGGCCCCCAGGGCGGCCACCGCCCGGGCGGTGATCTCCTCCGGGGAGCCGGAGACGTCGACGGCGACGCCCGCCTCGTCGGCTTCCAGTGGCTCCAGCGTGGCGAACTGCGAATCCAGCAGTGCCGTGGGCATGAAGTGGCCCCGGCGTGCCGTCATCCGGTGCTCGATGAGCTGCCGGTCACCACTGAGGTGCAGAAAGACGGCGTCCGGCGCGGCGGCCCGCAGCCGGTCGCGGTAGACCCGCTTGAGGGCGGAGCTGGACACCACACCGCCGAGCCCGGCCCGGCCCTGCGCCCAGGTGCCGATGGCATGCAGCCAGGGCCACCGGTCCGTGTCGTCGAGCGGCGTCCCGGCGGACATCTTCGCGATGTTGGCCGGGGGGTGGAAGTCGTCGCCCTCGGCGTACGGAACGCCCAGGGCGGCCGCGAGCAGGGGGCCGACGGTGGTCTTGCCGGTCCCTGCCACGCCCATCACCACGACGACCTGCGGGGTGCGCGGGGTGCTCATCTACTGCCTCACTGTCTGACGTCGACTCCGGTGTCGACATCGGTCCGTCGCGCTACTGAAACCCATTAGGTACGACTTATTCAAGACTTCGAGATATAAACGTCATACTTTTGAGGTGTGATCCTCGCCCCTTAGGCTGGGGCCATGACCACAGCGGGCCATGGCCTCCATACGCACGTGCTGGACACCCTTGGCCTCGCCATCACCGCGGGCGACTATCCGCGGGGCAGTGTGCTGCGCACCGACGAGATCGCCCAGCGGTTCGACGTCTCGCGCACCGTGGTCCGCGAGGTGGTCCGGGTCCTGGAGTCGATGCGGCTGGTCGAGTCCCGCCGCCGGGTCGGTGTGACGGTCCGTCCCATCGACGAGTGGAACGTCTACGACCCGCAGGTCATCCGCTGGCGGCTGGCGGGTTCGGACCGGCCGCGCCAGCTGCGCTCCCTGACCGTGCTCCGGTCCGCGATCGAGCCGGTCGCCGCCGGGCTGGCCGCCCTCAACGCCACCCCCGGGCAGTGTGCCGAGCTGACCGCCTGCGCCCTCGGCATGGTGGAGACCTCGCGCGGCCAGCAGCTGGAGGCGTACCTCCGGCACGACGTCGCCTTCCACCGGATCGTGCTCACCGCGTCGGGCAACGAGATGTTCGCCCGCCTCGGGGACGTGGTCGCGGCCATCCTGACCGGCCGTACGCACCACCAGGTGATGTTCGAGGACCCGGATCCGGCGGCGGTCACCCTCCATGTGCAGGTGGCCGAGGCGGTACGGGAGGGGGACGCGGAGCGGGCCGAGCGGGTCACCCGGGAGATCGCGGTGGGCGCGCTTGCGGAGCTGGACGTGCTGGCCCCGGACCCGGCGCCGCCTGCCGTGCCCACCCTGCCGTCCTAGCCGTCCTGGCCGTCCTGGCCGTCCTGGCCGGGCGGCCGGGCCCCCTGCCCGCGCGGAGCGCCCCGGCGGCCGTACGGGCCCCTGGTGTCATCGGCGACGTACGGCTCCGGCGGTCGTCCCGTCCGCGCCTGCCCGCGCCTGTTCGTGATCGGCCACGGCTTCCCTCCCGTACATCCCCCTGGCCTCCACCCAGGCTCCGGTACGACCCCGTAAACGGGGCTACCCCTTACGCCCGTCCAGTCGCCCCGGCGCAAGTGAGAGGGGTGCCTCCGGTTCATGGTTTACTGCCACCTTGGTTTATATGTCGGCAACCTCAGAAACACCTCAGATCTCTTTCCCGGTGACCTGGAACACTGCCAACATCGCAGGACCGCTCGATGGTGTGCCGTCGGGCCGCGTTCCGGCCGCCCCGGTGAACACCTTCCACCGGCAGCCCCGGGCCCGGCGTGCACCCATCACCCCCATGCACCCACACGAAGGCGAACCACCCCCCTATGAGTGACCGCACCACCGCGTCCGACAGCGCGGTCGCCGGGGCTCCGGCGACCGGCTCCCGCCCCACCACCCCCCACGTGGACGCCGGTGACGCCGGTTACAGCAAGGACCTCAAGTCCCGCCATATCAACATGATCGCCATCGGCGGCGCGATCGGTACCGGGCTCTTCCTCGGGGCGGGCGGCAGGCTCGCGGACGCCGGACCCTCACTCGCCATCGCCTACGCGGTCTGCGGTGTCTTCGCCTTCTTCGTGGTCCGGGCCCTCGGCGAGCTGGTGCTCTACCGCCCGTCCTCCGGTGCCTTCGTCTCGTACGCCCGCGAGTTCATGGGCGAGAAGGGCGCCTTCACGGCAGGCTGGCTGTACTTCCTGAACTGGTCCACCACCACCGTGGCGGACATCACGGCCGCCGCCATGTTCGCCCACTACTGGTCGCTCTTCAGCGATATCCCCCAGTGGGTGCTGGCGCTCATCGCCCTCGCCGGTGTGCTGGCCATCAACCTGATCTCGGTGAAGTACTTCGGCGAGATGGAGTTCTGGTTCGCGATCATCAAGGTCGCCGCCCTGGTCTCCTTCATGCTCGTCGGCATCTTCCTGCTGGTCACCCAGCAGGACGTGGGCGGCCACACCCCGGGCCTCTCCACCATCACCGAGAACGACGGGATCTTCCCGGTCGGCCTGCTGCCGATGCTCGTGGTCGTCCAGGGCGTCGTCTTCGCCTACGCCTCCGTCGAACTCTGCGGCGTCGCGGCCGGTGAGACCAAGAACCCCGAGAAGGTCATGCCCCGCGCGATCAACTCGATCATGTGGCGGGTCGGCCTCTTCTACGTCGGCTCCGTGGTCCTGCTGGCGCTGCTGCTCCCGTACACCGCCTACTCCGCGGACGAGAGCCCCTTCGTCACCGTGATGGACAAACTGGGTGTGCCGGGCGCCGCCGGAGTGATGAACCTCGTCGTCCTCACCGCCGCGCTCTCCAGCCTCAACGCCGGTCTCTACTCCACCGCCCGCATCCTGCGCTCCATGGCGACGGCGGGCTCCGCGCCCCGCTTCACCGCCCGGATGAACAAGGGCCAGGTTCCGTACGGCGGAGTGCTGCTGACCGCGTCCTTCGGCGTCGCGGGCGTCGGCCTGAACTTCGTCGTCCCCGGCCAGGCCTTCGAGATCGTCCTCAACCTCGCCTCCCTCGGCATCCTCGGCACCTGGGGCATGATCATGCTCTGCTCCCTGCTGTTCTGGCAGCGGGCCAAGGAAGGCGGAGTCACCCGACCCGCGTACCGGCTGCCGTGGGCGCCGTACACGCAGCTCGTCACCCTGGTCTTCCTCGCCGGAGTCCTCGTCCTCATGTGGTGGGGCGGCGGCGTCGGCCGGACCACGGTCAATCTGCTGCCGCTGATCGTCGCGGCCCTCGTCGGAGGCTGGTTCGCCGTCAGGCGCCGGGTGAACGCCATCGCGGCGGAGCGCGAGACGCTCTGATCCCGGTTCTCCGGGACAGCCGGGGTCCGGGGAGTCGGCCGACTCCCCGCACCCCGTTGCCGTACGCGGACGAGGCACCGCGCCCGTCCCGCGCCCTTGCCGCCGCCCGGCGGAGAGCGGCCCTGCGACGTCCGGTTGTGGGGTTGTCCACAGGCTGTCGCGGTCCGCAGCCCGACGGTCCATAGTGGTGGTTCCGAATCAATGATGATCTCGGCGGTGACGGCCTTCCCAGGGACGGTCCCGCCCCCGTGGTCGCAGCCGCAGCACGAGAGAGGGCGGAACCGATGTCCCAGCAGGTCCGCGGAGTGGTCGCACCGGGCAGGAACGAGCCGGTGCGGGTCGAGACGATCATCGTCCCCGACCCCGGTCCGGGAGAGGCCGTGGTGCAGGTGCAGGCCTGCGGGGTCTGCCATACCGACCTGCACTACAAGCAGGGCGGGATCAACGACGACTTCCCGTTCCTGCTGGGCCACGAGGCCGCCGGAATCGTCGAATCCGTGGGCCCCGGCGTCACCGATGTCACCCCCGGCGACTTCGTGATCCTCAACTGGCGCGCGGTCTGCGGAAACTGCCGGGCCTGCCGCCGCGGCCGCCCGTGGTACTGCTTCGACACGCACAACGCCCGGCAGCGGATGACCCTCACCGACGGCACCGAGCTGACCCCTGCGCTCGGCATCGGAGCCTTCGCGGAGAAGACCCTGGTCGCCGCCGGACAGTGCACCAAGGTCGACCCGGCCGTCGCCCCCTCCGTCGCCGGACTCCTCGGCTGCGGCGTCATGGCGGGTATCGGCGCCGCGGTCAACACCGGCGCGGTCACCCGCGGTGACACCGTCGCCGTCATCGGCTGCGGAGGCGTCGGCGACGCGGCGATCGTGGGCGCCCGGCTCGCCGGAGCCGCCACGGTCATCGGCGTCGACATCGACGACCGCAAGCTGGAGACCGCCCGCTCCATGGGCGCCACCCACACGGTCAACTCCCGCACCACGGACCCCGTCGAGGCCGTCCGCGAACTGACCGGCGGCTTCGGCGCCGACGTCGTCATCGAGGCCGTCGGCCGACCCGAGACCTACCGGCAGGCGTTCTACGCCCGCGATCTCGCGGGCACCGTCGTCCTGGTCGGCGTCCCGACCCCCGAGATGACCCTCGAACTGCCCCTGCTGGACGTCTTCGGCCGCGGCGGCTCCCTCAAATCGTCGTGGTACGGCGACTGTCTGCCCTCCCGCGACTTCCCGATGCTGATCGACCTCCACCAGCAGGGCCGGATCGACCTCGGCGCTTTCGTCACCGAGACCATCGGCCTCGACGATATCGAGCAGGCCTTCGCCCGGATGCACGAGGGCGACGTCCTCCGCTCGGTGGTGACCCTGTGACCACCCGCATCGACCGGCTGATCACCTCCGGCACCTTCGCCCTCGACGGCGGCGTCTGGGACGTCGACAACAACGTCTGGATCGTCGGCGACGACTCCGAGGCGATCGTCATCGACGCCGCCCACGACGCCGCCGCCATCGAGACCGCCCTCGGCGGCCGTTCGCTCAGGGCGATCGTCTGCACCCACGCCCACAACGACCACATCGACGCCGCCCCGGCGCTCGCCGCGGCCACCGGCGCCCCCGTCCTGCTCCACCCGGACGATCTGCCGCTGTGGCGGCAGACGCACCCCGACCATGAGCCGGACGGCCCGCTCACCGACGGCCTGACCCTCACCGTCGGCGGTACCGAGCTGACCGTGCTGCACACCCCGGGCCACGCCCCCGGGGCGGTCTGTCTGTATGCCCCCGCCCTCTCGGCCGTCTTCACCGGCGACACCCTCTTCTCGGGCGGCCCCGGCGCCACCGGCCGCTCCTTCAGCCACTTCCCCACGATCATCGACTCGATCCGGGAGCGGCTGCTGACGCTCCCGCCCGACACCGCGGTCCTCACCGGCCACGGCGATGCGACGACCATCGGCGCCGAGGCACCCGCTCTCGACGAGTGGATTCAGCGGGGCCACTGAGCGAGCCGCAGCCCGCTCTCGAAGCGGCGGTGCTCACCGGTCAGCGGATCGGTGAACTCCAGCACCTTCGCCAGCAGTTGGAGCGGCCTGGACCAGTCCTCGGCCGCGGCCTCCTGGACGACCGGATACAGCGGGTCGTCCAGGAGCGGCAGCCCCAGCGCGTTCATATGGACCCGCAGCTGATGGGTCCGCCCGGTCACCGGAAGCAGGCGGTACCGTCCCAGCCCCGCCCGGTGCTCCACCAGCTCCACCCGGCTCTCGCTGTTGGGCTCTCCGGCCTCCTCACGGGCCGCGAGCACCCCCCGCTCCTTCACGATCCGGCTCCGCAGGGTCCGCGGCAGCACCACCCCCGGGTCGTACGGAGCCACCCCCTCGTACTCCTTGCGCACCCGCCGGTCCCGGAACAGCGTCTGGTACGCCCCCCGGTCCCCGGCCCGGACGATGCAGAGCACCAGCCCCGCCGTCAGCCGGTCGAGCCGGTGCGCGGGCTGGAGCTCCGGCAGCCCCAGCTCACGCCGGAGCCTCGACTGCACGGTCTCGGTGATATGCCGGCCACGGGGCGTGGTGGCGAGGAAGTGCGGTTTGTCGGCGACGACGATCCGCTCGTCCCGGTACACGATCCCGGTCCCGAACGGCACCGGCTCCTCCGGAGCGAAATCCCGGTGGAACCAGAGCAGCAGCCCCGCCGCATACGGTTCGCCCGCCGTGACGGCGCCCTCGCGCGAGACGATCCGGCCCGCGCCGAGCAGCGCATCGGCCCGCTCGGCGCCGTACCGCTCGGCCAGATGGTCCCGGACGGTCGCCCACCGCCCGCCGGGGTCGTCGGGCAGCCTGAGCCGTACGGGATCGACCCCGTCGCGCTGGGGCAGGGGCGAGACGGGCGCCCGTCGTCCACGGCTCACCGCGGCTCCTCTCCTGCTGCCGTCCCCACCCGTGGGGGAGCCCGGATACGGGAAAAGCCCCTCCGAAGAGGGGCCTTTCCGCTGGTGTCCGAGGGGGGACTTGAACCCCCACGCCCGATAAAGGGCACTAGCACCTCAAGCTAGCGCGTCTGCCATTCCGCCACCCGGACCAGGTGTCCGCCGTTCGGCCTGGGCCGTTCCGACGTGGAAAACCATAGCAAACATTCGGGGGTCTCCGATCACCCCTTTCCCCTCCACCGGACTCCACGGGGATCCGCCGGGCTTCTCTTGGGACCCGGCGCCCGGGCGCGGGAGGATGGGCGGGAAGCACCAGCGACTGCGGGAGGAACCAGCGTGAGCGAGCCGACGAGGGCCCGGACTGTCCGGGGCGAGGACGAGGTCGTGGATCTGTGCCGGGAACTGATCCGCATCGACACCAGCAACTACGGCGACCACTCCGGGCCGGGGGAGCGTGCCGCGGCCGAGTACGTCGCGGAGAAGCTGGCCGACGTGGGGCTGGAACCGAAGATCATCGAATCGCACCGGGGCCGGGCCTCCACGGTGGCCCGGATCGAGGGCGAGGACCCCTCACGTCCCGCGCTCCTGATCCACGGGCACACCGACGTCGTCCCGGCCAACGCCCATGACTGGACCCACCACCCCTTCTCCGGGGAGATCGCCGACGGCTGCGTCTGGGGCCGGGGCGCGGTCGACATGAAGGACATGGATGCCATGACCCTCGCCGTCGTACGGGACCGGCTGCGCAGCGGACGCAAGCCCCCGCGCGATGTCGTCCTGGCCTTCCTCGCCGACGAGGAGGCCGGCGGCACCTACGGCGCCCGCCATCTCGTCGACAAGCACCCGGATCTCTTCGAGGGCGTCACGGAGGCGATCGGCGAGGTCGGCGGCTTCTCCTTCACCGTCAACGAGAACCTGCGGCTCTACCTCGTCGAGACCGCCCAGAAGGGCATGCACTGGATGCGGCTGACCGTGGACGGCACGGCCGGCCACGGCTCCATGACCAACAACGACAACGCGATCACCGAACTGTGCGAGGCCGTCGGACGGCTCGGCCGGCACCGCTGGCCGGTGCGGATGACCCCCACCGTACGGTCCTTCCTCGACGAGCTGTCCGACGCGCTCGGCACTCCGCTCGACCCCGAGGACATGGATGCCACCATGGCCAAGCTCGGCGGCATCGCCAAGATGATCGGCGCCACCCTGCGCAACTCCGCCGCCCCCACCATGCTGGGCGCCGGCTACAAGGTGAACGTCATCCCCGGGCAGGCCACGGCCCATGTCGACGGCCGCTTTCTGCCGGGCCACGAGGAGGAGTTCCTGGCCGACCTCGACCGGCTGCTGGGCCCGCGGGTACGGCGCGAGGACGTCCACGCCGACAAGGCGCTGGAGACCGGTTTCGACGGCGATCTGGTGGACGCCATGCAGTCCGCGCTGCGCGCCGAGGACCCGATCGCGCGGGCCGTGCCGTACATGCTCTCCGGCGGTACCGACGCCAAGTCCTTCGACGACCTCGGCATCCGCTGCTTCGGCTTCGCCCCGCTGCAACTGCCGCCCGAGCTGGACTTCGCCGGAATGTTCCACGGCGTCGACGAGCGGGTCCCCGTCGACGGACTCAAGTTCGGCGTCCGGGTCCTGGACCGCTTCCTCGACGCCTGCTGAGCCCCGTCCCGGCGCGCGGCAGCACCGGTGCGACTCTCCGACAATCGTCTCTGTGTGCGTGACTGACTGAAAAGAGTGAAAGCCTCCTCCGCCTCGTAGCTCCCTCGAACCCTCCTCGTTACAGGTGGTGCGGTCCGCGGCTGGGACCGCACTGCCTACTAGGAGGAATAATGATCAAGAAGGTCGTCGCCGCCGCGGCTGTCACCGGTGGTCTGGTGCTGGCCGGCGCGGGTGCCGCCGTTGCCAGCTCGGGCGCCCAGGGTGCCGCTGTGAACTCCCCCGGTGTGCTGTCCGGCAATGTCGTCCAGATTCCGGTCCACGTGCCGGTCAACGTCTGCGGCAACACGATCAACGTGGTCGGGCTGCTGAACCCCGCCTTCGGCAACACCTGCATCAACGGCTGAATGCCGCATCACATGCCCCGGGCCCCGAGGGCCCGGGCATGAAAGCGGGCGGTCCCGGAGCGCAACCACGCACTCCGGGACCGCCCGGCATTTCCGCCCCGGGCGCCCGTGCCCGGAGGAATTCCTGACGATTCAAGAAGGCAGGGAATCACCTATGCGACAGGTGACGCGTAAGGGCCTGATCACCATGGCCGCGGCGGCGGGCGGGGCACTCGCTCTGAGCGGGGGATACGCACAAGCGGACTCCGGAGCGAACGGGGCGGCGGTCAACTCCCCGGGCGTCGGCTCGGGGAACACGGTCCAGGTCCCGGTCAACGTCCCGGTCAACGCCTGCGGCAACACGGTGGACGTGGTCGGACTCCTGAACCCCGCGTTCGGCAACAACTGCGCCAACACCTCCTCCCCGGCCAAGGCGGGACCGGCGAAGCCCTCGCAGGCCAAGCCCGCCCCCGCGCCCGCCCCGGCCGCACCCGGCTCCGGCACCGGCGTTCCCGCCGCCAATCTGCCCGCCGCCGATCTGCCCGCAGGCAACCTGCCCGCGGCCACGAACGGCTCCGGCACCACCACCACCGGCGGCGGTGCCCACGCGGGCGGCGGAACGGCCAACTCCCCAGGTGTCGGCTCCGGCAACACGGTCCAGGCCCCCGTCGACGTCCCGGTCAACGCCTGCGGCAACACCGTCGACATCATCAGCCTGCTGAACCCCGCGTTCGGCAACAGCTGCGTCAACGACAGTTCGATCGCCCAGCCGCCGCTCCCCGAGCAGCCGGTCAAGCCCGGACAGCCGGTCGAGCCGCCGACCGCCGTCAAGCCGGTCAACCGCGCGCCGGAGGCGCCCGTGAGCCGCTCCGCCGAACGCCCGGCCCAGGACGACGACGTTCTCGCCCACACCGGAGCCGGTTCGCTCGGCCTGATCGCCCCGGCCGGGGCGGGCCTGCTGCTGGCCGGTGCCGTCCTCTACCGGCGGTCGCGCGCCTCCGCCTGACCGGCCGAAACCCTCCCGTACTCCCGAGCCCGGCGCCGTACGCACGGCGCCCATGGGACGGCCGGGGTACGCGGACGACAGAGCGGGCCCCGCCGCGGCGCGGCCCCATTTCGCGCTGATCGCACCGGGTGACCGGCGGACAGCGCGCCGATCACCCGGTCCCGCCCCGGGGCCGCCCACCGGCCGACGGGGCGTGATCACCAGGGATCACCAGGTGGCGCGGAGCTGGCGGATGATCCGCCGCCGCAGCCGCACTCTCCGGCTGCCGTCCCGGTGCAGTGTCAGTCGGTCCAACTCCCAGTGTCCGTACTCGGCATGGTCGGTGAGCAGACGGGTCGCCTCCTTGCGGGAGACCCCGCGGGGGACGTACACGTCGACAAATTCGTATTCCGGCATCGCATCTATTGTGCGGGCACAGCCCCGGTACGGATAGCGTCTGCACTATGTCTGATGCTGCGCAGCCCACCGCTGCCGAGGTACGTGCCGCCGCGGAGGCGGTCAAAGCCGCACTGGACCGTCACCTCGCGGCGGTCGAGAACCGCACGGGAGAGGACGACCCGGCCGTCTACGACGCGTTCAACGCCCTGGCCGTGGCGGCCGAGGCGTACGACGAACGGCTCTACGACCGCTACGACGAGGTCACGCCCTTCGAGATCCCGGGGGCGGAGGACGCGCTGCCGCCCTATGCGGGACCCGAAGCACCGAAGGCCCTCAGCGTGCTGATCCGCCGTGATTACGCGGTGGTCGAGCCGCAGCGGCTGCTCGCGCAGGCCCAGCGCATCGCCGATATCGAGGCCGTGGACGACTCGGGCCCGGGGGCCGGACGGCCCGCCGGGGCGAGTGTGCACACGGCGCTCGGGGTGCTCTTCGGAGAGTACGAGCCCGACGAGATCGCCACCCGGCACAAGGAGTTCGGCCTGGAGGAAGGCGACTCCACGCTCTGGGTCTCCGCCGGCGACGAGCTTCCCGAGCCGGGCGAATGGCTGGCCGCTCCCTTCGAAGCGGATGCCCAGCGGGTGATCTGCCGCTTCGATGTGAGCGCCGTCTTCGACGAGGACGACCTCGGCGAGGAGCTCGACGAACTGCGCCGCTGACCGGCGGCCGCCGCGCAGGCGGTAGGGGCCGGGCCCGCTCCCCGCATCCGGGGGAGCGGGCCCGGCCCCCGGCCGTACCGGAGCGTGGCTCCTCGGACCCGGCCCGGGGCCGTGGTTCCCCGGCCCTTCCCCGGCCCGTCTTACCGCCGGTGGTCCAGCAGTGTCCTGGCGATGGCGACCTGGGCCGGCTCCAGCCTGTCCTTCCCGTCCTCGACGTCCCAGAGTCCGTTCTGGAGCACCCGGCCCAGCGTCCAGCCGACGGCCCGGCGGCGGTCCGCGCCGACCGCCTCGGTCAGACGGTCGAAGCGGTGGAGCACGGCCCGGCCGATATCGCCGGACGAGGTCACCGCCTCCCACCGGTCGTCGATGGCGGGCAGCAGATCGAAACCGGGATCCCCGGCCAGCGGCTCCGGGTCGATCGCCAGCCAGGGCTCGCGCTCACCGGCGAGCACATTGCCCGCGTGCAGATCCCAGTGGAGCAGCCGGTTCCCCGCCTCGCCGGTCAGCTCGGCGACGGCGGCGGCACAGGTCTCCAGCAGCTTCCGCTCGTCCGGGTCGCGCAGCGCCGGCACGGCTGCCGGGGTCTCCTCCACCATCGCGGCGGCGATATCGGACAGGCCCCGCAGCCCGGCGGGTGCGGGGACTGCGGTCAGCCGGGCGAGCAGACCGGCGAGTACTCCGAGAGCCGTCTCCTCATCGGTCACCGAGGACAACGGCCGGGATGCGTCCAGCCGTTCCAGCAGCTGGGCCGCGCTGCTCTCGTCGTGTTCGAGCAGCCGTACGATGCCGTTGCTCCGCCAGGCGCGCAGCCCGTCGGCCGCCCCGGCGGTCTCCTCGCGCAACCGCTGGAGTTTGAGCGCGGCGGGCTCGCCGCCCGGCCGGCGCACGGGCAGGACCAGCGAGGCCATGCCCCAGCGGGCCGGGCCGTCGGGCCGCAGCTCCCACCGGTCCAGCAGCTCTCCGCCGAGCCTCGGCAGTCCGGCGAGCCACGTACGCGCCTCGGCGCCCTGGGCACCGTACGACGCGGCGAAGGCGCCGGGGACGTCGATCGGGGTCGATATGGTCATGGAAATGTCACTCCTTCGTGGACAGCGGATGCCGTGGGCGTACGAAGGAGTGGAGCGGCGGTGCCCGGCTGCCGGGCAGATGTCACAGCATGCGGCCACCTTAACGCGGTGTGATCGCCGGGCCGCGGGATTTTCGGCCGGGGCCGTCACCGCCGGATCCGGCCGCCCGGCGGTGCGGGCCGGGCGGCCGGATCCCCGGTCAGGCCTCCTGGCCGCCGGAGGCGGCGAGCAGGGCCGTGAGCAGGCTGCGCAGGCGGGTGGTGCGCGGTACGGAGGGGATCGTGGCCACCGCCGCGGGCAGCGCCGCCTCGGCGCCGTGGACCACCGACAGATGGCGTTCGGCGCGGCCGAAGGCCGTGTACACCCAGGGGCGGCTCAGCGCGTCCACGGCATCGCCGGGCAGCACCACGACCGCTGCGGGCCAGCGCAGCGCCGCCGCCTGATGGGCGGTCAGGGCCCAGCCGTGCCGCAGGGTCGCGCCGACCCGGTCCCTGGCCACCGTCACCGCCGTACCCTCGCAGTCGAGCCGGAGGCCCGCTGCGTCGGCCGAGACGACGGTGCCGGGCAGGGTGCGTCCCGGGGCCGGGGTGTACGCGATCCGGTCGCCGGGGTCGTAGCCGCCGAAGCGGCCGGGGCCGGGGTTCAGCCGGGCCTTGAGCGCCGTGTTGAGCGCGCGGGTGCCCGCGGAACCGTGATGGGCGACGGTGATCACCTGGGTACGGTCGGCGGGGACGCCGATCGCCCGGGGAATCGAGTCGGCGACCAGCTGGACCGTACGGTGGACGGCCTCGCCCGCATCCCGCACCGGGACGATCACGACCTCCTTGCCCGGGGCTTCGACCTGGTTGAGTTCGCCGACGCCGATCCCGGAGACCAGTTCGCCGAGCAGGCCGGGGTCCGGAACCCGGGAGGCGATCCGGGGGCAGACCCCGGAGGCCAGCAGATCGGTGAAGACATCACCGGCACCCGCCGGGCCCAGCTGTCCCGGATCGCCGCCGAGCACCAGCCGGGCGCCGTCGGGGAGGGATTCCACGAGCACCGCCGCGGGTTCCACGCCGAGCCGGGGTGCGTCCAGGACGACCAGCAGATCGAGCGCCCAGGCGCCGTCCTCGTCCCGGCCCGGTCCGGCCGCGCCGGCGAGCAGCGCGGCGACCGTGACCGCGTCCGGGCCCAGGGCGCGGGCCGCCTGCTCGCTGTGGACGGCGACGACCGCCGTCAGCCCGAGGGACCGGGCGGCCCCGGCGAGACCGGCCGGCTCGGCGCGGGCGGCCTCGCCGCCCGTATGGAGGACCAGACCGTGGGCGGCGAGGGCCCGGGTCAGCTCCGTTGGCTCCGCCACCGACTCCCAGCGGGGGTCCGGACCGCTTCGGGCCAGTCTGGCGAGACCGTCGGCGAGGCTCTCCTCGGCGAGGGCGTACCGGTCGACGGCGAGCAGTACGGGCCCCGCCGGAGCCTCCTCGCCGCTGCCCGGATCCTCCGTTCCTTCCCCGGCCGGCCCGGCGTCGGTCTCCTGCGCGGGCTCGGTGCGGCCGTCGGCGCCGGTGGGGAAGGCCAGCACCGTACCGTCCGCGACCGCCTGCCCCAGTGCCTCGCCGGGATCGGGCACCGCGCGCCCGGCGAGCGCGGCCAGGACGGCGGACGACGGCACCGCGGTGTCCCCCCGCAGCGCCGCCCGCTCCAGCTCCCGGACGATCAGGGCGGCGGTGCGCCTCGGGTCCCCGGGACCGCAGTCGCCCGCCAGCAGCGTCTGGGCGAAGGAATCGGCCTGCTCGGGGCCGACCCCGGGCACGGCGAGCAGCCGCCAGGGGTCGTCCTGGAGTACGGCGGCGGCCCGCTCCCCGAGGGCCTCCACCACCGCGGGGGCCGACTCCTCGGGAGCCCGCCCCCGGGCCAGCACGGCCCGCGCGGCGGCCACAGCTCCCGGGGCGGGCCCTGCCACCGTCGCGGGGGCCTGCGGAGCCGTTCGGGGGGCGGTGATCCGCGGCGGGGCGGTCCCGGCGGGGCGGGCCGCCGCGGCCGCCGCCGGGTAGAACGTGCTGCCGGACTTCTCGCCGCGCTCCACGGCCCGGACGGCCGCGAGCAGTTCGGCCGCCGAACCGCTCAGCCCGTCACCGGCGGCCACCGGCCCGGTGCGCTCGGCCTTGCGCCGCGCGATCTTCGCCCGCAGCGCGCGCTGCGCGGCCAGCTCCGCCTGCGCCTCCGACAACTGCCCGGTTTCCCGGTTGCCGTCCCCGCTGTCTGTGCCGTCTGCGGTGTTTGCGGGTTCGCCTTCGGCGGCTGCGGTGTCCTCCGGCGGGCCGTCCCGTTCCGCTTCCGAACCGGAAGCCGACGGCTGATCCTCCAGAGCCTCCGGGCCCTCCGATGCGCTGCCGGACGCACCGGATGCGCCGGATGCCGGTTCCTCGCGGGCGCCGTCCGGGCCCGTGGCCCGTACCTCCCCGTCCTGTTCCGCCGCCGGAGTCCCGCCGGGCGCACCGGTCCCGGCTGCGGGGCGGTCTTCGGCGGCCTCGGACTCACGGCCCTCGGCCTCGGCCGGGGGTTCGGGGTGCGGCCCCCGGGAAGGCGCGGTCACAGCGTGCTCCAGTCCTGGTCGGGATAGTGGTGCACGGGAGCCGACACATCGTCGAGCGCCCGGCGGATCTCGTCAGGAAGACTAAGCGTCTCCACCGACAACGCGGCCGTGAGCTGCTGCGCGTTGCGCGCGCCGACGATCGGGGCCACCACTCCGGGGCGGTCCCGGACCCAGGCGAGCGCCACCTGAAGCGGTGTGACGGCGAGCCCGTCCGCTGCGGTGGTCACCGCATCCACGATGCGGTCGGCCGTCTCGTCCAGATACGGCTCGACGAAGGCACCGAGCCGCTCCGACGCGCCCCGCGAGTCCGCCGGGATCCCACTGCGGTACTTGCCGGTGAGCACCCCGCGCCCCAGCGGCGAGGACGGCAGCAGACCGACGCCCAGATCCAGTGCGGCGGGCAGCACCTCGCGCTCCACACCCCGCTGCAGCAGGGAGTACTCCATCTGAGTGCTGGCGATCCGGGTGCGTACCCCGGGCGCGGCGAGCTGCCAGGTCGCGGCCTTGGCGAGCTGCCAGCCGCAGAAGTTCGACACTCCCGCATACCGGGCGCGACCGCTGGTGACGGCGGTGTCCACGGCCTGGAGGGTCTCCTCCAGCGGGGTCAGCGGGTCGAAGGCGTGGACCTGCCACAGGTCGACATGGTCGGTGCCCAGCCGCTGGAGGGAGTCGTCGAGCGCGGCGAGCAGATGCCCCCGCGAGCCGTCGAAGCGGCGGTCGGGATCGGGCACACTGCCGGCCTTGGTCGCTATGACCAGATCGCGCCGGGGCACAAGCCGCTCCACGAGCTGCCCCAGCACGTACTCGGCATCCCCGCCCCCGTACACATCGGCGGTGTCGACGAGCGTCCCGCCCGCCTCCCAGAACACCTTGAGTTGGTCGGCGGCGTCGTGCTCATCGGTGTCCCGGCCCCAGGTCAGGGTGCCGAGCCCGATCCGGGACACGCGCAGGCCGGTGCTGCCGAGATGCCTCTGCTCCATGAGCGCTGAGGGTACTGGCCGAGGGACGGCACCGAGAGAGCCTGTGGACAACCGGGCAACGGCCCGGACCGCGGTACGGGGTGGTGACGACGACCCTGACGGATCCGGTCCGGGCGCGCTAGAGTCCCGCCACAGGGATGTTACTGATTGGTAAGGGGAGTGGGTATGCGGCTCGGCATCAATCTCGGCTACTGGGGCGCCGGCATGGACGGCGACAATCTGGCCGTCGCCCGGGAGGCCGACCGCCTCGGCTACGACGTCTGCTGGGCGGCCGAGGCCTACGGCTCCGACGCGCCGACCGTCCTGAGCTGGGTCGCGGCGCAGACCGAGCGCATCGACGTCGGCTCCGCCATCATGCAGATCCCGGCCCGCCAGCCCGCCATGACGGCCATGACGGCCGCCACTCTCGACTCCCTCTCCGGCGGACGCTTCCGGCTCGGCCTCGGCGTGTCCGGCCCTCAGGTCTCGGAGGGCTGGTACGGGGTGAAATTCGACAAGCCGCTCTCCCGTACCCGGGAGTACGTCGAGATCGTCCGCAAGGCGATGTCCCGTCAGCGGCTCACCCACGACGGGGAACACTGGACCCTCCCGCTGCCCGGCGGCCCCGGCAAGCCCATCAAGCTCACCGTCCACCCCGAGCGCGAGCACATCCCCCTCTACATCGCCGCCATAGGCCCCAAGAACCTCGAACAGACCGGTGAGATCGCCGACGGCGCTCTGCTGATCTTCCCGTCCGCCGCGCATCTTGAGGAGACCGCGATCCGGCCGCTGCGCGCGGGCCGCGAGAAGGCCGGAAAGACCATGGAGGGCTTCGACGTCTGCCCGACCGTGCCGCTCGCGCTCGGGGACGACGTCACCGCGCTCGCCGACGTCTTCCGCCCCTACACCGCCCTGTACGTCGGCGGTATGGGCAGCCGCAAGCAGAACTTCTACAACCAGCTCGCCCGTCGCATGGGGTACGAGAAGGAGGCCGCCGAGATCCAGGACCGCTACCTGGACGGGGACAAGGACGGCGCCGCCGCCGCCGTACCGCACGAGCTGATCGACTCCACCACCCTCCTCGGCTCCGTCGAGCGGATCGCCGACCGGATGCGTGCCTACGCGGACGCCGGGGTCACCACCCTCACGCTTGCCCCGGCGGGATTCACCCTCGACGAGCGCCTCTCCGCCCTGCGCGCCGGTACGGAGGCCCTGGAGCACGCCGGACTGGCCTGAGCACGGCTGCCCGGGGCGGCCGAACGGCGCGGCGCAGTACGGGACGCCGCGCCGTTCTGCCCCGGGCGCGGCGGGCTCCGGCCGCCGTACCCGGCCGGCCAACGCGCCCCACCCACCGCACCGGCATCGTCCGGAGCAGTACCGTGCCCTGTTCGGCGCAGTGGTCCGTCCGAGCTGTTGCCACCTGTGCCCCACCGCATTTGACTCGTCCTTTGCGGATGCTTTCAGGAGGTGCAGCCATGCTCTCGGCCCGAAGCCTGTTCCAGGAAATCCTCGACAACGACGGCTCCTACCAGCTCTTCTGCTCCATCGCCGCGAGCGGTGAGGCACAGGGCGGCTGGGAGAACGCGCGCATCGCCGCCCTGGTACCCGCGGGCCTGCGCGACCTCGCCCCCAGGATCACCCGGCACGGCGCCGACGAGGACAAGCACGGCAGGATCTTCAACGCCCTGCTGAGGAAGCGCGGGCTCGACCCCGTCCCGGTCCCGCCCGAGGCCGATTACACGATGCTCCTCGAACGCCGCGGTATCGGCCTCGCACACGAGAAGCTCGGCCGCGAGGAGACCCTCACCGAGCAGGACATCGTCGTCTACCTCTCCCACAGCCGCGTCACCGAGCAGCGTGCCGCCGACCAGATGATCATGCTGGTCAGGTACTTCGGCGACCACCCCGAGGTCGGCAGGGCCATCAGGATGATCTCCCACGACGAGGACAACCACCTCGCCTACTGCCACGAGGAACTCCTGCGGCTCACCGCCGCGGGGCACGGCCCGGCCATCCACCGGATCCTGCGCTCGTGCGCTCTCGCCGAGATCAGGATCTACCGCGATGTCAGCCTCGCCGTGATGGAGCGCATGGGCGGTCTGCTGGGCTGGTCGCGGACGAAGGCGGCGGTGCTGACCGCCGGGGTCCACGCGATGTACCTCTACGAACGGCTCGGCGGCTGGCGCCGCATGGTCCGGCTGCGGATGCCGGAGCGCCGCGGGGCCCTCGACGGGCCCGCGGCACCCGCTCCGGCGTTCTGAGCCCCGGCCGCCGGTCCGGCGGTGGACGAACCCCTGAGGTACGCCCGGTTCCGCCCCCTCCGGCCCGACCGGTGCCGCGCCGTCCGGACGCCGGGCGGACGGTGACGCCCCGGGGCGCCGGGAACCGTCGCGACGGCCTTCGCGGATAGGAACGCCACAACCGGTGAACATGTGTGCAATACGGGTGGCCGGATCGGCGGGACCGGGTCGGCGGCGGTTGTCCACAGGGCCCCCACGGGCCGTCCCCGGACGCCTACCCTGGCGGACATGGCCACCCTGATTCTCGTACGCCACGGACGCTCCACCGCCAATACGGCGGGCGTGCTCGCGGGCCGGACCCCCGGAGTCCATCTCGACGAACGCGGAGTCGAACAGGCGGCGGCACTGCCCGGACGCCTCGCCGCCGTCCCCCTCGTCCTCGCCGTCTCCAGCCCCCAGGAGCGCTGCCGGGAGACCCTCGGGCCGCTTCTCGGCGCCCGCCCCGGGCTGGAGCTGCGGACCGACGAGCGCGTCGCCGAATGCGACTACGGCGACTGGTCCGGGCGCAAGCTCGGAGAGCTGGCCGACGACCCCCTGATGGCGGTGGTCCAGCAGCACCCCTCGGCGGCCGCCTTCCCCGGCGGGGAATCCCTGCGCGGGATGCAGGCCCGCGCCGTCGACGCCGTCCGCGACTGGAACGCCCGGGTGACCGCCGAGCACGGCGAGGACGCGGCCTATCTCGTCTGCACCCACGGCGACATCATCAAATCCCTCGTCGCCGACGCCCTCGGCCTCCATCTCGACCTCTTCCAGCGGATCCATGCCGAACCGTGCTCCGTCACCGCCGTCCGGTACACCGGGACCCGCCCCTTCCTGCTGCGTCTCGGAGACACCGGCGAATTCGGCTCCCTCGTACCCCGTCACGACCGCCGGACCGGCGCGGGTACGACCGGCGGTGACCCCGCCCCCGAGGGGAACGCGGTGGTAGGGGGTGGTGCGGGCGCCCCGTGATCGTCCGGCGCAGTAGGGTGGACGGGCGGTCGGCGCATACGGCCGTACAGCCCGTGACACCGTGCCCGCGCGGCCGGACCGCCGTCGTCAACAGCACAGCCACTCCGCCGTCACCGCACCGGCCCCGGCCGCCGGAGCACGGCCCGGCGGCTGTCCCCGAGCCCGAGGGAGTCAGAGCGTGTCCCGTCAGGTGTTCCTCTACGACCCGCCGGACCGGTTCGTGGCCGGTACGGTCGGGCTCCCCGGACGCCGTACGTTCTTCCTCCAGGCGTCAGCCGGAGGCCGTGTCACCAGCGTCGCCCTGGAGAAGACCCAGGTGGCGGCGTTGGCCGAGCGCATCGACGAGCTTCTCGACGAAGTCGTACGGCGTACCGGAGGCAATGCCCCGGTGCCCGCGGTGGCCCCCGCCGACATCGCCGACACCGCACCGCTCGACGCCCCCGTCGAGGAGGAGTTCCGGGTCGGGACCATGGCGCTGGCCTGGGACGGCGAGGAACAGCGCATGATCGTCGAAGCCCAGGCCCTGGTCGAGCTGGAAGCCGATTCGGAGGAAGACCTCGCCGAGGCCGAGGAGCGGCTGCTCCAGGACGAGGAGAACGGCCCCCCGATGCTCCGGGTCCGGCTCACCGGCGCCCAGGCACGGGCCTTCGCCAAACGCGCTCTCGACGTCGTCAACGCGGGCCGCCCGCCGTGCCCCCTGTGCAGCCTCCCGCTCGACCCGGAAGGACATGTATGCCCGCGCCAGAACGGATACCGCCGGGGGGCATGACCGCCCCCGACGGCCGTACCGGGGCGCTCCGCCTGCTCGCCGAAGGCGAGCTGACCGTACGCGGCCGGATCCCCGGGGCGTCCAACGCGGTACTCCTCTGCACGGTGGCGTACCAGGGCGAGGAGGCGAGCTGCGTCTACAAGCCCGTCACCGGTGAGCGCCCCCTGTGGGACTTCCCCGACGGCACCCTCGCCGAGCGCGAGATCGCCGCCTGGGAGGTCTCCGAGGCGCTCGGCTGGGGACTCGTCCCGCCGACCGTGCTGCGCGACGGCCCCCACGGCCGCGGCATGGTCCAGCTCTGGATCGAAGCGGACCCCGACGCCGGACTGCTCGCCCTGGTCGACGGCGACGAACCCGGCGACGGCTGGAAGGCGGTCGGCTTCGCCGAGGTCGGCGAGGGCCGCACCGCCCTCCTGGTCCACGCGGACGACGACCGCCTCCGCAGGCTCGCCGTACTCGACGCGGTGATCAACAACGGTGACCGCAAGGGCGGCCATCTCCTCCCCGCCGTGGACGGGGCGCTGTACGCGATCGACCACGGCGTCACCTTCAACGCCGAAGCCAGGCTCCGCACCCTCCTGTGGGGCTGGGCGGGGGAGCCGCTGCCGCCCGACGCCGTGGCGGCCCTGGCCCGGCTCGCGGACGCCCTGCGCCCGGACGGGCCCCTGGCCGCCCGGCTGGCCGAGCTGCTGACCGCCACCGAAGTCCACGCCGTCCGCGTGCGCGTGGACCGCCTCCGGGCCACCGGCACCCACCCGGCGCCGACGGGGGAGTGGCCGGCCATCCCCTGGCCCCCGGTCTGACCCGTCCCGATCCGCGGCCGGGCGGCGCTCGCCCGCAGCTCCGCGGCCCCGGGGGGTTTCGCCGGGCGGGGCCCGGGGAAGCCTGGGGCACGGAGGCTCACGCCAGGATCGTTGCACCCCGCGGCAGCGTCGGCGCGGGGGCTGAGGTTAGGCTCGGATGCATGCATGCCTGGCCCGCTTCCGAGGTCCCCGCCCTGCCCGGCAAGGGCCGCGACCTCAGGATTCACGACACCGCGACCGGTGAACGAGTCACCCTCGCACCCGGTCCCGTCGCCCGTCTCTACGTCTGCGGTATCACCCCGTACGACGCGACCCATCTGGGTCACGCGGCGACTTACAACGCGTTCGACCTCGTCCAGCGCGTGTGGCTCGACACGAAGCGACAGGTTCACTACGTCCAGAACGTCACGGACATCGACGATCCGCTCCTGGAGCGCGCCGTCCGGGACGGCGAGGACTGGACGGAGCTGGCACAGCGCGAGACCAAGCTGTTCCGCGAGGACATGACGGCCCTGCGGATGCTGCCCCCGCGCCACTACATCGGTGCGGTCGAGTCGATACCCCGCATCGTCCCGCTCGTGGAACGGCTCCGCGACGCCGGGGCCGCCTACGACCTCGACGGCGACACCTACTTCTCGGTGGAGAGCGACCCGCACTTCGGCGAGGTGTCCCGCCTCGACGCCGAGGCCATGAGGCTGCTCTCCGCCGAACGCGGCGGCGACCCGGACCGGCCCGGCAAGAAGAACCCCCTCGACCCGGTCCTGTGGCTGGCCGCCCGGGACGGCGAACCGCACTGGGACGGCGGCACCCTCGGCCCCGGCCGCCCCGGCTGGCACATCGAGTGCGTGGCCATCGCCCTCGACCACCTCGGCATGGGCTTCGACATCCAGGGCGGCGGCTCCGACCTGGTCTTCCCCCATCATGAGATGGGCGCGTCGCACGCCCAGGCACTCACCGGCGAGCATCCCTTCGCCCAGGCGTACGTCCACGCCGGAATGGTCGCGCTGGACGGCGAGAAGATGTCGAAGTCCCGGGGCAACCTGGTCTTCGTCTCGGCCCTGCGCCGGGCCGGCACCGACCCGGCCGCCATCCGGCTCGCGCTCCTCGCCCACCACTACCGCAGCGACTGGGAGTGGACGGACGCGGACCTCACGGCCGCCGAAGAGCGTCTCGCCCACTGGCGTGCCGCGGTGTCCCGCCCCGACGGACCGTCCGCCGACGGGATGCTGGAGGAGGTCCGTACCGCACTCGCCGACGATCTCGACACACCCGCCGCGCTCGCCGCGGTCGACCGCTGGGCCGAACTCCAGCGGTCGGCGGGCGGTACGGAAGAGGACGCCCCGGGCCTTGTCTCACGGACCGTGGACGCGCTGCTGGGCGTGGCGCTCTGAACCGAGCGGCCTCACCGGGGGAGACGACTCCCCGGTGAGGCCCTTGCGGCCGACGGTCCGGGGCCGCGCTGAGGGAGAACACAGCACGGCGGGGACGCGCCCGCGGTGTGCGGGCGGCGTCCCCGCCGGGTAGCCGACGCCGTCGGCGTCAGGTGTCTTCCTCGTCGGAGTCGGAGTCGGAGTCGGAGTCGGAACCGGGGCCCGTACCGGATTCGGCACCGGAGCCCGCGCCGGGGCCCTTGTCGGACTCCGGTGCCGGGCCCGACTCGGCCCCGTCCCCGGAATCCGTATCCGAACCGGATCCGGAGCCGCCGGAGCCGCCGGAGCCGCCGGAGTCCGTGGATCCGTCCGGCCGTCCGTCGGCGGTCGCGTCCGCCTGCCCATCGCCGGCATCATCGCCGCCCCCGTCGCCGGGCCCGGTCTCGCCGTCCGGCTCCCGGTCCCGCGCATCGGCCGCCTCGTCGCGCTCCGGCCACCGCGCCTTGGACGGACGTCCGAGCCCGCCCGACGGATCGCGCAGATACGATCCACCGGCCGTACCGGCGGAACCGCCCGGTCCCGGCTCGCCCGGATCGGGCCCGACACCCGGCCCCGGCCCCAGTCCGCCCACCGCGCCAGGACCGCCGTCCCGTCGCCGCAGATAGCGTTCGAACTCGCGGGCGATGGCCTCGCCCGAGGCCTCCGGCAGTTCCGCCGTGTCGCGCGCCTCCTCCAGCGTCTGGACGTACTCGGCGACCTCGGAGTCCTCGGCCGCGAGCTGATCCACCCCCAACTGCCAGGCCCGAGCGTCCTCGGGCAGTTCGCCCAGCGGGATCCGTAGCCCGATCAGATCCTCCAGCCGGTTCAGCAGTGCCAGCGTCGCCTTGGGGTTCGGCGGCTGCGACACATAGTGCGGCACCGCCGCCCACAGGCTCACGGCGGGCACCCCGGCATGTGTGCACGCCTCCTGGAGGATGCCGACGATGCCCGTCGGCCCCTCGTACCGGGTCTCCTCCAGGTCCAGCGTCCGGGCCAGATCGGGATCGGAGGTGATGCCGCTGACCGGGACCGGCCGGGTGTGCGGGGTGTCCCCGAGCAGTGCGCCGAGGATCACCACCATCTCCACGCCCAGTTCATGGGCGAATCCGAGGATCTCATTGCAGAACGAACGCCAGCGCATGGACGGTTCGATACCGCGCACCAGCACCAGATCACGGGGCTTGTCGCCGCCCACCCGGACCACCGACAGCCGGGTCGTGGGCCAGGTGATCTTCCGTACTCCGCCGTCCATGTACACCGTGGGCCGGTTGACCTGGAAGTCGTAGTAGTCCTCGGCGTCGAGTGCCGCGAAGACCTCGCCCTTCCACTCCCGGTCCAGATGTGCGACCGCGGTGGAGGCAGCGTCGCCGGCGTCGTTCCAGCCCTCGAACGCGGCCACCATGACCGGGTCGATCAGCTCGGGTACCCCCTCGAGCTCGATCACCCAGTGCCTCCTTCCGAAGTTCCCTCTCGTACGCCCCAACCTTACGGCTTTCGGGCGGTGCCACCGCAGCCCCTGTGCACGGCCGGGTGAACGGGTGTCCGTCCGTTTCCTTGCCCCCAACGCCGCTGATTCATCCGAGCTGTTACCAGGAGATTCCCAGCATTTTCCGATTGCACAGGGCGGCGTCCGCGGCAGCCGGTCGCCGGAGCGGTCCGGGGAACGCGCCGTCTCAGTGCGCCGAGCGGAGCCACCGCTCCGCACTCGCGATATGCACCGTCGCCCAGGAGCGGGCCGCTTCCGCGTCCCCGTCGCGCAGTGCGGCCAGGATCGCCCGGTGTTCGTCGACCGCGGTCCCGATGGCACTCTCCCGGCTCGGCCCCCGCCAGATCCTGGCCCGGCTCGCAGGTCCTGCCAGCCCGTCGAGGAGGGCGCACAGGACCGAATTGCCCGACCAGCGGACGATGCCGCGGTGGAAGGCGAGATCGGCTTCGACCAGCTCGTCCACCGAGGTCTCCGGGCCCAGCGCGTCCACCTGCGCGTCCAGCTCCGCGAGCGCCGCACCGGTGATCCGGCCGGCCGCGAGACCCGTCGCCGCGGGCTCCAGGATCCGGCGTACGGCAAGGAACTCCGGCGCCGTGTCGTCGCGGTGGCAGTCCGCGACGAAGCGGAGCGCCTCCCTCAGCATCCGGGCGTCGAGACCGGTCACATAGGTGCCGTCGCCCTGCCGGACGTCGAGGATCCGGAGCACCGAGAGCGCCCGGACGGCCTCCCGCAGCGAATTGCGCGACAGTCCGAGACCCGCGGCCAGTTCGCTCTCCCGGGGGAGCCGGTCGCCGGGCCGCAGCTCGCCCGAGACGATCATGTCTTTGATCTTCTCGATCGCGTCGTCCGTGACGGCCATGAGGCGCCCCCGTCCCGTGAGTCATCGGACGTCTGACGGTGTCCGAGAGTACCGCGTGGGCGGCTCCGGCGGAGCCGCCCACGACGGGGGTGCGACCGGGTGCCCGCGGGGAGGGCGGGCACCCGCGGGGGGTCAGGACCGCTGCGCCAGCAGACCCTCCACCCGGCCCCGGATCTCGTCCGTGGCCAGGCCGCGAATGGTCAGCGTGGTACGGCGGCGCAGCACGTCGTCCGCGGTCTCGGCCCACTCGTGGTCGCGCGCGTACACGACCTGGGCCCAGATCTCCGGGGCGTCGGGGTGGATCCGCTCGGCCAGCGCGCGGTCGTCGTTGGCGAGCCGGGCGATGTCGAACGCCAGCGAACCGTAGTGGGTGGCGAGATGGCGGGCGGTGTCCGCGGCCATCCGGGGGCCGGGCGCCGGCCCGTCGACCAGCAGCCGGTGCTCGACCGCGCGCGGATTGGCTATGCCGGGCAGCGGCAGCTTCCGCGGCAGGCTCCCGATCGGGGTCATGTCCTCGGACAGCGGCTGTCCGGGCAGAGCCGCCAGCTTGTTCATGATCGTACGGCCGATATGGCGGAAGGTCGTCCACTTGCCGCCCGCGATCGACAGCATGCCGCCCGCGCCCTCGGTGACCACGGTCTCCCGCTTGGCCCGGGAGGTGTCGCCGGGGCCGCCCGGCAGCACCCGCAGTCCGGCGAAGGAGTAGGTGATCAGATCGCGCGAGAGCTGCTGGTCCCGGACCGAGAAGGCGGCCTCGTCGAGGATCTGCGCGGTGTCCTTCTCGGTGACCGACACATCGGCGGGGTCGCCCTCGTACATCTCGTCCGTCGTACCGAGCAGGAGCATGTCCTCCCACGGCAGGGCGAAGGTGATCCGGTACTTGTCGATCGGGGTGGCCAGCGCCGCCCGCCAGGGGGAGGTGCGCTTGAGGACCAGGTGCGCGCCCTTGGAGAGCCGGATCGACGGGGCCGCGTTCGGGTCCTCCATCCGCCGCAGGTGGTCCACCCACGGGCCGGTGGCGTTGAGGACCAGCCGGGCGGTGACCCCGAACTCGGTTCCGTCGGTACGGTCCCTGAGGTCGGCACCGCTCACCCGGCCCTTGGTGAACCGCAGTCCGGTGACCTCCGCGTGGTTGAGGACGGTGGCACCGGCGGCGACGGCCGCGCGGACCGTCATCAGCGCCATCCGGGCGTCGTTCATCTGGTCGTCGCCGTAGACCGCGACGGCCTTCAGCCCGTCGGTGCGCAGCTCGGGCACGTCCCGGCGGGCCCGGGACGGGCTGATCACATGGCCGACGCCGTCGCCGAAGGCGGAGAGGGCCGAGTACGCGAAGACACCGGCGCCCAGCTTGGCCGCACCGTGCGGTCCGCCCTTGTAGACGGGCAGATAGAAGGTGAGCGGGTTGGAGAGATGCGGGGCGACCTCGCGGGAGACCGCCCGCCGCTCGAAGTGGTTCTCCGCGACCAGCTTCACCGCACCGGTCTGGAGGTAGCGCAGACCGCCGTGGAGCAGTTTGGAGGAGGCGGAGGAGGTGGCGCCGGCGAAGTCGCCGGCGTCCACCAGGGCCACCCGCAGCCCGGCCTGGGCGGCGTGCCAGGCGGTGGAGATGCCCAGGATGCCGCCGCCGATCACCAGGAGATCGTAGGTGGCCCGGGCCAGCTGCTCCCGGGTCTCGGCACGGCCCGGCAGGGAGCCTGCGGCCGGGTGCGTCCCGAGGGCCGGAACGCTCTGCAGGGTGGTCATTTCGATTACTCCTCGTGCTCGATCCAGCCCATGGTCCGCTCGACGGCCTTGAGCCAGTTCTTGTACTCGCTCCGGCGCCGGTCGGCGTCCATGCGAGGGGTCCATTCGGCGGCCCGGCGCCAGTTGGCGCGGAGCGCGTCGGTGTCCGGCCAGAAGCCGACCGCGAGGCCGGCGGCGTAGGCCGCGCCGAGGCAGGTGGTCTCGGCGACCATCGGGCGCACGACGGGTGCGTCCAGAACGTCGGCGAGGGTCTGCATCAGCAGGTTGTTGGAGGTCATTCCGCCGTCGACCTTGAGGGCGGTCAGTTCGACGCCGGAGTCCTTGGTCATGGCGTCCGTGATCTCACGGGTCTGCCAGGCCGTGGCCTCCAGCACGGCACGGGCGATATGCGCCTTGGTGACGTACCTGGTCAGACCGGCGATCACACCGCGGGCGTCCGACCGCCAGTAGGGGGCGAAGAGCCCGGAGAAGGCGGGGACGACATAGGCGCCGCCGTTGTCCTCCACCGACAGGGCGAGGGTCTCGATCTCGGCGGCCGACTTGATCAGCCCCATCTGGTCGCGCATCCACTGCACCAGCGAGCCGGTGACGGCGATGGAGCCTTCCAGGGCGTAGACCGGGGCCTGGTCGCCGATCCGGTAGCCGACCGTGGTCAGCAGTCCGTTGTACGAGTTCACCGGGGTGCCGCCGGTGTTCATCAGCATGAAGGTGCCGGTGCCGTACGTGGACTTGGCCTCGCCCTCGGAGAAGCAGGTCTGGCCGAAGAGGGCGGCCTGCTGGTCACCGAGAGCGGAGGCGACGGGCACACCGTCGAGTACGCCGCCCTTGGCGGTGCCGTACACCTCGGAGGAGGAGCGGATCTCCGGCAGGACCGCCGCGGGCACCTCCATGGAGGTGAGGATCTTGTCGTCCCACGCCATGGTGTGGAGGTTCATCAGCATGGTGCGCGACGCATTGGTCACATCCGTGACATGGACACCGCCGTCGACTCCACCGGTGAGGTTCCAGATGACCCAGGAGTCCATGGTGCCGAAGAGGATGTCACCGCGTTCGGCGCGCTCGCGCAGGCCCTCGACGTTGTCCAGCAGCCAGCGGACCTTCGGCCCGGCGAAGTAGCTGGCGAGCGGCAGCCCGGTCTCGCGGCGGAAGCGGTCCTGGCCGACGTTGCGGCCCAGTTCCCGGCAGAGCGCGTCGGTACGGGTGTCCTGCCAGACGATCGCGTTGTGCACCGGCTCACCGGTGGCGCGGTCCCACAGCAGCGTGGTCTCGCGCTGGTTGGTGATGCCGATCGCCTGCACGTCGTCCCGGGTGATCCCGGCCTTCGCGAGGGCGCCCGCCACCACCTCCTGGACATTGGTCCAGATCTCGGCGGCGTCGTGCTCGACCCAGCCCGGCTTCGGGAAGATCTGCTCGTGTTCCTTCTGGTCGACCGAGACGATCCGGCCGTCCTTGTCGAAGACGATGCAGCGACTGGACGTGGTGCCCTGGTCGATGGCGGCGATGAACGGTCCGGCGGTGTGTGCGTCGGTCACGGGGTGCTCCTGCTCGGAAGGCTCGGTGGTCGATGGGGTCTCACGGGACTCGGATCCCGTCTCAGGCGAACGCGAGATCGTAGATACCCGCTGCGAGGGCACCGCCCGCAAGCGGTCCCACCACGGGGATCCACGCATAGGTCCAGTCCGAGCCGCCCTTGTTGGGCAGCGGGAGGAGGGCGTGGACGATCCGGGGACCGAGGTCACGGGCCGGGTTGATGGCGTAGCCCGTCGGGCCGCCGAGGGAGAGGCCGATACCGACCACGACGAAGGCGGTGATCAGGGCGCCGAGGGTGCTCAGCCCCTTGCCCTCGGCATTCAGGCCCTGGGTGAGCACGGCGAGCACGAGGACGGCCGTACCGAGGATTTCGGTGGCGAGGTTCTGCCAGACGACGCGGATCTCGGGGCCGGTGGAGAAGATGCCGAGGACCGGCCCGGCGTTTCCGCCCCCGGAGCCTTCGATGACCGGCTTGTCCGCGGGATCGCCGATGATCTCGCGGTCGGTGAGATGCGCCATGAACTGTCCGTAGTAGGCGACCACGACGAGCGCGGAGCCGATCATCGCGCCGAGGATCTGGCCCAGGACGTAGTAGGGGACGTTCGACCAGGTTCCGTCCGTGATGGCGATACCGATGGTGACGGCGGGGTTCAGATGGGCGCCGGAGAGGGAACTCGTCATGTACACGGCGGTCATCACGGCGAAGCCCCAGCCGAAGGTGATGGCCAGCCAGCCCGCACCGCGCGCTTTGGACTTCTTCAGCGAGACGGCGGCGACCACACCGCCGCCGAGCAGGATCAGGACGGCGGTACCGATGACTTCGCCGATGAAGATATTGGAGCTGGACACCGCGACTCCTTTGTCCTTTGTCCAGGTGTGGCGAACCCCGGTTCCTCCGGTGGCTCGCGTCCCGCGGCGGGAGCCGGCGGGGCGGGTATCGGTCCTTGGGCGCTGTCACACTCTAACGCGGATTTTCGTCAGTTGTTCGACAATGCCGACCGATGAACGGCAGTTTTCCTCCGCCTCAACATGCCGTCAAGGCCTGGACGCCCTGAGGTTCGGAAAAACCGGAACCGAGGCCACCGTTCCGGCGTGTGGTGACTCTATGGAAATGTGCGGTTATCCGATGATGCGCCCGGAATTGCCGTTGCGCTCGATGTCATGCGCCGGTCCGGTGTGCGGCCCTGCTCCGGCGGAGCCGGGAACGGTCCGGCGCGCGGCAGGTGGGGCCCGGATCCGGTGCCGCGCGGCGAGTGCGCCGCCGCGCGGGGGCCGGGCCTTCTGCGGGTATGCCCCGGTGCGGAGCCGGCCCCGGCCCTGCCTGCGATGCTGTGCGGCCGGGTACGAAGGGCGCGGGACGCGCCGGGCCCGGCGGCGGCTCAGAAGCGTCCGGCGCCCAGATCGCGCGAGACCGCCCTGGCGCACTCCCGTACGGCCGTGATCAGCTCGGGGCGCAGCTCCCGCCGCTCCTCCCGGAACTCGCACACCCGTTCCACGGCCCCTGTGATGGCGACCGCGCCCACCGGCATCCGGCGCCGGTCGTGGACGGGCGCCGCGACCGCCGCCACGCCCTCCCAGGTCTCCTCCACGTCCGCGCCCCAGCCCCGGGCCCTGGTCTCCGCCAGGACGGACTCGAACGCGGTCAGTCCGGTCACGGTCAGCGGGGTGAAGGTCTTGCGCTCCGCCTCGACCGCCTCCGAGTGCGCCACCGGGTCGTACGCGGCCAGCACCTTCCCCAGGGCAGTGGAGTGCAGCGGCTGCATCGCGCCGACCTCCAGCACCTGACGGCTGTCGTCGGGCCGGAAGACGTGGTGGACGATGAGGACCCCGTGCTGGTGCAGCACCCCGAGGTGGACGCTCTCGCCGCTGGAGCGGGCCAGATCGTCCGTCCACACCAGGGCGCGGGCGCGCAGCTCGTGGACGTCGAGGTAGCTGTTGCCCAGCCGGAGCAGCTCCGCGCCGAGCTGGTAGCGGCCGGACGCCGGGTCCTGTTCGACGAAGCCCTCGGCCTGGAGCGTACGGAGAATGCCGTGGGCGGTCCCCTTGGCCAGATCGAGCGACGAGGCGATGTCCGACAGGCCGAGCCGGCGCTCGCCGCCCGCGAGCAGCCGCAGCATCGCCGCCGCGCGCTCCAGCGACTGGATGTTCTTCGCCATCGGATCGGGCCCTCTCCACTGCTGTTCGACAATGCTGAACACTATCGGCCGATGTCGACCATGCCCGCTGTGGAGTGAGTATCTCGCGGCCGAAAGCTTCACGAGAACCCCATAAACCCCATAAACCTGGGAGTCGGCCGCCGGAGCCGCCGGCCGGTCCGCCCTACCGCCCGGTATCCGGCCGGGGAATCAGCCGCACGGCCGTACTCGCCGGGTTCCCTGTACCGGCGCCGGACCCGGCCGGAAGGCGGCGGCCGGCCCCGGACCGTACCCCGGCATCCGGCGGAGGGGCTTATTCCGTGCGTCCGCCGGATGGGACGGCCTCACCGTCCGGCGCCGGGCCCGGTTACCCTGACTCCGTGCGCCTTCTCGCCGGAAGCCGCAAAGCCGACAGCCGTCGCAGCCCAGGGAGCCCGTTCATGGCCTCGTCGCCCACCCCTTCCGTACCCTCCGCAGACAGCCGGGCCCGGATCGCCGGTCTCCGCGAGGCCCTCGCCAACCGGGTTGTCGTCGCCGACGGTGCCATGGGCACGATGCTCCAGGCCCAGGACCCCACGATGGAGGACTTCCAGGATCTGGAGGGCTGCAACGAAGTCCTCAACGTCACCCGTCCGGACATCGTCCGTTCGGTCCACGAGGCCTACTTCGACGCCGGTGTCGACTGCGTCGAGACCAATACCTTCGGTGCCAACCAGTCCGCCCTGGGCGAGTACGAGATCGCCGACCGCATCCACGAACTGTCCGAGGCGGGCGCCCGGATCGCCCGTGAGGTCGCCGACGCCTACACCGCGTCCGGCGGCGGGCAGCGCTGGGTCCTCGGCTCCATCGGGCCCGGCACCAAACTGCCGACCCTCGGCCACGCTCCGTACACCGCCCTGCGCGACGGTTTCCAGGCCAACGCCGAGGGGCTGATCGCCGGCGGTGCGGACGCCCTGCTGGTCGAGACCACTCAGGACCTGCTCCAGACCAAGGCCGCGATCCTCGGCTCCCGGCGGGCCATGGAGGCCACCGGCATCGAGCTGCCGCTGCTGTGTTCGATGGCCTTCGAGACCACCGGCACCATGCTGCTGGGCTCCGAGATCGGTGCCGCGCTGACCGCGCTGGAACCGCTCGGCATCGACATGATCGGGCTGAACTGCTCCACCGGCCCGGCCGAGATGAGCGAGCACCTGCGCTATCTCGCCCGCCACTCCCGTATCCCGCTGCTCTGCATGCCCAATGCCGGCCTCCCCGTCCTCGGCAAGGACGGCGCCTACTTCCCGCTGGACGCCGAGGGCCTGGCCGATGCCCAGGAGACCTTCGTCCAGGAGTACGGGCTCTCCCTGATCGGCGGCTGCTGCGGTACGACCCCCGAGCATCTGCGCCAGGTCGTCGAGCGGGTCCGCGGGCTGACGCCCCCCGAGCGCGAGCCGCGCCCGGAGCCGGGTGCCGCCTCCCTCTACCAGACCGTGCCGTTCCGCCAGGACACCTCGTACCTCGCGATCGGCGAGCGGACCAACGCCAACGGCTCCAAGAAGTTCCGTGAGGCGATGCTGGAGGCCCGCTGGGACGACTGCGTCGAGATGGCCCGCGACCAGATCCGCGAAGGCGCCCATATGCTCGACCTCTGCGTCGACTACGTGGGCCGGGACGGCGTCGCGGACATGGCCGAACTGGCCGGCCGGTTCGCCACCGCCTCCACCCTCCCGATCGTGCTGGACTCCACCGAGGTCGACGTCATCCGGGCCGGACTGGAAAAGCTCGGCGGCCGGGCCGTCATCAACTCCGTCAACTACGAGGACGGCGACGGCCCCGAATCCCGCTTCGCCCAGGTCACCCGGCTGGCGCAGGAGCACGGCGCCGCGCTGATCGCGCTCACCATCGACGAGGAGGGCCAGGCCCGTACCGTCGAGAACAAGGTCGCCGTCGCCCAGCGACTGATCGCCGACCTCACGGGCAACTGGGGCATCCACGAGTCCGACATCCTCGTCGACACCCTCACCTTCACCATCTGCACCGGCCAGGAGGAGTCCCGCCGCGACGGTGTGCACACCATCGAGGCCATCCGGGAGCTGAAGCGACGGCACCCGGACGTCCAGACCACCCTCGGTCTGTCCAATATCTCCTTCGGCCTCAACCCGGCCGCCCGGATCCTGCTGAACTCGGTCTTCCTCGACGAATGCGTCAAGGCCGGACTCGACTCCGCCATTGTCCACGCCTCCAAGATCCTGCCGATCGCCCGCTTCGACGACGAGCAGGTCGGCACCGCGCTCGACCTCATCTACGACCGGCGCCGCGAGGGCTACGACCCGCTCCAGAAGCTGATGGAGCTGTTCGAAGGCGTCGACACCAAATCCCTGAAGGCGGGCAAGGCCCAGGAACTGCTCACCCTGCCGCTGGAGGAGCGGCTCCAGCGCCGGATCATCGACGGCGAGAAGAACGGTCTGGAGGCCGACCTCGACGAGGCGCTGCGCGACCGGCCCGCCCTCGACATCGTCAACGACACCCTCCTGGAGGGTATGAAGGTCGTCGGCGAACTCTTCGGCTCGGGCCGGATGCAGCTGCCGTTCGTCCTCCAGTCCGCCGAGGTCATGAAGAACGCGGTGGCCCATCTGGAGCCGCATATGGAGAAGTCGGACGCCGAGGGCAAGGGCACGATCGTGCTCGCCACCGTGCGCGGCGACGTCCACGACATCGGCAAGAACCTCGTCGACATCATCCTCTCCAACAACGGCTACAACGTCGTCAACCTCGGGATCAAGCAGCCCGTCTCCGCGATCCTGGAGGCCGCCGAGGAGCACCGGGCCGATGTCATCGGCATGTCCGGTCTGCTGGTCAAATCCACGGTGATCATGAAGGAGAACCTGGAGGAGATGAACCAGCGGAAGATCGCGGCGGACTACCCCGTGATCCTCGGCGGTGCCGCCCTGACCCGGGCCTATGTCGAACAGGACCTGCACGAGCTGTACGAGGGAGAGGTCCGCTACGCCCGGGATGCCTTCGAGGGCCTCCGGCTGATGGATGCCCTGATCGGGGTCAAGCGCGGGGTCCCCGGCGCCGCCCTGCCCGAGCTGAAGCAGCGCCGGGTACGGCCCGCCGCGACCGCGGTTGAGGAGCGCCCCGAGGAGGGCGCGGCCCGCTCCGACGTCGCCGTCGACAACCCCGTACCGGAACCGCCGTTCTGGGGCACCCGGGTCATCAAGGGCATCCAGCTCAAGGAGTACGCGTCCTGGCTGGACGAGGGCGCGCTCTTCAAGGGGCAGTGGGGCCTCAAGCAGAACCGCACCGGCGACGGCCCGAGCTACGAGGAACTGGTCGAGACCGAGGGGCGGCCGCGGCTGCGCGGGCTGCTGGACCAGCTCCACACCCGGAACCTGCTCGAAGCGGCCGTCGTGTACGGCTACTTCCCCTGCGTCTCCAAGGGCGACGACCTCATCGTCCTCAACGAGGACGGCTCCGAGCGGACCCGCTTCTCCTTCCCGCGCCAGCGCCGCGGCCGCCGGCTCTGCCTGGCCGACTTCTTCCGGCCCGAGGAGTCGGGGGAGCGGGACGTCGTCGGCTTCCAGGTCGTCACCGTCGGATCGAGGATCGGCGAGGCCACCGCCGAACTGTTCGCGGGCGACGCCTACCGCGACTATCTGGAGCTGCACGGGCTCTCCGTCCAGCTGGCCGAGGCGCTGGCCGAGTACTGGCACGCCAGGGTCCGGGCCGAGCTGGGCTTCGGCGGCGAGGACCCGGACGCCGTGGAGGACATGTTCGCGCTCAAGTACCGCGGCGCGCGCTTCTCCCTCGGCTACGGGGCCTGCCCCGATCTGGAGGACCGGGCGAAGATCGCCGAACTGCTGCAGCCCGAGCGGATCGGCGTCCGGCTCTCCGAGGAGTTCCAGCTCCACCCCGAGCAGTCCACGGACGCCATCGTGATCCACCACCCGGAGGCCAAGTACTTCAACGCCCGCTGACCGGCGGCATCCGCCCCACCCCGGCGGCCGCGGCCGCCGACACGGTCTGCTCGTCCCCCGGCGACACCCGGTGACCGGAATCATCCGGTAGTCGGACCATCATGCGAACAGCCGATGCCGGTGGGTAAAACAGCGCATTCAGGCCGCCCGAGTCGTACACTTGTCGGTCCAACGCAGGCCGGTCGCCTGTCCCGGCGGGGAAGCCGAGGGGAGAGGCGGCCGGCCTTCTCGTCCCTTCCGGAGGTATGCCGATGACCAGCGCGATCCCCGCGTCCCTCGCCCCTGCGGCGGACGGGTCGGCCCTCGGCGCCGTTCTGCTGGACATGGACGGCACCCTGGTGGACACGGAGGGTTTCTGGTGGGACGCGGAGGTCCGGGTCTTCGCCGACCTCGGCCACCGGCTGGACGACGCCTGGCGCGAGGTCGTCGTCGGCGGCCCGATGACCCGCAGCGCCGGCTATCTGATCGAGGTCACCGGCGCCGATATCGCCCTGCCGGAGCTGACCGTCCTGCTCAACGACGCCTTCGAGAAGCGCATCAGTGAAGGGGTGCCGCTGATGCCGGGCGCGGCCGGGCTCCTGACCGAACTGGCCTCGGCCGGTATGCCGACGGCCCTGGTCTCCGCCTCCCACCGGCGGATCATCGACCGGGTCCTGGACTCCCTCCCGCACGATTTCGCGCTCTCCGTCGCCGGTGACGAGGTGCCGCGGACCAAGCCGCACCCGGACCCCTATCTGCTGGCCGCCCAGGGCCTGGGAGTGGCGCCGTGGCGCTGCGCCGTCGTCGAGGACACCGCGACCGGGGTGGCCTCCGCCGAGGCGGCGGGCTGCCGCGTGGTCGCCGTGCCCTCCGTGGCACCCATCCCCGCCGCCCCCGGCCGGGTCGTCGTGGACTCCCTCCGCTCCGTGGACCTGGCCTTCCTCCGGGCCTTGATGACCGAACCCCGCCCATAAGTTTTCCTGCGTGACATTCGTCACTCTGTGTGTGCTGGACGGTATGCCGATATCCGCCCCGCCGGCTCCCCTCGGTGCCCGGGGCGGATCCTTGTGTCCGTATTGATGGAGTCGTGTACGAATCATTCCGGGTGATGGGTGTTGCGGCCGGGATATGACCGGTCACTCAGCGATTACACCCCAACTGCAGCCCGGTCCAACCGTCCTGACGGCGCCGACTAATGTCTTCGCGAGTCCTCACCGCACCACCGAAACGCCCCGGCGCCGTACCACCGTCGCGAAACCGGGGCCGACCGCGCCGGATTCCCGGATGGCTCGCACCGTCCCGAACGGGCGGCGCGGCGGGGGCTTCTCGCACGCAGTACCCAGTGCCGGATGAGGAGAACGTCCAGGATGAACCGTAAGACTTTGGTGCTGCCGGCCGTGGTCGGCCTGCTCGCGCCCGTGCTCGTCGCCTGCGGCGACTCGAAGGGCGGCGCCTCCGGCGGGGGAACCATTGTCGTGGGCACCACGGACCAGATCGCCGGCGGCAAGGACAACCCCGCCCCCCTCGACCCGGCACACGCCTACGACACCGGCGCCTGGAACGTCCTGCGGCCCAGCCTCCAGACCCTGATGCGCACCCCGCACGGCGGAGGACTGCCCACCCCCGAGGCCGCCGAATCCTGCTCCTTCACCGACAACGCCAGCCAGAGCTTCCGCTGCAAGCTCCGCAGCGGTCTGAAGTTCGCCGACGGCACCGCGGTCACCGCCGAGGACGTCAAGTTCTCCATCGAGCGGGTCCGGGCCATCGACTCGGACAACGGCACCGCCGGTCTGCTCTCCACCGTCGACAAGATCGAGACCAAGGGCGACCACGATGTCGTCTTCCATCTCTCCATCCCGGACGCGACCTTCCCGTTCAAGCTCTCCACGCCCGTCGCGAGCATCGTCAGCAAGAAGAAGTACGAGGGCAAGAAGCTCCGCGACGGCTTCCAGGTCGACGGCTCCGGTCCGTACACCATGAAGGCGACGGTCAAGGACAACCGGATCAGCAAGGTCGTCTTCAGCCGCAACGAGTCCTACAAGGGCGATATCAAGGTCCTCAACCAGAAGGTCGAGATGAGGGTCTTCGCCGACGCCAAGGCCATGGGCCAGGCGCTGGAGACGGGGGAGATCGACGTGATGACCCGGGAGATGTCCCCGGAGCAGATCAAAACCCTCAGCACGAACCGGAACAAGGACATCGAACTCGTCGAGATGCCCGGACTCTCCATCCGCTACCTCGCCTTCAACACCGCCGACCCGTCCGTGAAGGACAAGGCGGTACGGCAGGCCATGGCGTCGGTCATCGACCGCGGCCAGATCGCCGGACAGGTCTACGGCTCCGCCGCCGAGCCGCTGTACTCCCTCATCCCGGCCAGTATCGGCGCGCACAAGAACTCCTTCTACAACGAGTACGGCGAGCCGAGCGTCGAGAAGGCCGAGAAGATCCTCAAGAAGGCCGGTATCCGCACCCCGGTCAAGCTCAAGCTCCACTACACCACCGACCGCTACGGGGCCGGCACCGCCCGCGAGTTCGAGGTGCTGCGGAGCCAGCTCAACAAGTCCGGACTCTTCCAGGTGACCGTCCAGGGCGCCGAATGGTCCGCCTTCCGGGCCGCCCAGAAGCGCGGCGAGTACCCCGTCTACGGCATGGGCTGGTTCCCCGACTTCCCGGACCCCGACAACTACATCGCGCCCTTCCTCGACAAGGACAACTTCCTCAACTCGCCCTACGTCAGCAACGAGATCCGCAGCCTGATCCCGCAGTCGCGCCGCCACGCCGACCGGACCGCGGCCGCCGGGGCGTTCAGCACCATGCAGGACATCGTCGCCGACGACGTGCCCGTGCTGCCGCTCTGGCAGGGCAGGCAGTACGTCGCCGCCCGCAAGGGCGTCGGCGGTATCGAACTGCTGCTCAACTCCACCTCCGACCTTCAGATCTGGGAGCTGAAGGCGGTCAAGAAGTAACCGGCGGCCCGCCCGTCCCGGGGCGGGCCGTCCACAGACGCCGAAGCGGCGGCGGGCCCGGCCCGCCGCCGCTTCACCGTCCGTCCCCCCTCCGAGGGAGAGGGGCGCCTACTGTGCGCCCGGGCGGACCAGACCGCTCTCGTACGCGTACACCGCGGCCTGGACCCGGTCCCGCAGCCCGAGCTTGGTCAGCACATGCCCCACATGCGTCTTCACCGTCGTCTCGCTGACGAACAGATCCGCCGCGATCTCGGCATTCGACAGACCCCGCGCGACCAGCTTCAGGACCTCCACCTCACGGTCGGTCAGCGTATGCAGCGTGTCCGGCACCGGCTCCTCGCCCGACGGCAGATGCCCCGCGTACTTGTCGAGCAGCCGCCGGGTGATGCTGGGCGCCAGCATCGCCTCACCCGCCGCGACCACCCGGATCGCCTGCACCAGTTCGTTCGCCGGGGCGTCCTTGAGCAGAAACCCGCTGGCCCCCGCCCGCAGCGCCTCCACCACGTACTCGTCGAGATCGAAGGTCGTCAGCACCAGCACCTTCGCCGGACCGTCCCGACCCGGACCCGTGATCTGCCGGGTCGCCTCCACCCCGTCCATCCGCGGCATCCGGATGTCCATCAGCACCACATCGGGCTGGAGCGCTCTCACCTGGTCGAGCGCCTGAAGGCCGTCACCGGCCTCGCCGACGACCGCGATGTCCTGCTCCGCTTCGAGAATCATCCGGAAGCCGGTTCGCAGCAGCGGCTGATCGTCGACCAGCAGAACGCGGATTGCCACGGAAACTCCTCACACTCGGTCGGAGCCCATTCTGCCCTGCGGGACATCGGCCGGAGCGGCGGGGGAAACACTCAGCGGATACACCGGCGGAACCCCGCCGAACTCAGGACAGAACGCCTGATGATCACACCAGCCGCACAGCTTCGTCGGCCGCGGCCGCCACTCACCCGTCTCGGTCGCCAGCCTGATCGCGTCCCAGAGCGCCAGCAGCTTCCGCTCCACCCGCTCCAGATCCGCCGGCACCGGATCGTAGGTGATCACATCGCCGCTGCCCAGATAGACCAGCTGCAAACGGCGCGGCAGCACCTTCTTCAGCTTCCAGACCACCAGCGCGTAGAACTTCATCTGGAAGAGCGCCCCCTCCCCGTACTCCGGACGCGGCGCCTTCCCCGTCTTGTAGTCGACGATCCGCACCTCGCCCGTCGGCGCCACATCCACCCGGTCGATCACCCCGCGCAGCCGCAGCCCCGACTCCAGCTCGGCCTCCACGAACAGCTCCCGCTCCGCCGGTTCGAGACGCGTCGGATCCTCCAGCCCGAACCACCGCTCCACCAGCGCCTCGGCCTCGCCCAGCCAGCGCGCCAGCTGCTCCCCGCCCGCATCGTCCGCGAACAGCCCGCCCAGCTCGGGCCGGCCCGCCAGCAGCCGGTCCCACTGCCCCGGCACCAGCGCCTTCGCCCGCGGAGCCGTCCGCTCCGCCGCGGGCGCGTCGAAGAGCCGCTCCAGCACCGCATGCACCAGCGTCCCCCGGGTGGCAGCCGGACTCGGCTTCTCCGGCAGCTTGTCGATCACCCGGAACCGGTAGAGCAGCGGGCACTGCATGAAATCGTTCGCCCGCGACGGCGACAGCGACGTCGGCGCCGCCGCGGGCACCGGGCCCGCGGGCTCCCCGGAAACGGCCTGACTCGTACTCATGACTCAGACCCTACGGCCCGCCACTGACAGCGAGCGCAATACCATCGACGTCATAGGACCGGACACTGCACGATCAGAGCGTTACGTCACCCGGCGGGCGACGATCGAAGCAGAGGACCACCGGCGACTTCGCGACGAAGGGACCCCGTGAACGACCACGACTCGAGGAACGACTCGAGCAGCGAGCGCTCACGCGCGTCGTCCGGCGCCCCCGGCACACCCCCGGACGGCGACCGGCGCAAGCGCCCCGACGGCCCCGGAGGCGGCATCCTCATGGGCCGCCCCTTCGGCGTACCCGTCTATGTCGCCCCGAGCTGGTTCCTCGTCGCCGCCCTGATCACCTGGGTCTTCGGCGACCAGCTCAACCGGGTGCTCCCCGAGCTGGGCGGCCTGAACTACCTGGTCTCCCTCTTCTTCGCCGTCGCCTTCTACGCCTCCGTACTCGTCCACGAACTCGCCCACACCGTCGCCGCCCTCCACTACAAACTCCCGGTGCGCCGTATCCAGCTCCAGTTCTTCGGCGGCTCCTCCGAGATCGAGAAGGAGTCCGAAACCCCCGGCCGGGAATTCGTCATCGCCTTCGTCGGGCCCCTGCTCTCCCTCGTCCTGGCCGGGGTCTTCTACCTCGGCATGAGGGCGGTCGAACCCGGTACGGTCCCCGGGGTCCTGCTCGCCGGACTGATGATCTCCAACCTGATCGTCGCGGCCTTCAACCTCCTCCCCGGGCTCCCCCTCGACGGCGGACGCATGCTCAGGGCCGTCGTCTGGAAGATCACCGGCAAGCCCATGAGCGGCACCGTCGCCGCCGCCTGGGTCGGCCGCGCCCTCGCCGTCGCCGTCCTCATCGGACTCCCGCTCTTCACCCATTCGGGTGCCCTCGGCACCCCCGGCCAGGAAATCGGCGGCGTGCAGTCCGTCACCGACGCCCTGCTGGCCGCCATCCTGGCCGCGATCATCTGGACCGGCGCCGGAAACAGCCTCCGCAGCGCCCGCCTCCGCGAACACCTCCCCGAACTCGCCGCCCGTACCCTCACCCGCCGCGCCGTCCCCGTCGAAGCGGACACCCCGCTCTCCGAGGCGCTGCGACGCGCCAACGAGGCCGGCGCCCGCGCCCTCGTCGTCGTCGACGGCCAGGGCAGCCCGACCGCCCTCGTCCGCGAAGCCGCGATCGTCGGCGTACCCCAGCACCGCCGCCCCTGGGTCGCCGTCGGCGGCCTCGCCCAGGAACTCACCGACGGCATGCGGATCCCCGCGGACCTCGTCGGCGAATCCCTCCTCGAACACCTCAGGACCACCCCCGCCACGGAGTACCTCGTCGTCGAGGACAGCGGGGCGATCTACGGAGTCCTCTCGACGGCCGACGTGGAACGCGCCTTCGTCGCCGCCATGACCCGGTAACCCGGGGCTCGCTCCGCCTCCGGGGCGCCCCGGGGGCGGACCGCCCCGAGCCGTGACCCGGTCCCCCGGGAAGCGGGCGCCACCGCCCCGGCCCCTGGTCATGCTCCCGGTCACGGGCCGGTAGGCTGGTCACATGTCCGAACCGACCGGTGCCGCCCGCCGTCGCGGGCCCTTCAAGGTCGGGGACCAGGTCCAGCTCACCGATCCCAAGGGACGCCACTACACCTTCACGCTCGAAGCCGGGAAGAATTTCCACACCCACAAGGGGTCCTTCCCGCACGACGAGCTGATCGGCGCCCCCGAGGGCAGTGTGGTCCGAACCACGGGAAACGTTGCCTATCTCGCGCTGCGCCCCCTGCTCCCCGACTACGTCCTGTCCATGCCCCGCGGCGCCGCCGTGGTCTACCCCAAGGACGCGGGGCAGATCCTGGCCTTCGCCGATATCTTCGCCGGCGCCCGCGTCGTCGAGGCGGGCGTGGGCTCGGGCTCGCTCAGCGCGTTCCTCCTGCGCGCCATCGGCGACCAGGGCATGCTGCACTCGTACGAGCGGCGCGCCGACTTCGCCGAGATCGCCCGGCAGAACGTCGAACGCTACTTCGGCGGCGAGCACCCCGCCTGGCAGCTCACCGTCGGTGACCTCCAGGACAACCTCTCGGACACCGACGTCGACCGTGTCGTCCTCGACATGCTCGCCCCGTGGGAGTGCCTGGAGGCCGTCTCCAAGGCGCTCGTCCCCGGCGGCATCCTCTGCTGCTACGTCGCCACGACCACCCAGCTCGCCCGGACCGTCGAGGCCCTCCGGGACATCGGCTGCTTCGCGGAGCCGCAGCCCTGGGAGTCGATGATCCGCAACTGGCACGTCGAAGGACTCGCCGTCCGCCCCGACCACCGGATGATCGGCCACACCGGTTTCCTGGTCACCGCCCGCCGGCTCGCCGACGGAGTGGAACCGCCGATGCGCCGCCGCCGGCCCGCCAAGGGCGCCTACGGCGAGGACTACACCGGCTGGGGCGGCAAGGATGCCAAAGACACCAAAGACGCCAAGAGCGCTGCGGCCGAGGACACCGCGTCCGGTACGGACTGACACACCCCCCAACGACACGGCGCCGCCGCCGGATTGCCCCGCACCGGGGATTCCGGCGGCGGCGCCTTCGTGTGCGACCCCGCTGTTCCGCGCCCCTGTGACGTGTGGCACGATCGGGCTCCACCTCCGCCCCCGCCCCACTGCGCCGGTCCCGCACCGGCTCCGCCGCCACAGGAGACCTCACGCGTGCAGCACTCGGAGCTCCCGGACCTCGCGCACACCCGCACCCGACCCGCGCACTGGATCGCCACGGCCGCCGCCATGGCCGCCGTCGTCGCTCTGGCGGGACTGCTCCAGCCCGACGATGCCACCGCGAAGGCGTCGGCCCGGCCCGGCCCGGGGGCACCGGCGCCCGACCCCGCCGGCCTCGTACTGCCGCTGGACTGCGGAGCCACCGGCACCATGATCACGCGGAAGGCCATCGGGGACCTCGACGGCGACGGCGGCGCCGAGACCGTGGCGGCCGCCCGCTGTGCGGCGGGTTCCGGGACCCCGCCGGAGGGCATCTATGTCCTTGCGCGAACCAGAGAGGGCGGAGCCCGGGTCGTCGCGACCCTTGTCGCGCCCGCGGAACGACGGTCCCTTACGGCGCTGACCGTACGGAAGGGGGAGATCGGCGCGACCCTGCTCGGCTACTCGTCGCCCGAGGTCCCGCTCTGCTGCCCGGACGAGACCGAGAACGTCACCTGGCGCTGGCAGGACGGCAGGTTCCTGCGCGCATCCGACGACGCCGAAGGGGAGGGCGCCACCGCCGCCCTCTGAGGCGGGCGGGCCGGGCCCGGCAGTGGCACCGGCAGGGCGGTACGGAGCACGAACGAATCGTTACTCCGCGTCGGGGCCGTACACCTCGACGCTGTCCGAAACCCGGCGGACATGGATGCAGTCGCCCGGACACTCCTTGGCGGAATCCACCACGTCCCGCAGCAGCGGCAGCGGAACCGGGGTGGTCGCCCCCGGCTCCTGGAGCAGTTCGTCGTCGGCGCTCTTCACATACGCCAGCCCGTCGATGTCCAGCTCGAAGACGTCCGGGGCGTACTGGGCGCAGATCCCGTCGCCGGTGCAGAGGTCCTGGTCGATCCAGACCTCCAGCGCCTCGGCGGCCTCCGGGGGCGGGGCCTCGTGCTGCACGGTCATGTCTCCTGCCGTTCCTGCGTGGGGTGAAACATCCGCGAGGCGCCGGGCGAGCAAGTCGCGCCAGCCCCGACGGGTGTTGAACACCCCCGACGATACAACCGCCCGCTTTCGGAGGGTGCTGGGTGGGTATTCCCCTGGCGTGAGGGAGAGCGCAAGGGTGAAGATCGGACACGCCCCGACCGTCTTTGTGATCTAGGGGTTTCAATCATCACCCACCCAGGTAGGGTCAGGAAGCGTCCAGCTCCCCTTGGAGGAGGTGAGGACCGTGGCAGCCCACGACGACGACATCAACCGCGGCATCCGGCCCGGGCGGGGGTCTGAGGACCCAGCCGGCCAGGTTGCCTATCTCGAGCAGGAAATCGCCGTCCTGCGCCGCAAGCTCGCCGACTCTCCGCGGCACACGAGGATTCTCGAAGAGCGGATCGTCGAGCTCCAGACCAATCTGGCCGGCGTGTCCGCGCAGAACGAGCGGCTCGCCAATACGCTCCGTGAGGCCCGCGACCAGATCGTGGCCCTCAAGGAGGAGGTCGACCGGCTCGCCCAGCCGCCGGCCGGTTTCGGTGTCTTCCTCCAGGCCAACGAGGACGGCACCTGTGACCTCTTCACCGGCGGCCGCAAACTCCGGGTCAACGTCAGCCCCAGCGTCGAACTCGACGAGCTGCGGCGCGGCCAGGAGGTCATGCTCAACGAAGCGCTCAACGTGGTCGAGGCCATGGCCTTCGAGCGCGCCGGGGACATCGTCACCCTCAAGGAGATCCTGGAGGACGGCGAGCGGGCCCTGGTGGTCGGGCACACCGACGAGGAGCGGGTGGTACGGCTCGCCGAGCCGCTGCTGGACGCCACCATCCGCCCCGGCGACGCCCTGCTGCTGGAACCGCGCTCCGGTTACGTCTACGAGGTGGTGCCCAAGAGCGAGGTCGAGGAACTCGTCCTCGAAGAGGTCCCCGACGTCGACTACGACAAGATCGGCGGCCTCGGCGGCCAGATCGAGATGATCCGCGACGCCGTCGAGCTCCCGTATCTCTACCCCGATCTCTTCAAGGAGCACGAACTGCGGCCGCCGAAGGGCATCCTGCTCTACGGGCCGCCCGGCTGCGGCAAGACACTGATCGCCAAGGCCGTCGCCAACTCCCTTGCCAAGAAGGTCGCCGAGGTGACCGGGCAGCCCGCGGGCAAGAGCTACTTCCTCAACATCAAGGGCCCCGAACTCCTCAACAAGTACGTCGGCGAGACCGAGCGCCATATCCGGCTGGTCTTCCAGCGGGCCCGGGAGAAGGCGTCCGAGGGCACCCCGGTGATCGTCTTCTTCGACGAGATGGAGTCGCTCTTCCGCACCCGCGGCTCCGGGGTCAGCTCGGACGTCGAGAACACCATCGTCCCCCAGCTCCTCGCCGAGATCGACGGCGTCGAGGGCCTGGAGAACGTGATCGTGATCGGCGCCTCCAACCGAGAGGACATGATCGACCCCGCGATCCTGCGGCCCGGCCGGCTCGATGTGAAGATCAAAATCGAGCGCCCGGACGCGGAAGCGGCAAAGGACATCTTCGCCAAGTACCTCACCGCCTCGCTGCCGCTGCACGCCGACGACCTCGGCGAGCACAACGGCTCCAAGGAGGCCGCGGCACAGGCGATGATCCAGTCCGTCGTCGAGCAGATGTACGCAGAGTCCGAGGAGAACCGCTTCCTGGAGGTCACCTATGCCAACGGTGACAAGGAGGTTCTCTACTTCAAGGACTTCAACTCGGGCGCGATGATCCAGAACATCGTCGACCGGGCCAAGAAGATGGCGATCAAGGCCTTCCTCGACCACAACCAGAAGGGTCTGCGGGTCGCGCACCTCCTCCAGGCCTGCGTGGACGAGTTCAAGGAGAACGAGGACCTGCCCAACACCACCAACCCGGACGACTGGGCCCGTATCTCCGGAAAGAAGGGCGAACGGATCGTGTTCATCCGGACGCTCGTCACCGGAAAGCAGGGCGCGGACACCGGCCGCTCCATCGACACCGTCGCGAACACCGGTCAGTACCTGTGAGAGCGGACACCGGCTGCGGATGCCCGGCCGGGGCATCCGCAGCCGGTGTCGTTTCCGGCCGCCCCGGCCGTATCCACTCATGATGAGAACGATCTCCCCGCGGGCACGGAGACCACCGGCATGATCCGGAAGCGAGGGCCTAGGCTCATCGGTACCGCCGGGTCGCGGCGTGCGGGGTCGGGCACCGCATGCGCACCGGAGCACCAGCGGTACTTGAGCGCCGTTCCCGGACGGGAGCGCCGCCGGGCAAGGAGGACCGCATGACCGTACGGCGAGTAATGGGCATCGAGACGGAGTACGGAATCTCCGTCCCGGGGCATCCGAACGCCAATGCCATGCTCACCTCGTCCCAGATCGTCAACGCCTACGCGGCGGCGATGCACCGGGCGCGGCGCGCCCGCTGGGACTTCGAGGAGGAGAATCCGCTGCGGGACGCCCGCGGCTTCGACCTCGCCCGCGAGGCCGCCGACTCCAGCCAGCTCACGGACGAGGACATCGGGCTGGCGAATGTGATCCTCACCAACGGCGCCCGGCTCTACGTCGACCACGCCCACCCCGAGTACAGCTCCCCCGAGGTCACCAACCCGAGGGACGCCGTCCTCTGGGACAAGGCGGGGGAGCGGATCATGGCGGCCGCCGCCGAGCGCGCCGCGCTGCTCCCCGGTGCCCAGCCGATCCACCTCTACAAGAACAACACCGACAACAAGGGCGCGTCCTACGGCACCCACGAGAATTACCTGATGAAGCGGGAGACCCCGTTCTCGGACATCGTGCGCCATCTGACGCCGTTCTTCGTCTGCCGCCAGGTGGTCACCGGCGCCGGCCGGGTCGGCATCGGCCAGGACGGCCACGAACACGGTTTCCAGATCAGTCAGCGGGCCGACTACTTCGAGGTCGAGGTCGGTCTGGAGACCACGCTGAAGCGGCCCATCATCAACACCCGGGACGAGCCGCACTCCGACGCCGAGAAGTACCGGCGGCTTCATGTGATCATCGGCGATGCGAATCTCTCGGAGATTTCCACCTATCTCAAACTCGGCACCACGGCTCTGGTGCTCTCCATGATCGAGGACAATTTCATCGCGGTCGATCTGGCGGTGGACCAGCCGGTGCGGACCCTGCACCGGGTCTCCCACGACCCCGGCCTGAAGCAGCTGATCACGCTCCGCAGTGGACGGACCCTGACCGCCGTCCAGCTCCAGATGGAGTACTACGAGCTGGCCAGGAAGTATGTCGAGGAGCGGTACGGCGCCGACGCCGACGAGCAGACCACCGATGTGCTCAGCCGCTGGGAGGACACCCTCAACCGGCTGGAGAACGATCCGATGAGCCTGGCCGGGGAGCTGGACTGGGTGGCCAAACGGGAGCTGATGGAGGGCTACCGCCGCCGGGACGGTCTGGACTGGGACGCGGCCCGCCTCCATCTGGTGGACCTCCAGTACGCCGACGTACGCCCCGAGAAGGGCCTGTACAACCGTCTGGCGGCCCGCGGCAGGATGAAGCGGCTGCTGGCCGAGGACGATGTGGTACGGGCGGAGACCGAGCCTCCGGAGGACACCCGGGCCTACTTCCGGGGCCGCTGCCTGGCGCAGTACGCGGACGACGTGGCGGCGGCGAGCTGGGACTCGGTGATCTTCGATCTGCCGGGCCGGGATTCCCTCCAGCGGGTGCCGACCCTGGAGCCGCTGCGCGGCACCCGGAGCCACGTCAAGGACCTGCTGGACCGCTGCCGTACGGCGGAGGACCTGGTCAGGGTGCTCTCGGGCCATTGAATCCGGCCCCGGTGGCCCGGCGGGATCCGGAGGAGCGGGCGGGTCTAAAGGGCCGGTGCCCGGGAATCATCTCGGGAACGGTGGATCACGGAAACCGGCGAAGGGCGGAACTGCGGAAACACGAACCGTGGAACCGCGGAATCACAGAGGAGGTCCTCCGGCGTTGAGAAAGTACAGGGCCGTTGTCGGACGCTCCTTGTAATGTCCGGGTAGCGTCTGATCATGACCGGACGGATCACGTCAGGGCCAACCGAGCGGGGTGAGGGACATGGCGACCAAGGACACCGGCGGCGGACAGCAGAAGGCCACGCGTTCCACGGAGGAGGTCGAGGAGCAGACCCAGGACGCACAGGCGTCCGAGGACCTCAAGGAGCGGCAGGAGAAGCTCTCCGACGACGTCGACTCCGTACTCGACGAGATCGACGACGTCCTGGAGGAGAACGCGGAGGACTTCGTGCGCTCCTTTGTGCAGAAGGGCGGCGAGTGACCTCCTGAGCGCAGGAGGAGAGCGCCGGACGTCCGCCCCGTGCCCCCGCCCGCCGGGGGAAAGGGGGCACCGGGGCGGATGACCGGTCACGGCGCGGGTAAGGTCCGTGCACAGTTCGTAAGATCGGCCCGCGCTCCCGAGCCGGGCCGCCGCCTACCCGGAAGGGATCGCGTGGAAGCCAATTCCCGTAGCACCGGGCGTCTGCCGGCAGCCTTCCTGACGCCCGGCTCGTCGTCGTTCATGGATTTCCTCGGCGAGCACTCCCCGGAGCTGCTCCCGGGCAACCGGGAGCTCCCGGCGGTGCAGGGCGCCTTCGAAGCCCCGCATGGCACCACCATCGTCGCGGTCACCTTTCCCGGCGGTGTGGTGATCGCCGGTGACCGGCGGGCCACGATGGGCAACATGATCTCCCAGCGGGACATGGAGAAGGTGTTCCCGGCCGACGAGTATTCGGCCGTGGGAATCGCCGGCACCGCCGGGCTCGCGGTGGAGATGGTGAAGCTCTTCCAGCTGGAGCTGGAGCACTTCGAGAAGGTCGAGGGCGCCCAGCTGTCCCTGGAGGGCAAGGCCAACCGTCTCTCCACCATGATCCGCGGCAATCTGGGCATGGCCATGCAGGGCCTGGCCGTGGTGCCGCTGTTCGCGGGGTACGACGTCGGCCGTGAGCGGGGCCGGATCTTCTCGTACGACGTCACCGGCGGCCGCTTCGAGGAGCAGGGCTACACCGCTACCGGATCCGGTTCGGTCTTCGCCCGCGGCTCCCTGAAGAAGCTCTACCGTGACGATCTGACCAAGGACCAGGCCGTCACCCTGGTGGTCCAGGCGCTGTACGACGCAGCCGACGACGATTCGGCGACCGGCGGACCCGATGTGGCGCGCCGGATCTACCCGATCGTCGTGGTCATCGACGACGAAGGCGTCGACCGCCTGACCGCGGAGCGGTCCTCGGAGGTGGCCCGTTCGGTCGTCCAGCACCGGATGGAACAGCCGGACGGCCCGCGCGCCGCGCTCCTCTGATGCTCCCGCCACTGACAGAAAACTGGAAGAAAGGGTCGGATAGCCGGTGACGACACCGTTCTACGTCTCGCCCGCCCAGGCCATGCAGGACCGGGCGGAATACGCCCGCAAGGGCATTGCCCGGGGCCGCAGCCTCGTGGTGCTGCAGTACGCCGACGGCATTGTGTTCGTCGGCGAGAATCCGTCCCGCGCGCTGCACAAGTTCAGCGAGATCTACGACCGGATCGGCTTTGCGGCCGCCGGTAAGTACAACGAGTACGAGAACCTCAGGATCGGCGGTGTCCGCTATGCCGACCTGCGGGGTTACACCTACGATCGCGACGATGTGACCGCGCGCGGGCTGGCGAACGTCTACGCCCAGACGCTCGGCACCATCTTCTCCAGCCAGGCCGAGAAGCCCTACGAGGTGGAGCTGGTGGTCGCCGAGGTCGGCGACACCGCCGAAGGCGACCAGATCTACCGGCTGCCGCACGACGGTTCGATCGTGGACGAGCACGGCTCGGTCGCGGTCGGCGGCAACGCCGAGCAGATCAGCACCTATCTCGACCAGCGGCACAATGACGGGATGTCCCTGTCGGAGGCGCTGAAGCTGGCCGTCCAGGCGCTCTCCAACCAGACCAACGGCAGCGAGCGGGAGATCCCCGCGGACCGGCTGGAGGTCGCGGTCCTCGACCGTACGAGACCGCAGAAGCGCAAGTTCAAGAGGATCGTCGGCAGCCGGCTCTCGCGGCTGCTGGAGGAGCCCGGCGGTGCCGCAGCGCCCCCGTCGGAACCTTCCGCCGACCCTGCCGGGGAGTCCGGGGAGGGCTCCGCCGGACCGGAGGAGAGCGGACAGTAGTCCGGCCGCCCCACCGGCCGCCCGCCGGTGGGGCCCGCCCGGGTCAGCTCTCGGGCAGTGACCAGCGGCGGAAGCCCCGGGGGCCCTCGGTGAGCCAGGTGCCGTCGCCCAGCGCGGTCGCCGGGCCCGGCGGCTCCGGATAACGCAGGGCGCCCAGCGGGCGCAGAGTGGCCGCCGAGCAGAGCCAGTGCCGGGCCGTCGGCCGGCGCCCCGGCCGCTGCTGCCGCGCCGCGACCAGCAGCTTTCCGGCGTTCAGGGTGCAGACGTCCTCGAAGACCGCATCGGACTCCCGGTGGCCCCCATCGGCACGGTCGGCACCGTCTGCGTGGCGGTTTTCCGGCTCCCGGCCGGTGAGTTCCGCCAGGTCGTAACGGACGACGGGTTCGTCGGCGGTGATGTCGTGGACCGCGAGTTCGTCGCGGTCGTCGTCCGGGGCGAGCCGTTCGGCGCGGCGCAGGGTCAGCGGGCGCTCCGTGCCGGGGACGAAGCCCACGACCTCCCGCATCCGGGTGCCGCCGCGCAGATGGAGTCCGTCGCGTCGCGGCGCCACCCACCAGGTCGACCAGGAGTACCAGGCTGTCCAGCACGACAGGCCGAGCAGCCGCCCGCCGGGGTGCCAGCGCTGGGTGACGACGGAGGCCCGGCTGTTCAGGGGGCGGGCGGCCCGGATCCGGCCGTCCGCGGCGTCCACCAGCAGCAGCACGTCCCGCCCCCGGCAGAGCCGGGGCAGCCCGTCGGGCAGCGGCTCCCCGCACTCCGTATCGCCGTCCGGAGCGGGGACGAGCACCCCGATCAGGGTGCCGTCGGGGCTGACGGCCGGAGTGCCGGGGGCCATCGGCGGCCCCGAGCCGCCGCGCCACGGCGGATGCGGCAGCTCCCAGCGGAGGCCGCCGTCCGCACCGACGGACCGGATCCGGTCGGCCTCGGCGATCACCGCTCCGCCGCCGAGCGGGGCGGCGGGCGCCGTGGCCGGTACGTCCACCGCGCTCAGGGGCGCACCGCCGCCGAGGAAGGCCTCGGTGTCGTAGATCTCCAGGCGGTCCTCGCGCCGCACTGCCAGCAGGGTGCCCGCGGCCGTCACCACCGTGCCCGGAGCCGTGTCCACCGCCCCCGCCGGGACGGCGTCGATGGGTGTCTCCGCCGGGCTCGTCATGATCGTGATCGTGGCACGCCCCGCGCGCACCCTCAAGGGCCTGCGGTTCACCGCAATGCGGCGGTCACGCCACCGGGACGGGGCCGTACGGACGGTACGGTTCCGTCCCGGCCCCGGTCGGGTGCCGCTCGGTGGCCGGTCCGGTGGTCAGTCCGGGGGCGGCGGGGCGGTGGAGCCCCGCACGACCAGCTCGACCGGGAGGTCGCCGCCCGGGGACCGTTCGCCGTCCAGGGCGGCCAGCAGGGCGGTCATCCCGCGTTCGCCGACGCGTTCGGCGGGCAGGGCGACCGTGGTCAGTTCGGGTTCCAGGGCCGTGGCGAGGGTCAGATCGTCGAATCCGGTGACCGAGATATCGCCGGGGATGCGCAGCCCCAGCCGCCGTACGGCCTTGGTGACACCGGCGGCCTGGAAATCCCCGTCGCAGACGATCGCGGTCGGCAGCGGACCGGGTTCGCGCAGGGCCGCCTCGGCCGCGGCGCGGGCCGGATCGACGGCGAGCGGGGCGCGTACGGTCCGTACCGCGGTGCCGGGGGCCCGGCCGAGCGCCTCGGCCAGGGCCCGGGCGCGGACGTCGAAGGTCCAGGACCTCACATCCGACGCCAGATGGAGGAAGCGGCGGTGGCCGAGGCCCAGCAGATGGTCCGCGATCCGCCGCATTCCGTCGGCGATGTCGATGTTCACCCGGGCGGCGGCCGTCCGGTCGGCGGGGTCGCTGTCCAGCATCACCAGCGGAAGACCGGAGTCGTGCAGCGTCCGCAGCGCCTCGGTGGCCATCGAGGAGGCGATCACCCCGTCCAGCGCGGCACGCGCCGACGCGAACGGGTCCCGGGCGCGTTCCTGCACATCGGGGGCGGGGTAGACGACGACGCCGAAGCCGTGTTCGGCGGCGACCGACGCCGCTCCCGTGTACACGCGGGCGAAGAACTCGTTGGTGAGCGCCGGGACGACCAGCAACGCGGTACGGGTGCGGCCGAGCCGTAGGCTCCGGGCCGCCAGATTGGGGCGGTAGCCCAGGTCACGGGCGGCGCCGCGGACCGTGTCCGCGGTCCGCTCGGAGACCCGGCCGCGCCATTTGCCGCCGAGGACGAGGGAGACCGTGGCCTGCGAGACGCCGGCGGCCCGCGCCACGTCCCTGCTGGTGGGCCGGGTAGCGGCCGTGGAGCCGCCCGCGGCGGGGCCCTCTGCCATGGGTGCCTTTCCTCGGGCGCAGGTGAACGCCTTCAACATAGCGCCGGGACCCGGCCCGGCCCCGGCCAGGGGCCGCGGGGGAGGACTCGACCGGGAGCCCCCGGCCGTGATACGTATAACGCGTTGGGTTATACGTAACACTTCGCCGGGGCGAAGGGGAAGGCCGGGACAGCATGGGGGCAGGGGGTGCCGGCGCGGGCCGGACCGGTTACGGGGATGTGCTCCGGATGCCGTACGCCGCGCGGTTGCTCGGCGGGACGCTGGTCGGGCGGCTGCCGCACGCCACCGGACCGGTGGCCGTGGTGCTGTTCACCCGGGCCGAAGGCGGCAGTTACAGCCTCGCGGGCGCCCTGGCCGCGGTATACGGAGTCGCCACGGCGGTCGGGCAGCCGCTGCTCGGCCGGGCCGTCGACCTCAAGGGGCAGCTCCGGGTGCAGCTGCCGGCCGCCGTGGTGTCCGCGCTGGGCATGGTGCTGCTGGCCGTCGCCGGGATCGGTTCGCTGCCGGTCGCCTTCGGGGCCGTCGCGGTGGCCGGACTCTTCACCCCGCCCCTGGAGGGCGGGCTGCGGGCGCTGTGGCCCACGGTGCTGCGCGACGAGGAGCGGGTCCACCGGGCGTACGCCCTTGACGCGGTCGCCCAGGAGGTCATGTTCACCGTGGGGCCGCTGCTGGTGACCCTGCTGGTATCGCTCCGTTCCGAGGCCGCCGCCCTGGTGGTGATCAACGTCCTCGGGGTGCTCGGCGCCCTGGCGGTCGTCTCCAGCGAACCCTCGCGCACCTGGCGGTCCGCGCCCCGCGAGGCCCACTGGCTGGGTGCACTGCGCTCACCCGGGCTGCTGGCCCTCTTCGGCGCCTTCTTCTTCGTCGGGCTCGCCCTCGGCTCCATCACCGTCGCCGGGGTCGCCTACGCCGACGACCACGGCCGGGACGAGATCTACGGCTGGCTGCTGGCGGCGCTGAGCTTCGGCGCCCTGGTCGGCGGCGTGGTGTACGGCGCGCGGCACTGGCCCGGCACCCCCGAGAGCAGGCTCAGGGCGATCACGGCCCTGCTGGCCCTCGGCTATCTGCCGCTGGCGCTCACCCCGGGAGTCGTCCCCATGCTCGGCCTCGCCGCGCTGTCCGGCGTCTTCCTCGCCCCCGCGCTGGCCTGCTCCTTCGTCGTGGTCGACCGGCACGCCCCGGCGGGGACGGTCACCGAGGCCTTCTCCTGGCTGGTGACGGCCTTCGGAGTGGGGGCCGCGGCCGGGACCGCCGTGGCCGGGCCCGTGGTCGAAGGGGCGGGTACCGCGTGGAGCTTCTCCGTCGCGGGCGCGGCCGGACTCGCCGCGCTGCTGGTGCTGACGGCCACTTCGCGGGTGCTCGCGGCGCCCGCTGCCGCCGGGTGCCCGGTACGTTCCGGCTCCGTTCCGGCGGCCCCGGAACCGGACGACTTCGCGGACACGCGTTTCGGCTCCGGGGAAAATGATCGCAACGGTGCGGCCGAACCCGGTTTCAGCTCCGGGCGTGAGGCGTAATGTTCAGACATGGACCGCCGCATTTTCGGGCTGGAGAACGAGTACGGCGTCACGTGCACGTTCAGGGGACAGCGCCGACTGTCACCTGACGAAGTGGCGCGCTACCTCTTCCGCCGTGTCGTGTCATGGGGCCGCAGCAGCAATGTGTTTCTGCGCAACGGCGCCCGCCTCTACCTCGATGTGGGTTCGCATCCGGAGTACGCGACACCGGAATGCGACAACGTGACCGAGCTGGTCACGCACGACAAGGCGGGCGAGCGCATTCTGGAAGGTCTGCTCGTCGACGCGGAACGCCGCCTGCACGAGGAGGGGATCGCGGGCGACGTCTATCTCTTCAAGAACAACACCGATTCCGCCGGAAACTCCTACGGCTGCCACGAAAACTATCTCGTCGCCCGCCACGGGGAGTTCTCGCGCCTCGCCGACATCCTCATCCCCTTCCTGGTCACCCGGCAGCTGCTCTGCGGCGCCGGAAAGGTGCTCCAGACCCCGCGCGGCGCGGTCTACTGCGTCAGCCAGCGCGCCGAGCACATCTGGGAGGGCGTCAGCTCCGCCACCACCCGCTCCCGCCCCATCATCAACACCCGGGACGAGCCGCACGCCGATGCCGAGCGCTACCGCCGGCTGCATGTGATCGTCGGCGACTCCAACATGTCCGAAACCACGATGCTGCTGAAGGTCGGGGCGACGGATCTGGTGCTCCGGATGATCGAAGCCGGGACCGTGATGCGGGATCTCACCCTGGAGAACCCGATCCGGGCGATCCGCGAGGTCAGCCATGACACCACGGGGCAGCGCAAGGTCCGTCTGGCCAGCGGCCGGGAGGCCTCCGCGCTGGAGGTGCAGCGGGAGTACTACGAGAAGGCCGTCGACTTCGTGGAGCGGCGCGGAATCCGCACCGGCACCGTCGAACAGGTGCTGGAGCTCTGGGGCCGTACCCTCGACGCCATCGAGGAGCAGGACCTCGACCGGATCGCGACCGAAATCGACTGGGTCATGAAGTACCAGCTCATCGAGCAGTACCGGGCCAAGCACAATATGAGCATGTCGCATCCCCGGGTCGCGCAGATAGACCTCGCGTACCACGACATCCACCGCCGCCGGGGGCTCTACTACCTGCTGGAGCGGAAGGGGCGGGCCGCCCGGATCTGCAACGACCTGAAGATCTTCGAGGGCAAGTCGGTGCCGCCGCAGACCACCAGGGCGCGGCTGCGCGGCGACTTCATCCGCCGGGCCCAGGAGCAGCGCCGGGACTTCACCGTCGACTGGGTGCACCTCAAGCTCAACGACCAGGCGCAGCGCACGGTCCTCTGCAAGGACCCGTTCCGTTCGGTCGACGACCGGGTGGAGAAGCTCATCGCCGGAATGTGACCCGCGGCGGGAGTGATCCCCGTCACCCGCGCATCCGGCGGTCCGATCTGTCACACCAAACGGTGGAACGCCGCCCGGGCCCCGTACGTTCTGCGTGCGGGGCCCTCCGCACGCCCTAGAGTGTCGGGGACTCTCCACCCGTGACGTCTGAGATCTGAGGAACACGTGCGTCGACCTGCCGGCCTCCGGGCCCTCTGCGGCCTCCTCGTCGTACCCGCACTGCTGCTGTCGACAGCGGCGTGCGGGAGCGAGGACAAGGGCTCCGATTCCATCTCGTCCAAGGGCGGCCTCCCCGCCATCACCGACGGGGCCGCCTTCGGCGAGAAGCCCACCCTGGCCAAGGGCGAGGGCACCCCGCCCAAGGAGCTGAAGATCGAAGTTCTCAGCGAGGGCAAGGGCGCCGTCCTGAAGAAGGGCGACCAGGCCCAGGTCAACTACTACGGCCAGGAGTGGGACGAGACCGAGCCGTTCGACACCAGTTTCGGCAAGGGCCAGCCCTTCCCGGTCACCATCGGCGGCGGCGGGGTCATCGAGGGCTGGCAGAAGGCGCTGGACAAGCAGAAGGTCGGCAGCCGGCTGGAGGTTTCGATCCCGCCGGACCTCGCCTACGGCAAGACCGCCCGCGGTGACATCAAGGCCAACGCCACCCTGGTGTTCGTGATGGACATCGTCAAGGGGACGACCGTTCCGCAGGCCGCCAAGGGCACCGCCGTACCGCAGACGGACGCCGCGCTGCCGAAGGTCGGCGTCAACACCGACGGCAAGGCACCCTCGGTGACCTTCCCGAAGGACGCCGAGGCCCCGAAGAAGCTGGTCTCGGAGTACGTGCTGGAGGGCTCCGGCCCGGCGGTGACCGACAAGGACAGCGTCGTCGTGAAGTACGACGCCTTCCTGTGGGACGGTGCCAAGAAGTTCGGCGGCACCTACGCGATGGACATGACCGAGACGCTCAACCTGCAGAACCTCGGTGTCAAGGGCCTCAAGGACGGTCTGGTCGGCAAGAAGGTCGGCAGCCGGGTGCTGCTCGTCGTCCCGCCGGACCAGGGCTTCGGCGACCAGGAGCAGCAGGGCATCCCGAAGAACTCCACGATGGTCTTCGCGATGGACATTCTGGCGAAGGTGTAAGACTGTCCCGGTTGTCCGTTCATCATTCGAGGAGCAAGCAGCAGTGAGCATCGAGAAGCCCGAGATCGACTTCCCGGGCGGCGAGCCGCCGAAGGACCTGGAGATCAAGGAGATCTGGGAGGGCGACGGCGCCGAGGCCAAGGCCGGCAACTTCGTCTCCGTTCACTATGTGGGCGTGGCCTTCTCCACCGGCGAGGAGTTCGACGCCTCCTGGAACCGGGGCCAGGCGTTCCAGTTCCAGCTGGGTGCCGGTCAGGTCATCGCCGGCTGGGACAAGGGCGTGCAGGGGATGAAGGTCGGCGGCCGCCGTCAGCTCACCATCCCCGCCCACCTCGGCTACGGAGACCGGGGCGCGGGCGGCCGGATCAAGCCCGGCGAGACGCTGATCTTCGTCGTGGACCTGATCTCCGTCTGAGGTCATCCGCGTTTTCAGTGGGCTCCGCGGGTTCCGCGGTTCTCTGCTTCCGCCGCTCCGGGTTCCCTCGCGAGTACGCGGCCGGCCGCTCCGTGCGGCCGGGTCATTGGCCCGCGCCCCTTTCCGGGGGTGCGGGCCTCTGCCGTTTCCGGGCGGCCTCGCCCGGAGCCCTCCCCGGGCGCCGTACCGCCCGGGTGATTCGTCCCTTCCATCCGGAACATCCCGTCGTTGTCCCCAGGGCGTCGGCCCAACTTTCACCCGGACGCCCCGGGGCGGTACGGTCGTCGGGCGGGACCCGGGATCCGACCGGAACGATCCGAAGAACCAGAAGAGGTGCGGGGCGTCGATGGCGATTGCCAAGGCCGAGCGGCTGATGAATCTGGCGCTGTGCCTGCTCGGAACGCGCCGCCCGCTCAGCAAGCGCGAGCTGCGCGAGTCCATCGAGGCCTATGTCGAGGCCTTCCGGCCCACCGACCCCTCGGCCGGATCGGACGAGTCCTTCAACCGGATGTTCGAACGCGACAAGGACGATCTGCGCGAACTCGGCCTGGTCATCGAGACGGTGGAGAACCTCGACGGAGAGGTCGGCTATCTCGCCCGCCGTGACAGCAACCGGCTGCCGCCGATCACCTTCGACGCCGAGGAGGCGGCCGCTCTCGGGGTCGCCGCCCGGGTCTGGCAGCAGGCCCGGCTCGCCGGAGCCGCCAGCGGGGCGCTCCAGAAGCTGCGGGCCGCCGGAATGCCGGAGGCCGAGGAGGCGTACGAGGAGCGGCCCAGCGCGCTGGAGCCGAGGATCCCCGTCCACGAGGCCGCGTTCGAACCGCTGATGCTCGCCTGCCGTGACCGGCGGCCCGTCGTCTTCGACTACCGCAAGTCCAGCGCCGCCCGTCCCGAACAGCGCCAGATCGAACCGTGGACCCTGGAGTGCTGGCGCGGGCACTGGTACCTCGCGGGCTGGGACCGCGACCGGGGTGCCGAGCGGGTGTTCCGGCTCTCCCGGATCACCGGCCGGGTCCGCTCCAGGACCGGCTCCTTCACCGCACCCGTACCCGATGTCTCCACGGTCCGCGAGACCGTGGAGAGCTGGGCGGGGGAGACGGCCACCCGCACGGCACTGATCAGGCTCCGCTCCGGCGCCGGCTATCCGCTGCGTGCCCGCGCGTCCTCCGTCCGCGCCGCCGGACCGGACTGGGACGAGCTGGAGATTCCGTACGGACACGGACTCGACGCCTGGCTCGTCGAGTTCGGTCCCGATGTCGTCGTGGTGGAACCGGCCGGTCTGCGGGCCGATGTCATGGACCGGCTGCGTGCCGTGGCCCAGGGTTGAGAGAGGTGGGCTGAGCCGTGGCGGCCAATGCCATCGACCAGACCAGGCGGATGCTCTCCCTGGTCACCTATCTGCGGGAACGTCCCGGCGCACGCGTCGAGGACGTGGCGCGGGCCTTCGGGATCACCGAGGACGAACTGATCTCCGATCTCGATCTGCTGCCGATGTGCGGGACGAGCTTCCGCGGCGGCGATCTGCTGGACATCGACACCGACGGCGACCGGATCTGGTGGCACAACCCGGACGATGTCGCGGAGCCGCTGCGGCTGGCGGCGGACGAGGCGACCGCGCTGCTGGTCGCCGCCCGGGCGGTGGCCACCCTGCCGGGTCTGCGCGAGAGCGACCGGGAAGCGCTGCTGCGGGCCACCGCCAAACTGGAGACGGCGGCCGGAGAGGCGGCCGGGGCGTCCTCCCGGCTCTCGGTGACCTTCGAATCCGAGGGCGGGGTCTTCGCCGCCGTCGACCGGGCGATCACCGAGAAGCGGCGGCTCTGGCTCCGCTACTACTCACCGGCGCGCGACGAACTCACCGAGCGCGAGGTGGACCCGGTCCGGCTGTTCGCCGTCGGGCACACCTATCTGGAGGGGTGGTGCCGGCTCTCCGAGGCGCGCCGCACCTTCCGGCTCGACCGGGTCGCCGAGATCAGGCTGCTGGATGCCCCGGCCGCCCCGCCCGAGATCGAACCGCGGGATCTGTCGGATCTGTCGAAGGGGCTGGTCCAGCCGTCCGCCGACGATCCCGAGGTGGTGGTCGAGGTGGGGCTCGGCGGGCGCTGGGTCGCCGAGTACTATCCGCACGACCGGGCCGAGGAACTGCCCGGCGGCGGACTCCGGATCACGCTGCGCACCTCATCGCCCGCCTCCCTGCGGCGGCTCGCACTGCGGCTGGGCGCGGACGGGCGGATCACGGAGCCCGCGGATCTGGCGGAGAGCGCGCGGCGGGCGGCCCGGGAGGCGCTGGCCGCCTACGAGGGCCTCGGATAGCGGTTCCCGTCTCCGGGCCGGGGCGGGCCGGTCCCGCCGCCCGGTGCGGCGATCCGGTCCGGTTCGGCCCTTCGGGGCCGTGTTCGCGGCGGATCCCGGAATTGTCCGGAAACGATGCCTTGTTGTGGCGGGTGTTGTGCCGATTTCCGTCCACGGGCGGACAGCGGGACCCCCCGCGCGAGATCATTCGGCCGGGACGTCGGCCGGGACGTACCGACCAAGGTTGAGGAGATTCGTGTCACATGTCACTCATGTCCGATATTGCGGGCGCCGCTTCGGCGGCCGGGTCCGTGCTCTTCAGGGCCATGTGCCCCGACTGCCGCGCCCGGTGTGAGCTGAGCGCGCAGGCCCTGCGGCTGGCCATCGGCGGCAGCCGCCGTACCACCTTCTACTCCTTCACCTGCCCCGAATGCGGTTCCGCCGTCCGCAGGCCCGCGGGGGAGCGGATCGTCGAACTCCTCACCGGCGGCGGGGTCAGCACCCTCCGCCTTCAGCCCGTGGCCGCGCCCGCGGCCCGTACCCCCTCCAACCTCCAGGTGTAACGCCCATGCTCTGGCCCGTGCTCGCCATCGTCCTCGGCTTCGCCGGGATCGCCGTCCTCGGCGCCCTCGGTATCAGGGTCTTCGTCGAAGCCCGGCGGCTGGGGCGGGAGGTGGCCCGGGCGACGGAGCGGATCGGGCAGGCGTCGGAGAGCCTGGAGCGGGCCGCCGGAGACCTCGCCCGCAACGGCGGCCGCACCCTCTGAACCGCACCGGGCGCAGGGCCCGGCCCGCTACCGGGCGCCCGCTCGGGGGAATCGCCCCCGACCGGGGCTTCTCCGGCCGGGGCGCCGTGGGCCCGACGGTTTGCGGACGATCTTCGTTGGGCGGGTTCAGGCCGTGTCCCCGAGAGCCGGTACCCACGGTGTTCGCGCGGTAACCGGCCAGGTCGCCGGGGGTTCCCGGCCATATGGCGGATGCACGGGCATTGCCCTGTGTTCACTGCTTGGGGTTACGATCGCTGACAGCATCGTGGTCGGACGTCTGTCCGCCCACCGCGCGCCCGCCACACCCCAGCCGCCTCGGTGAGAAGGTACACGCTTATGTTCGGTGGAAAGATTGGCCCCGGTGAGATCGTTCTGATCCTCGTCGTGATCATCCTCCTGTTCGGCGCCAAGAAGCTTCCGGACATGGCCCGTTCCCTGGGCAAGTCGGCTCGCATCCTCAAGAGCGAGGCCAAGGCGATGAAGGCCGAGAGTCAGGACACCGCGGCAGCCGCCCCGCCGCAGCCCGGCCCCGGCCAGGAGCAGCAGCCCGGCCAGCGGACGATCCAGGCCGCGCCCGGCGATGTGACGAGTTCCCGCCCGGTGTCGGAGCCGACGGACTCCGCCCAGCGCTGAGACAGGGCCGCCCACAGGCCCGCCGGGAGAGGCGGGCCTGCCGCACGAGATGAGGACGTGGGTTGCTCAAGCCTGCCCGCAAGAAGGAGAAGGACCCCGAGGGGCGGATGCCTCTCGTGGAGCATCTGCGCGAGCTGAGGAACCGGCTGGCGAAGGGCATCCTGGCCATCCTGGTCGTCACGGTCGTGGCCGCCTTCTTCTACAACGACATCATCAACTTCATCACCAAGCCGATCCTGGACTCGGTGGGCTGTGACGCCTCCTTCTCGGAGCTGCAGAAGAAGCCCGAGGGCACCACCTGTGCCCAGATCACCATCAACGGCCTGCTCACCCCCTTCACCCTCGCGCTGAAGGTGTCGCTGATGGCGGGCATCGTCCTCGCCTCGCCGGTCTGGCTGTACCAGTTGTGGGCCTTCGTGGCACCGGGGCTCCACCGCGGCGAGAAGAAGTACGCCCTCGCGTTCGTCGGTGCGGGTTCCCCGCTCTTCTTCATGGGCGCCTACTTCGCCTACACGGTCCTGCCGACCACGGCGGAGGTCCTCATCCAGTTCACGCCCACGGACGTGGACAACCTCCTGCCGTTGGACGATCTGCTCGACCTGGTGACCCGGATGGTGGTCGTCTTCGGGCTCGCCTTCGAACTGCCCCTGCTGCTGGTGATGCTGAACTTCGGCGGGGTCGTCACCGGGCGGCGGATGCTCGGCTGGTGGCGCGCGATGATCATGGGCATCACGGTCTTCTCGGCGATCGCCACCCCCAGCACCGAGCCGCTGACGATGATGGCCCTCGCGGCCCCCATCGTCGTCCTGTACTTCCTCGCCACCGGTGTCTCCCTCCTCAACGACCGGCGGCGCAGGCTGCGGGAGCTGCGGGGGCCGCGCGACGACGAGGCCTCCGACCTCGACCTCTCACCCTCCGAGATCGGAGAGGTCGAGACGATCGGTGCCCCGCGCAGTTCGCCGGAGCAGACGGGCCGCGAGGGCGACGGCGGCCGGGCCCACCGGGTGAACGGCTACGACGACATCACCTGAGACGGGCCGTATCCCCCGGCGAGCGGGCGCAGGGGAACGATGCGGAAGCGGGGCCGGACGGGATTCTCCGTCCGGCCCCGTGCCCTGTCCGGCCCCGTGCCGGCCCGTCCCTGTCCGGCCGCGTGCCGGGTCCGGGCCGGACCCGGGCCGTGGGGCCCTGCCCCGGGCTCCACGTGCGGTCCCGGATCCCTTCGCCCGCCTTGCCGTAACCTCACCCCGGTGACCAGTGAGATCACGCTCTTCGTCAATCCCACGGCGGGCCGCGGCCGCGGCGCCGGGGCTGCCCGGCCGGCGGCCCGCGTCCTGCGCGACGCCGGATACTCCGTGCGTACCGTTCTCGGCGAGGACGCCCCCGACGCCCTGCGCCGGGCCCGGGAAGCCGTCGCCGGGGGCACCGGAGGGCTGATCGCCGTCGGCGGCGACGGACTGGTCTCCCTCGCCCTCCAGGCCGTCGCCGGGACCCCCACGCCCCTCGGTGTGGTCGCCGTCGGCACCGGCAACGACTTCGCCCGCTCCCTGCGGCTGCCGGTCCGCGACCCCGCCGCGGCCGCCCGGATCGCCGCCGACGCCCTCAAGGGCGGCGGCGGGCGCGAGATCGACCTCGGGCGGGTGGGGGACCGCTGGTTCGGCACCGTCCTGGCCTCCGGCTTCGACTCCCGTGTCAGCGAACGCGGCAACCGCATGGGCCGGATCGCCGGCCGCTTCACCTACGAGGCCGCGCTGCTCGCCGAACTCGCGGCGCTGCGGCCCGTCCCGTACCGCCTCACCCTCGACGGCGGCCGGACCCGGGCCGTGGAGGCGATCCTGATCGCCGTCGGCAACGGCGATTCCTACGGCGGCGGCATGCGGATCTGCGCCGGAGCCGTACCCGACGACGGACTGCTGGACGTGATCGTGGTGGCGGCGTGCAGCCGGACCACCCTGCTCCGGGTCTTCCCCCGGGTCTACCGCGGCACCCATCTCGGCCATCCGAAGGTCACCGTGTACCGGGCCCGCTCGGTCGCGCTGGCCGCGGAGGGACTGACCGGCTGGGCGGACGGCGAACGCGTCGGCCCGCTGCCGCTGACCGCGGAGTGCGTGCCCGCGGCCGTCCGGGTGCTCGCACACCGGGAGTGACCGGCGGATCACCTGTCGTACCGGAACCGCCGGGGGAGCCGGGCCGTTCGGCCGCTCCCCGGCGCTCCCCGGCGGCGAAGCAATAAGGCCGGGCTGAGTGTCGTACCCGGCGGGTAGGCTCGTGGACAAGATGACCGAAGATCTCTCTCCCGCCGAGCGCTATGCCGCCGCCCGTGTCCGGGCCGCGGAGCAGGCCACCGCGCTGGCCCCCTTCCGCGAGATGTACGAGTTCGACCTGGACCCCTTCCAGATCGACGCCTGCCGGGCGCTGGAGGCCGGCCGCGGCGTGCTCGTGGCCGCGCCCACCGGCTCCGGCAAGACCATCGTCGGCGAATTCGCCGTCCACCTCGCCCTCCAGCAGGGCCGGAAGTGTTTCTACACCACCCCGATCAAAGCCCTGTCCAACCAGAAGTACGCGGATCTCGTCAAGCGGTACGGCGCCGGCAAGGTCGGCCTCCTCACCGGTGACAACAGCGTCAATTCCGAGGCGCCCGTGGTCGTCATGACCACCGAGGTGCTGCGGAACATGCTGTACGCGGGATCGCAGTCGCTGCGCGGACTCGGCTATGTGGTCATGGACGAGGTCCACTACCTCTCGGACCGCTTCCGGGGCGCCGTCTGGGAAGAGGTGATCATCCACCTCCCCGATTCGGTCACTCTGGTGTCACTGAGCGCCACCGTGTCGAACGCGGAGGAGTTCGGCGACTGGCTGGATACCGTCCGCGGCGATACCGCGGTCATCGTCTCCGAGGAGCGGCCCGTTCCGCTCTGGCAGCACGTGATGGCCGGACGGCGGATGTACGACCTCTTCGAGGAGGAGACCGACCACGGCGGCCGGGGCACCGGGCGGCGCGAGGTCAATCCCGATCTGGTCCGGCTGGCCCGGACCGAGAACCAGCGTTCGTACAACCCCCGGGACCGGCGCCGCGGCAAGATGGTCCGCGAGGCCGACCGGGAGCGGGAGCGGCGCAGCCGGTCCCGGATCTGGACACCGGGCCGCCCCGAGGTCATCGAGCGGCTCGACGCCGAGGGCCTGCTGCCCGCGATCACGTTCATCTTCAGCCGCGCGGCCTGCGAAGCGGCCGTCCAGCAGTGCCTCTACGCGGGCCTGAGGCTCAACGACGACACGGCCCGGCTCCGGGTCCGGGAGATCGTCGAGGAGCGGACGTCCGCGATCCCCACCGAGGACCTCAACGTCCTCGGGTACTACGAATGGCTGGAGGGCCTGGAGCGCGGTATCGCCGCCCACCACGCCGGAATGCTGCCCACCTTCAAGGAGGTGGTCGAGGAGCTGTTCGTCCGCGGACTGGTCAAGGCGGTCTTCGCCACCGAGACCCTGGCGCTCGGCATCAACATGCCCGCGCGCTCCGTCGTCCTGGAGAAGCTCGTCAAGTGGAACGGCGAACAGCACGCCGATATCACCCCCGGTGAGTACACCCAGCTCACCGGACGGGCCGGGCGGCGCGGTATCGACGTCGAAGGCCATGCGGTGGTCCTCTGGCAGCGGGCCATGGACCCGGCCGCGCTGGCCGGTCTGGCCGGCACCCGGACCTATCCGCTGCGCTCCAGCTTCCGGCCGTCGTACAACATGGCGGTCAATCTGGTCGAGCAGTTCGGGCGCCACCGTTCGCGGGAGCTGCTGGAGACCTCCTTCGCGCAGTTCCAGGCCGACCGCTCGGTGGTCGGCATCTCGCGCCAGGTCCAGAAGAACGAGACGGGCCTGGAGGGTTACCGCGAGGGCATGACCTGCCACCTCGGTGACTTCGAGGAGTACGCGCGGCTCCGCCGCGAGCTGAAGGACCGGGAGAACGAGCTGGCCAAGCAGGGCGCGGCCCAGCGGCGCGCGGCCGCGGCGGTCTCCCTGGAGAAGCTGAAGCCGGGCGATGTCATCCATGTCCCGACGGGCAAGTTCGCCGGTCTCGCGCTCGTTCTCGACCCCGGTATCCCGGCCGGCCGGACCAACGGACACCGCGGCTTCGAGCACCACGACGGTCCCCGCCCGCTGGTCCTCACGGCGGAGCGGCAGGTCAAGCGGCTGGCCTCGATGGACTTCCCGGTGCCCGTCGAACCGCTGGAGCGGATGCGGATCCCGAAGTCCTTCAATCCGCGATCCCCGCAGTCGCGGCGCGATCTGGCGTCCGCGCTGCGCACCAAGGCCGGGCATATCGTGCCCGACCGGCACCGCAAGCAGCGGTCCGCCGCGGCGGACGACCGGGACATCACCCGGCTGCGGTCGGAGCTGCGGGCGCATCCGTGCCACGGCTGCTCGGAGCGCGAGGACCATGCCCGCTGGGCGGAGCGCTACCACCGGCTGCTGCGGGACACCCGCCAGCTGGAGCGGCGGATCGAAGGCCGGACGAACACCATCGCGCGTACCTTCGACCGGATCGTCGCCCTGCTGACGGAGCTGGACTACCTCCGTGCCGACGAGGTCACCCCGCACGGCCGCCGCCTCGCCCGGCTCTACGGCGAACTCGACCTGCTGGCCAGCGAATGCCTGCGGGACGGGGTCTGGGAGGGCCTGACCCCGGCCGAACTGGCGGCGTGCGCCTCCGCCCTGGTCTACGAGTCGCGGCAGTCCGACGACGCGGTGGCCCCCAAGGTGCCCGGCGGGGCGGCGAAGACGGCCCTCGGCCGGATGGTCCGGATCTGGGGGAAGCTGGACGCCCTGGAGGAGGACTTCAAGATCAACCAGGCGGAGGGGGTCGGCCAGCGCGAGCCCGACCTCGGCTTCGCCTGGGCGGCGTACCAGTGGGCGTCGGACAAGAGCCTGGACGAGGTGCTGCGGGAGACCGAGATGCCCGCGGGCGACTTCGTCCGCTGGACGAAGCAGGTCATCGACGTCCTCGGGCAGATCGCGGCGGCCGCCCCCCGGGAGGGGAGCACGGTCGCGAAGAACGCCCGCAAGGCGGTGGACGCGGTGCTGAGGGGGGTCGTGGCCTACAGCTCGGTGGGCTGAGCCTTTCCCTTCGGCCGGACCGGCCGGAAATCCGTGGGCCGGTGACGAGCGTCACCGGCCCACGGACGTTCCCCGGGTGCGGGATCCGGACGCCGGGTCAGGCGTCGAGGCCGCGGGCCCGGCTGAAGCGGTCCCGGGCCTCGCCCAGATCGACCAGGGGAGCCGGATAGCCGAGCCGGGCGCGGTCGTCCGGGGCGGGGTCGTGGACCGCGGGTCCCGGCACGGAGGCGAGTTCGGGGACCCAGCGGCGGACGTACGAGCCGTCGGGGTCGAAACGGCGGGCCTGGGCCAGGGGGTTGAGGATCCGGTTCGGGCGGGTGTCCGTGCCGGTGCCCGCCACCCACTGCCAGTTGAGCTGGTTGTTCGCCAGGTCCCCGTCGACCAGCAGGCTCAGGAAATGGGCGGCGCCCGTCCGCCAGTCCGCGTACAGGGTCTTGGCGAGATAGCTCGCCGTCAGCAGCCGGGCCCGGTTGTGCATCCAGCCCTCGTGCCGGAGCTGGCGCATGCCCGCGTCCACGACGGGACAGCCGGTACGGCCCTCCCGCCACGCGGTGATCTCCTTCTCGTCGTCGCGCCAGCGGTCGCCGCGGGTCCGGTAGTCGGCCTTGGCGGCGTCCGGACGGGCCGCCAGCACCTGGTGGTGGAAGTCCCGCCAGGCCAGTTGGCGGACGAAGGCCTCGGCCCCGGCTCCGCCGCGGTCCCCGGCCCGCCGCACCAGTTCGGCCGCCGAAAGGCTGCCGAAGTGGAGGTGCGGGGAGAGCCGGGAGGTCGCGTCGCCCGCCAGATCGTCATGGCGCTCCTCGTACGCGTCCACCCCGGAACCCGTCCTGGCCAGCCAGCTCTTCACCTGCTGCCGCCCCTCTTCCTCGCCGCCGCGGGCGAGTCCGGGCGACACTCCGGTGACCTCGGCACGGGCGGGCAGCGGCTCGCCCGCCATGTCCGGGACCGCGATCCGGCGCGGTGCGGTGACCACCGGACGGATCCCGGCCGCCGCCCAGCGGCGGAAGTAGGGCGTGAAGACGGCGAAGTGGTCGCGGTTCGCGGGGGTCACCCCGCCCGGTGGCAGAGCGGTCACCACACCGTCGTGGACCCGCAGCGCACAGCCCAGCGGGGCCAGCGCGGCCTCCAGGGCCTTCTCCCGCCCGGCCGCGTACGCGCTGACCCCGGCGGCGAGGTGCACCGACCGCGCCCCGGTCTCGGTGACGATCCGGCCCACCGCGGCGACGACGTCACCGGAGCGGACCACCAGCCGCCCGCCGCGCCCGCGCAGCCCTGCGTCGAGCGAGGCGAGACAGTCGGCGAGGAAGGCACGGCGGTTGGGCGCGTCAAAACCGGCCCGGTGGATCCCCGGATCGCGGACGAACAGGGGCACCACCTCATCGGCTTCGCGAACGGCGGCGGCGAGCGCGGGCTGATCGTGCACCCGCAGATCGGAGGTGAAGAGCATGACGGAGACGGGCATGTGCCGTCCCTACCAGCTACAGCACCGCGCGGGCCGGATTTCGGCCGAATCGGGGCGGGCGGGTCGGCGCGGAACCGGCGGCAGCGGCCGTCCGGGGCGGTCGACAGCGGCCCCCGGCGCTCCGGGAGGGTGCGGCTTCACGACGAGCCGACAAGATCACCGGCGGGACGGCGGTGAACGGGTGTGCCGGTCCGCGGGCCGGTTCTCCGGCCCCGGGGTTACGCCGCGCGGGGCGCCGGACCGGGGGGCGGTGACTCCTGCTCCCGCTCCACCTGGTCGTTCCACTCGCGCTTCACCGCGCGCCACGCCTCGTCGGACTGGCCGAGTCGCCAGTAGCCGGAGATCGACAGCTGCTCCCGGGGGACCCCTCGCTCCAGCCGCAGATAACGGCGCAGCTCCTTCACACACGCAGCCTCCCCGTGGACGAAGGCGCAGACCCGGCCCTCGGGGAAGTCGAGCCCGGTCACGGCCTCGACCAGCGCCTCACCCACCGGCCGGGCGCCGCGGTGCAGCCAGTGCACGGCGATCCCGTCCGGGGTGACGATCTTCTGCTCCTCCGCCGGGCCCTCCACCTCCACGAAGGCGTGGACGACCGCGCCCTCCGGCATCTGCTCCAGCGCTGCCGCGATCGCGGGCAGCGCACTCTCGTCACCGGCCAGCAGATGCCAGTCGGCGGCCGGATCGGGGGCATAGCCGCCGCCGGGGCCGAGGATCCGGATCGGGTCGCCGGTCCGGGCCCGCGCCGCCCACGGGCCCGCCAGACCCTCGTCGCCGTGGACGACGAAGTCGATGGTCAGCTCGCCGGCCGGGGCGTCCCAGCTCCGTACCGTGTACGTCCGGTTGGCGGGCCACTGCTCGCGCGGGAACTCGGCCTTGATCCGGTCGATGTCCCACGGCTCCGGATAGGACACGCCCGCCGCCGGGAAGACCAGCTTCACATAGCTGTCGGTGGAGCCGTCCGTACGGAACCCGGCCAGGCCCTCGCCGCCGAAGACGAGCCGGACCATATGCGGGGTGAGCCGTTCGGTGTGCACCACACGGGCCTCGTGGAGCGTCGGTGACTTTCGGGCGGGTCGTTCTGTCACGGCGCTCTCCCTGGAATCGTGTGCGTGCTTAGGCTTACCTAAGTTAACACCAGGCCCGGGAAACAACAGCCCGGGAACGCCGTACGGACACGGCTGAACACCGCCGGATCTGCGGCGGCCGGTGGTGGAACGCGTCCGGCCGGACCGGACACGGCCCGGCGGATCAGGCGCGCAGCACCGCCAGCAGTCGCTGGAGGGCGTTTCCCAGCCCCCACTGCCGGGCCAGTTCCTCCAGTGCCGCCGGATCACGCGGCTCCGAAGGCAGCGCCGGATCGAACTCCGGCAGCGGTACGTCCGCCGCCACCCGCACCACCTTCGGCGCGACCGCCAGATACTCCCGGGCCTCGTCCAGTCTGCGGCGCTGCGCCGGGGTCAGCTTCGACCGCGGATCACCGGCCGCGGCGATGATCCCGGCCAGATCGCCGTACGCCTCCAGCAGTTTGGCCGCGGTCTTCTCGCCGATGCCCGGAACGCCCGGCAGCCCGTCGCTCGGATCGCCGCGCAGCAGCGCCAGATCCGCGTAGCCGGGGCCGTCCACGCCGTACTTCCCGCGCAGCCAGGCCTCGTCCGTCGTCTGGAGGGTGCCCACCCCTTTCAGGGGGTAGAGCACCCGGCGGGACCGGGCGTCGTCGACCAGCTGGAACAGGTCGCGGTCGCCCGTGACGATGTCGACCGGGCCGGTGGCCCGAGCGGTGAGCGTGCCGATGACATCGTCCGCCTCGTATCCGTCGGCGCCGACCCGGGCGATGCCGAGGGCGTCGAGGACGTCCACGATCACGGGCACCTGGGGCGCCAGGGTGTCGGGGGTCTCCTCCTCGTCCGGCCCGGACTCGGTCTCCTCGGCGACGCGGTGCGCCTTGTAGGAGGGGATCAGCTCGACCCGCCACTGCGGCCGCCAGTCGTTGTCCCAGCAGGCGACGAGATCGTCCGGCCGGTGGTCCTGCACCAGGCGCGCGATGAAGTCGAGCAGCCCGCGCACGGCGTTGACCGGGGTGCCGTCGGGAGCGCGGACCGAGTCGGGGACCCCGAAATAGGCCCGGAAGTACAGGGATGCGGTGTCGAGGAGCATCAGGCGTCGCGTCACACCCCGATGATGCCGTACACCACCGACACCGTCCCGGAGCCACGGCCCCGCTCCCCGCTCCCCGCTCCGGCCGGGCCCACTCCCGGCCCCCCTCGGCCCCGCCGTGCTCCGCGCCTGCCGCCGCCGGGCCCCGCTGTCCCGCCCCGGTACGGCCGGGGAAGCTCCACTGTTGCGTGATGTGAGTCACTGTTGCGTTTGGCGCTACGGGCCGGGGGCAGGCGCGCCGCCGGAGCCGAACCGGCGGTTTCCGGCCGCAGGGCCGGAGGCGGACGGCGGCGGCGGGCCGATCCCGCCAGGCTCCACGGTCCGCCCGGATGGGGGCGGCGGACCGTTCCGGCACGAGACGCGAGGTGTATGTGTCCAGGCTCCAGGCGGAGCATCTGTACAAGGTGTTCGGCAGACGATCCGACGAAGCGGTGCGGCGGCTCGAAAGCGGCGCGACCCGCGACGAGCTGCGTGCCGACGGCGCGACGGCGGCGGTCATCGACGCCTCCTTCACCGTCGACCCGGGGCAGATCTTCGTGGTCATGGGCCTTTCGGGCTCCGGTAAGTCGACCCTGCTGCGGATGCTCAACGGACTGCTCGAACCCACCGCCGGCCGCGTCCTGTTCGACGGCCGCGACCTGACCGCGCTGAACCGCCGGGAGCTGCGGTCCGTCCGCTCCCGCCGGATCAGCATGGTCTTCCAGCACTTCGCGCTCTTCCCCCATCGCAGCGTGTCGGAGAACGCCGCGTACGGGCTCGAAGTGCAGGGCATCGACCGTGCCGAACGGGAGGAGCGGGCCCGGGAGGCACTGGCCCTGGCCGGTCTCGCGGGCTGGGAGGACTCCTGGCCCGACGAGCTGTCCGGCGGGATGCAGCAGCGCGTGGGCCTGGCCCGGGCCCTGGCCACCGACGCCGACCTGCTGCTGATGGACGAGTCCTTCAGCGCGCTGGACCCGCTGATCCGCCGCGATATGCAGGATCAGCTCCTGGAACTCCAGAAGACCCTGAAGAAGACCATCGTCTTCATCACCCACGACCTCAACGAGGCGATGCGTCTCGGTGACCGGATCGCGGTGATGCGCGACGGCAGGGTCGTCCAGCAGGGCACGGCGGAGGACATCCTCATCAACCCCGCCGACGACTACGTCGCCTCCTTCACCCAGGACGTCGACCGCACCCGGGTGCTGACCGCGGGCGCGATCATGGCCGATCCGGAGAGCGCCTACGGCACCCGGACCGACGAGGGCACGGAACTGCGGTCCGCCGCCGAGGTGCTCGGCGCGGCGCCCGCCGTCGTCCGCGCGGACACCCCCATCACCGAGCTGTTCACCCCGTGCTCGCGCAGCGGGGCCGCCGTGGCCGTCGCCTGCGAGCGGGGCGAACTGATCGGTGTCGTACCGAGGGCGAGGCTGCTCGCCGTGCTGGGCGAGCCGATGAAGCCGGAACCGGATCCGGCTTCCGGGACCGACGGCACCGACGGGACCGACGGCACCGACGGGACCGACGGGACCGACGCGACTGCCGACCGGGCCGGAACCACGGCCGCCGAGGCGGTGGCCCATGCCTAGACTCCCCCTCGGAGAGTGGATCGACAGCGCCGTCGACTGGCTCCAAACCCATCTCACCTGGCTGTTCGACGCCATCAGCAGTGTCGTCACCGGAATGTACGACGGTCTCGACGCGGCCCTGTCCGCGCCCGAGCCGCTGCTCTTCGCCGGAATCCTGGCCGTGCTCGCCTGGTGGCTGCGCGGACTCCTCGCCGGAGCCCTTGCTTTCGCCGGCTTCGCCCTGATCGACTCGGTCGCCCTCTGGGACGAGGCGATGTCGACGCTCGCGCTGGTGCTCGTCGCCACGATCGTCACCCTGGCGATCGCCGTACCGCTCGGTGTCTGGGCGTCCCGATCGGACCGGGTCAGCGCCGTCGTCCGGCCCGTACTCGACTTCATGCAGACCATGCCGGCGATGGTCTACCTCATTCCGGGCATCATCTTCTTCGGGGTCGGCGTGGTCCCGGGGATCATCGCCACCATCGTGTTCGCCCTGCCCCCCGGCGTACGGATGACCGAACTCGGCATCCGCCAGGTCGACGGGGAGCTGGTCGAGGCCGCCGAGGCGTTCGGCACCACCCCCCGCGACACCCTGTTCCGGGTGCAGCTCCCGCTGGCGCTGCCGACGATCATGGCCGGGGTCAACCAGGTCATCATGCTGGGCCTGTCCATGGTCGTCATCGCGGGCATGGTCGGCGGCGGCGGTCTCGGCGGCGAGGTCTACAGCGCCATCGGCAATATCGACATCGGCCTCGGTTTCGAGGCGGGCGTGTCCATCGTGATCCTCGCCATGTACCTCGACCGGATCACCGGTCAGCTGGGCCGCCAGGTCTCCCCGCTGGGCCGCCGGGCGATCGCCCGCGCCCGGTCGCTGGCGGGCGGCCCCGGCCTGTGGAACCACCGGCCCCAGCCGGCCGTCGCGATGGTCGGTGTGGTCGTCCTGGCGCTGGTCGCGGGCGGTATGAACGTCTTCGGCGGGTCCGGCACCGGCGCGAACACCGTCACGGGCGCCGCGAACGTCGGCAAGGGCAAGAAGCTGACGATGGGCTATATCCCGTGGGACGAGGCCGTGGCCTCCACCTATCTGTGGAAGGAGCTGCTGGAGCGGCGCGGCTTCGAGGTCGAGGCCGGGCAGCTGGAGACCGGCGCCCTCTACACGGGGCTCGCCAACGGCCAGATCGACTTCCAGACCGACTCCTGGCTGCCGGTGACCCATGCCTCGTACTGGAAGAAGTACGGCGACCGGCTGGAGGATCTCGGCGCCTGGTACGGGCCGACCTCGCTGGAGCTGGCGGTCCCCTCGTACGTCAAGGGCATCGACTCCCTCGACGACCTCAAGGGGAAGGGCGGGACCTTCAAGGGCCGGATCATCGGCATCGAGCCGAGCGCCGGGATGATGGGCCTGCTGAAGGAGAAGGTGCTCGGCGGGTACGGTCTCGACGGCGAGTACCGGGTCGTCGACGGCTCCACGCCCGGCATGCTCGCCGAGCTGAAGCGGGCGTACGCGAAGAAGGAACCGGTCGTGGTCACGCTCTGGTCCCCGCACTGGGCCTACAGCAGTTACGAGCTGAAGAAGCTGGAGGACCCCCGGGGCGCCTGGGGCACCGGTGACGGGGTGCACACCCTGGCCCGCAAGGGCTTCACCGCGGATCACCCCGAGGCCGGGAAGTGGCTTAAGGACTTCCGGATGACCGAGAAGCAGCTCACCGATCTGGAGGCGGAGATCCAGCGGACCGGCAAGGGCAAGGAGCAGCAGGCCGTCCGCACCTGGCTCAACGACAATCCGGGCTTCGTGGACAAGACGGTCCCGGTGGCGGGCTGACCCTTCCCGTACCCGGTGGCACGGGGTGGTTCCGGACAGTGTCCGGGCCACCCCGTCCGTAATTCGCCCTGATCGCGGAGGAAGCCGCGCGGGAAGCTGCGTAAGGTTGTACAGAACGCAGGAAGGGGGCCGGCGCATGGACGCTGACGCCAAGGACGGCAAGGACCCGAAGGAGACCGAGCGTCTTCGGGTGGGCACCGCCGTGCGCAGGCGGCGGCGGGCCCTCGACCTGACGCTGGCCTCGGTCGCCGAACGCTCCGGCCTCTCGGTGCCCTTCCTCAGCCAGATCGAGAACGACCGGGCGCGGCCCAGCGACCGCTCCCTCCAGCGGCTCGCGGATGCCCTGGAGACCAGTGCGGACCGGCTGATCGCCGCCTCCGACGCGGCCCGGACGGTCGCCGTCTCCCGTTCCGGGACCGGCGACGGCGCCGGGGCGGCGGGCACGCGCCGGCTGGTCCACGGCAGGCACCAGCTCGAAGCGCTGGAGTTCAGCGGGGAGCACGACACCGAGGGCGAGTTCCAGCACCGCAACGACGAGCTGATGTACGTCGCGGACGGTTCGGTCGAGGTCGAGGCCGAGGGCCGGGCCTACCGGCTGGGCCGGGGCGACACGCTGTTCCTGTCCGGCGGGGTACGGCACCGGTGGCGCTCCGGCGGCCCGGAGACCCGGGTGGTCGTGGTGACCGTCGCCGACCATATCGAGACGCCTCCGCCTCCGGAGGGCTGAGTCCGGTGCGGGTGGTCTCCCTCGTCCCGTCGCTCACGGAGGCGATCGCGGTCACCGCCCCCGGGCTGCTGGTCGGGGCGACCGACTGGTGCACCCACCCCGCCGGTCTCGACGTCGTCCGGATCGGCGGGACGAAGAACCCCGACCTGGAGGCCGTGGCGGGGCTGCGGCCGGATCTGGTCGTCGCCAACGAGGAGGAGAACCGCGCCGGGGATCTGGAGCTGCTGCGTACGGCGGGGTTCGAGGTGCTGGTCACCGAGGTCCGCGGGCTGGATCAGGGGCTGCGGGAACTGCACCGGGTGCTGGTCGACGGCTGCGGTGCCGCCCGGCCCCGCTGGCTGGACGAGGCCGGACGGGCCTGGGCCGCCGTGGTCCCCGGCGAGCTGCCCGCCGCGGTGGTTCCGGTCTGGCGCCGGCCGTGGATGGTCCTCGGCCGGGACACCTTCGCCGGGGATCTGCTGGCCCGGCTGGGCGTCCGGAACGTCTACGCCGGCCACTCCGACCGCTATCCGCGGGTGACGCTCGACGATGTGCGGTCCCGCGGCGCCGGACTGGTGGTGCTGCCGGACGAGCCGTACCGCTTCACCGCCGGCGACGGTCCCGAGTCCTTTCCCGGGCTGCCCGCCGCGCTCGTCAGCGGGCGGAGTCTGACCTGGTACGGGCCGTCGCTGGTGACGGCGCCCCGGGTGCTGGGGGCGGCCCTGCGAGCAGCGACCCGCTGAACAGACCGCGTACGGTCCGCACTCCGGCCACCGCCCACGCGGCCACCAGCAGTCCGTACAGCGCCACCGCAACGGCGGACAGGGCGCCCAGCTCCGTCCGGTGGGCCAGTCCGGCCGCGCCGGTGACACAGGTGCCGACCGGGAAGGTGAAGGCCCACCAGCCGAGGGTGAACGGCAGGCCCCGGCGGACGGCCCGCAGCACCAGCGCCCCGGCCACCGCCAGCCACAGCAGCGCGAAGCCCGTCACGGGCACGCCGTACAGCACCGCCGTCACATCCGCGTACGGCCGTCCCGGCAGCGCGTCCGCCAGATACCCGGCCGCGGTCGCCGACTGGCCGAGCGGCCCGAGGACCAGGAACAGCGACGGGGTGAGCGCGAGCGGCAGCGGGCCGTGGTGGATCAGCCGGGCCACCACCGCGGGCAGCACCACCAGGGTCGCCAGCGCGCTCGCCCCGGCCAGGCCGAGGCTCGCCGCCAGCAGCGTCCGGCGGCCGTCCCCGGGCGGCAGCTCCGCGGCCAGCAGCGGGGCGAAGGCCGCCGCCACCATGGGGGCGACCAGCGGCAGCAGCCAGACCGGGGAGGCGCTGCCCGGCGGGGTGCGGTGCCGGACGATCAGCAGATACGGCACGACGGCCGCGGCCATGAGCGCCAGGGCGCACCCGAGGGCGAACAGCGCGGCGGCGACCGGGACCGCGGCCCCCTCGCCGACGATGTCCCGGCCGGGCCCGAGCGCCCCCATGCCGACGGCGAGCGGAGCCATCGCCGCGCAGCCGTAGAAGGGGGCGACGGCGGGGTCGAGGAGGTGGGCGCGGGCCTGGTCGCGATGGTGGCGCCAGTGTGCCGCCCGGGCCGCCCAGACGGCGACGAGCAGCAGCGCGGCGAGTGCCCAGACGGCTGCGAGGAGGGGCCGGGCGACCGGATGGGGCCCGTCCGCACCCAGCGCCGTACCGGCCCCGGCGACGCTCGCGGTCCCCATGACGGCGGCGTACCACTGCGGTCCGAAGTGCCGCAGGGACGGCAGGGGTACGGAGACGGGTTCCGCGACCGGGGAGGATCCGGCGCCCGGGGTGGTCGCGCCGGGGTGCCCGTCCCCGGAGGTCCGGCCGCGGCCCCTTCCGGGCCGGCGGCGCACGCCATGGACCGGAGCGGACCCGGTGGAGCCCGAGGGCCGGCCGGGGCCCCGGGACGCTCCGGGCGCGGCGGCCGGGCCGGAGTCCCGGGCGGGGAAGTCGGCGCCGGAACCCCGGGCGGGGAAGTCGGACGTCCCGGCGGGCCCGGAGCGCGGGGTCGTTGTCCGGGGTGCGGGGGAGTGGCGGGCGGCGGTAGCCATGGAGTCACTGTTGCCGCAGGTCAGCCGTCCCGCCAGGGGGCTTCGGCCGATGACCCCATAAGCTGGGCCTATGGCCGAGGCTGCCGGAAGTGCGGGGTGGGTGCCGCTGGCGCACCGGGTGCCCGATCTGGGCGCCCTCGAACTGCTGCTCGCCGTCGCCCGGCACGGCAGTCTGGGCCGGGCCGCCCGGGAACTCGGCATCAGCCAGCCCGCGGCGAGCGGCCGCCTCCGGTCGATGGAGACGCTGCTGGGTGTGGCCCTCGTCGACCGGTCGCCGACGGGATCCCGGCTCACCCCGGCCGGGGTGCTGGTCACCGACTGGGCGCGCCGGGTCGTGGAGGCGGCGGAGGAGTTCGACGCCGGGGCCCAGGCGCTGCGGTCCCGCCGGGACTCCCGGCTGCGGATCGCCGCGTCGATGACGATCGCCGAGTACCTCCTTCCGGGCTGGCTGGTCGCCCTGCGGTCCCGCTGCCCCGGAACCGCCGTCTCCCTGTTCGCCGGGAATTCGGCCGCGGTCGCCGAACGGCTCGGCGCGGGCGGGGCGGACCTCGGTTTCGTCGAGGGGCTGCGGATTCCGGCCGGGCTCGACGGGGTGACCGTCGCCGAGGACCGGCTGCTGGTGGTCGCCGCGCCGGGCCATCCCTGGGCCCGGCGCCGTACCCCCCTGTCCCCGGCCGAACTCGCCGCCGCGCCCCTGGTACTGCGCGAACCCGGCTCCGGCACCCGGCAGGTCCTCGACGCGGCCCTCGCCGGACACGGCGGGCTCTGCGCGCCCCTGCTCGAACTCGCCTCCACCACGGCGGTGAAGGCCTCGGCGGTCAGCGGCGCTGGCCCCGCGGTCCTGAGCGAACTGGCCGTGACGGAGGAGCTGACCGCACGGCGGCTGGTGGCGGTGCCGGTGGCGGACGTCGTCCTGCGGCGGTCCCTCCGGGCGGTGTGGCGCCGCTCGCAGAAGCCGGCCGGAGCGGCCCGGGAGCTGCTGAGCCTCACCACCGCCCCTCGCCCTCCTGTGTGACAACCCCATGAACCCCCGGCGCCCGTCAACCGCCTTCAGGGGTACGGATTTTGCCGGCCAGCCCCCTGGAACTCCGCCCCGGCCTGGGTAAACGTCCCGCCTTACGGTCCGTCCACGACCGCGTCTCACCATCTGGTTGTACTTGACATTAGTTCACCTTATGGAAGATAAAGATCAGGCTTTGGGTTGAACGTCGCGCCCTGTGACGAATGCGCGGAAGGCACCCCCGAGCATCCGTATGTCCGTATGGCCGTATGTCCGTATGGTCGTCCGTGCGTCCGTGCGTATATCCGTCTGCCGTCCGTTCCCGTCTCTCCGTACCAAGTGAGCGAGTGCCGCCGTGTCCCACCCCGCCGCCCCCGTCCCTCCGGCCAGCGACCCCGTGGCGGAGTGGGAGGCCTGGTGCGCCGGGCGGCGCCGGTCCGTCACCGCCGCCACCGGCAACCTCGCCCTCGTGGAGACCCGGTGGCTCCCGGCCGGGGAGCGGCCCGACCTCGCCGCGGCCCGTACCGCCGCACCCGAGGGGGTGACCGTGACCACCGTCGAACGGACCGACCTCGTCACCGGCGCCCCCGAACACGGGCTCCGCTTCTGGGCCGCCGACGCCCCCGCCCTGCGCGCCTACGAGCGCACCGAGGTCTTCCCGTACCACCCCGACTGGGTCCTGGACGCCCGCTACACCCCCGTCCCCGGCGCCCGGAAGGTCTCCTTCGAACACATCCGGGACAACGGCGGCACCCGCGACCTCGCCGTCCCCGGCGATATCACCCTCACCCTCGACGGCCGCGACTACACCCTCAGCGCCTTCGACGACGGCGGCACCCTGCTGCTGGTCTTCGGCGACCCCACCAACGGCGCCGAAGGCGACGACGGAACCTACGGCGCCGGGCGCTTCCTCTTCGTCACCCGCACCGGCGAGGACTCCGTACGCCTCGACTTCAACCGGGCGTTCGTGCCGCCCTGCGGATTCTCCGATCAGTACAACTGTCCGATGCCGCCGTGGCAGAACCGCCTCCACCTGCCCGTCACGGCCGGTGAGAAGCGTGTCGTCAGCCGCGGCGGCGCGACCGCAGCGCACTGATCCCCGCCTCCGCATCCACCACCTCGCACGAAAGCGCAGCCTCCTCATGAGCACCCGCAGCGTCCGCTACGCCCTGCCCGCCGTCACCGCCGCCGCCCTGGCCCTCACCCTCACCGCCTGCGGCGGGGCCCCGGCCGGCGGCACCGGATCCGGGAAGCACGACCCCGGCGCCACCGTCTCCATCGGCTCCCTCTACGAACCGCAGAACCTCGACAACACCGGAGGCGGCGGCCAGGGAGTCACCGAAGCCCTCCACGGCAACGTCTACGAAGGCCTGTTCCGGCTCACCGACACCGGGAAGACCGAACCGCTGCTCGCCGCCGCCCACCAGGTCAGCCCGGACGGCCTCACCTACACCTTCACCCTCCGCGACGGTGTCACCTTCCACAGCGGCAAGAAGCTCACCAGCGCCGACGTCAAGTACAGCCTGGAGCGGGTGATCGCCCCGGCCTCCCAGTCCGCGCGGAAGAAGAACCTGTCCGTCATCAAGACGGTCGAGGCGCCCGACCCGAAGACCGTCCGCGTCACGCTCTCCCAGAAGTCGATCTCGTTCGTCTACAACCTCAGCTACGTGTGGATCGTCAACTCCGCCGCCGGTGACCTCCGGGCCACGGCGGACGGCACCGGCCCCTTCCGGCTCGGCAAGTGGACCCGCGGCTCCAGCCTCGGACTCGACCGCGCCACCGGCTACTGGGGCACCGCCGCCGCCAGCAAGAAGGTCGTCTTCCGCTACTTCAAGGACGCGGCAGCGCTGAACAACGCCCTGCTCAGCAATGGTGTCGACCTGGTCACCAGCCAGCAGTCGCCCGACGCCCTCGACCGGTTCAAGAACAACCCGGCCTACCAGGTCACCGAGGGCAACTCGACCACCAAGCTGCTGCTGGCCTTCAACGACAAGGCCAAGCCGTTCACCGACGTCAAGGTCCGGCGGGCCGTCGCCGCCGCCGTCGACGACAAGAAGCTGCTGGAATCCGTCTGGGGCGGCCACGGCAAGCTCATCGGCTCCATGGTCCCGCCCACCGACCCCTGGTACGAGGACCTCACCGGCACCGACCCGTACGATCCGGCGCTCGCCAAGAAGCTCCTCGCGGAAGCCGGTTACGCCGACGGGTTCACCTTCACCCTCCAGACCCCGTCCTACGACCCCCACCCCACCGCCGCCACCTTCATCGCCGCCCAGCTCGCCGACGTCGGCATCAAGGTGAAGATCAACACCATCACCCCGGACGAGTGGTACACCAAGGTCTACAAGAACAAGGACTTCGACGCCACGCTCCAGGAGCACGTCAACGACCGGGACCTGGTCTGGTACGGCAACCCCGACTTCTACTGGGGCTACCACAACCCGCAGGTCACCCGGTGGGTCGACGAGGCCGAGCGGTCCGGCACCGCGGCGGAGCAGACCGAGCTGCTGAAGAAGGTCAACCGCACCACCGCCCAGGAGGCGGCCAGCGAGTGGCTCTACCTCTACCCGCAGATCGTGGTGGCGAGCAGCCGGGTCTCCGGCTACCCCCTCAACGGGCTGAACTCGCAGTTCCACGCCTTCGGCATCAAGAAGAGCTGACGCCCCGATGGCCCGCTATCTGCTGCGGCGGTCCGCTCTGCTCCTGCTCTCGCTGGGGCTGGCGACCGTGGTGCTCTTCATCCTGCTGCGGATGCTCCCCGGCGATCCGGCCAACGCGCTGACCGCCGTCGGCGCCACCGACGAGCAGATCGCCGCCGCCCGCGCGGCGATCGGCTCGGACCGGCCGCTGCCCGAGCAGTTCACCCACTGGACCGGACAGCTGCTCCGGGGCGACTTCGGCACCTCCTTCGTCAGTTCGCTGCCCGTCGGACCCGAGATCGCCACCCGGCTCCAGGTGACCCTTCCGCTGACCGCCGCCGCGTTCCTGCTGGCCGTCCTCGTCGCCGTACCCGCGGGCTTCGTCGCCGCCCACCGGCGGCACACCTGGTACGGCTCCCTGCTCAGCGGGGTCTCCCAGCTCGGCATCGCCGTCCCGGTGTTCTGGCTGGGCATGATCCTGGTCGCCGTGCTCGCGGTGAACGCCCGCTGGTTCCCGTCGGGCGGTTTCCCGCCCGACGGCTGGGCCGACCCCGCCGAAGCCGTACGCTCCCTCGCGCTTCCGGTGATCACCGTCGCCCTGGTGATGAGCGCCTCCCTCATCCGGTACGTGCGCTCCGCCGCCCTCGACGTCCTCGGCAGCGACTACCTGCGCACCGCGCGGGCCCTCGGCGGCACCTTCCGGGGCGCCATGTGGCGGCACGGACTGCGCAACGCCTCCGTCCCCGTCATCTCGGTCCTCGGCATCGAACTCGCCTCCACCCTGCTCGGCGCCGTGGTCGTGGAGTCCGTCTTCGCCCTGCCCGGACTCGGCTCCCAGCTCACCACCGGCATCAGCCAGCACGACTACCCCGTCATCCAGGGCGTGCTGTTCGTGTCCACGCTCGCCGTCCTGCTGATCGGCTTCGCCGCCGATATCGTCCAGCGCATCGTCGACCCCCGGCTCCGGGGCGGACTCGCGGGAGGCCCCCGATGAACGCGACCGCCGAGACCGCCACGACCGCCGAGAGCCCAGAGGCGACCGGGGCGCGGCCGCGCCGCTCCCTCACTCTCGTCACCGGCTGCGTCCTCGCCGGAGCCGTCGGACTGCTCGCCCTGGTCGCCGTGTTCTGGCTGCCGTACGCCACCGACGACACCTCCGGCGGACGGCTCGCCGCGCCCGGCGGCGACCACCTCCTCGGCACCGACAAACTCGGCCGCGATCTGCTCACCCAGGTCATGAACGGGGCGACGATCGCCGTCCAGGCCGGCCTCGGGTCCGTCCTGATCGCCGCCTCCCTGGGCACCGCGCTCGGTCTGCTGGCCGCCTTCGCCCAGGGCTGGTTCGACGACACCGTCTCCGCCGTCCTCGACCTCCTGATCGCCTTCCCGACCCTGCTGCTCGCCATGCTGATCGTCGCCGCCCGCTCCGGCAGCCTCGGCTCCGCGATCATCGCCATCGGGATCGCCCAGAGCGCGGTCGTCGCCCGTCTCGTCCGGATCCTGGCCAAACGCGTCCTCTCCCAGGACTACATCACCGCCTCCCGGACCTCGGGCACCGGCTGGCCGCGGATCGTCGCCGGGCACGTCCTGCCCAATATCTGGCCGACCCTCGTGGTCAATCTCGCCCTGCAGTTCGGGCTCGCGGTCCTCGCCGAAGCCGGACTCTCCTACCTCGGCCTCGGCGCGCCCCCGCCCAACGCCTCCTGGGGGCGGATGCTGCTGGAGGCGCAGGCCACCTTCACCACCGCGCCCGCGGGCGCCCTCGCGCCCGGCATCCTCCTCGTCGTCCTCGTCATCGGTGTCAACCTCGTCGCCGACGGGCTGCGCGACACTCTCGACCCGACGGCCCGCGGAAGGCAGGCATGAGCATCCCCGACCCGCGTCCGGCAGTGGCCACGAGCACCGGGAGGACACCCCCGGCGGATACGGACACCGGCGAACTCCTCGCCGTCCGGGAACTGACCGTCCGCACCCGGACCGGGCAGGCACTCGTCGACGGGCTCTCCTTCGGCCTCCGCCCCGGCGAACGCCTCGGCCTCATCGGCGAATCCGGCTCCGGCAAGTCCCTGACCTCCCTCGCCGCACTCGGTCTGCTGCCCGGCGGACTCACCGCCGAAGGCAGTATCCGGCTCGCCGGGACCGAGATCGTGGGCGCCCCGGAGAAGCGGCTGGTCACGGTACGCGGACGGGACGCGGCGATCGTCTTCCAGGAACCCCTCACCGCCCTCGACCCGCTGATGCGGGTCGGCCGCCAGATCGCCGGACCGCTCGCCCGCCACCAGGGGCTCAAGGGCGCCGCGCTGCGGAGCGCCGTCACCAGTGCCCTGGAGCAGGTGAGGCTCCCCGACCCGGAGCGCATCGCCCGGGCCCGGCCGCACGAGATCTCCGGCGGCCAGCGGCAGCGCGTCGCCCTCGCCATGGCGCTGGCCTGCGCGCCCCGGCTGCTGATCGCCGACGAACCGACCACCGCCCTCGACGTCACCGTCCAGGCCGAACTGCTGGCCCTGCTCGACACCCTCGTCCGGGAACGGAACATGTCCCTCCTGTTCATCAGCCACGATCTGGCGGTGGTCGCGGGGATCGCCGACCGGGTGGTCGTGATGAAGGACGGGCGCGCGGTGGAGGAGGGCAGCGTACGGGACGTCGTCGGCGCGCCCCGCGACCCGTACACGGCGGCACTCGTGGCGAGCGCCCGCACGCTGGAAGACGCACTGGAACGACGGAAGGCCGCACGGTGAAGGGGACGGAAACGGGGACGCAGGCTGCCGCCGGTGCCGGGGAACCGGCCGAGCCCGCCGCCCTGCTGGCGGCCGACCGGGTCTCGTACACCTACCGGTCGTCCCGGTCCGGCGGGCGCCCCGTCCTCGACGGGGTCTCCCTCGCGGTCCGCCCCGGTGAGAGCCTGGCCGTCGTCGGAGAGTCCGGCACCGGCAAGACGACCCTGCTGAGACTGCTCCTCGGCCTCGCCGGGCCCACCTCGGGGGCGGTCCGCTTCGAGGGCGAAGAGCTGCGGCCGCGCGACCGGGCGCAGCTGCGGCGCTTCCGCTCCGCGGTGCAGTGCGTATTCCAGGATCCGTACGCCTCCCTCGATCCCCGCCGCCGGGTGGGCGACACGGTCGCGGAGCCGCTGCGCTCCCTCGGACTGGCGGACCGGCGCGAGGCCGTGCCGCGCGTGGCCGCCGCGCTCACCGCCGTCGGGCTGCCCCCGGAGGCGGCCGGGCGCTATCCGCACGAGTTCTCCGGCGGGCAGCGGCAGCGGATCGCGATCGCCCGCGCGACGGTCTGCGATCCGCGGGTGCTGCTGGCCGACGAACCGGTCAGCGCGCTCGACGTCACGACCCGGGTCAAGGTCGTGGACCTGCTGCACCAGCTGCGCGAGGAGCGCGGTCTTGCGCTGGTGATGGTCTCCCACGATCTGTCGGTGGTGGCGTCGCTCTGCGACCGTACGGCGGTACTGGAAGGCGGCCGGGTGGTGGAGAGCGGGCCGACCGGAACCGTGCTGGGCGCCCCGGAGCACCCGTACACGGCCCGGCTGGTCGCGAGTGTGCCCTCGCTGGCCCGGTCCCTGCCCGGCGGGTAGGCGCCCTCAGCCCGTCGCCGCGGCCACCAGCCCCCGGGTCACCGTGAGGTCGTCGGATGCCTCCGGATGCCACTGGACCCCCAGCACCCAGCCGGTGCCCGGCAGTTCCACCGCTTCGACCGTGCCGTCGTCGGCGTGCGCCGACGCGGTCAGCGGCGGGGCGAGCCGGTCCACGGACTGATGGTGGTATGTGGGTACCTCGACGGGCTCCGGGGCCAGTGACCCGTACCGGGTGCCGGGCACCGGCGTCACGCGGTGGCGGCCGAAGACGCCCGGACCGCCCGTATGGCCGTCGAGGTGCTGGACGAGGGTCCCGCCGAGGGCGACGTTCAGCAGCTGCATACCGCGGCAGATGCCGAGCAGCGGGGTGCCCGAGTCCAGCGCCGCGTCGATCAGGGCGAGTTCCCAGGCGTCCCGGTCCCGGGCGGGCGGCCCCGTCCGGGCGTCCGGCTCGGCGCCGTACCGCACCGGCTCGACGTCCGCACCGCCCGCGATGACCAGACCGTCCAGCCGGGCGACCACGGAACGTGCGGCTCCGGGGTCCGGATCCGGCGGCAGCAGCACCGCCAGTCCGCCGGCGCGGTGGACCATGGCCGGATAGGCGGCGGGCAGCAGCGCGGCGGGCACCGACCACACCCCCCACGCGGCCGGTTCGAGATAGGTGGTGACACCGATCAGAGGCTCGGGCACGATGCTCCTTCCGGGTTGCTCTGGTGATGGGGGCCGCGGGCCGGGGGCCCTCAGTCCCGGCCCCGGTCGCGGGCCAGTTCCGCCTCGGCCGCGGCGAGCGCGGCGAACTCCTCCTCCGGAGCCTTCGCCACCAGATGGTGACGGCTGTAGACCGCGAAGTAGGCGAGGGCCACGCCGTAGACGGCCAGGGCGATGACCGCCGCCTCCTTGTCCACCAGGAACGTCGCCACCAGCGCGGAGAGCGCCAGGACGAAGGCGACGGAGGAGGTGGCCGTCCCGCCGGGCGTGCGGTACGGCCGGTGCAGACCGGGCTCGCGGCGGCGCAGGACGATATGCGAGAGCGCCATCAGCGCATAGCTGATCGTCGCCCCGAACACCGCGATGTTCAGCATCCGCCCGCCGTTGCCGGTCGACGCGGCGAGCGCGAACCCGATCGCGCCCGGGATCAGCAGCCCGAGATAGGGCGAGCGGCGGCGGCTGGTGAGGGAGAGGAACCGCGGCAGATATCCGGCCCGTGAGAGCGCGAACAGCTGGCGGGAGCCCGCATAGATCAGGGAGAAGAAGGACGCGACCAGACCGGCGAGCCCCGCATAGTTGACGAACCGGCTCAGCGCCGTCGGATCGCCGTCCCCCTGCAACGCCACCACCAGCGGATTCCCTGCCTCCTGGAGGGCTGCGGAGCCCCGCGCGCCGGTCGCCGCGAAGAACGTCAGCACCGCCAGCAGCACCAGGACGGCCATCGAGATCGCCAGCGCCCTCGGCAGCGACCGCACCGGGTCCCTGGCTTCCTCCGCCGCCAGCGGCACCCCCTCGACCCCGAGGAAGAACCACATGCCGAACGGGAACGCCGCCCAGATCCCGAGCAGTCCGAACGGCAGCCACGAGTTCGCGCCGAAGGCGTCCTCGTCGACCGGGATGTCGTTCAGCCCGTCCGCGGAGAACTCCGTGAACGCCCCCAGCGCGAAGATCAGCAGGGCGGCCACCGCGATGGCCGTGACGACCAGGCTGAACCGCAGCGCCTCGCCCACGCCCCACAGATGGATGCCGATGAAGGCCACGAAGCAGAACAGGTAGACCGGCCAGCCCGATTCCAGGCCGAAGAGACCGAGGGATTCGACGTAGTCGCCGATGAAGATGGAGATCGCGGCGGGTGCGAGGACGTACTCGATGAGGATCGCGGTCCCGGTCAGGAAGCCGCCCCAGGTGCCCAGCGCCCGCCGGGCGAAACCGTAGCCGCCGCCCGCGGTCGGCAGGATCGCGGACAGCTCCGCGAGGGCGAAGACCAGACAGGCGTACATCACGCCCATCAGGACGGTCGCGATCGCCAGCCCGCCGAAACCGCCCTTGGAGAGGCCGATGTTCCAGCCGGAGAAATCGCCGGAGACGACATAGGCGACCCCGAGCCCGGTCAGCAGCAGCCAGCCCGCGCTGCCACGGCGCAGCATCCGGCGGCTGAGATAGCCGTCGTCGGCGGGTACCCGCTCCGGAGGCGCCGGTTCCGGTGGGGTGTTTGTCTGGGTGGTTCCTTCGGCCATGGCTGGACCCCTCCCGCCTTCAAAGGTTGAGGGCGACACCTTTGCGGTACGGTCGGGATCCGCGCAAGCCCCCTGCGCCGAACTCGCACGCTCCGGCGGACCGCAGGCCCGCCCGGCTCCGGCATGCGGAAGGACCGGCGGACGGCCCCGGCGCGGGTCAGGACAGGAAGCCCCGCAACAGCGCAGCCGTTCCCCCGCAGTGTTCGCGCATCGCCCGCCGCGCGCCGTCCGCGTCCCCCGCCAGCACCGCATCGACCACCGCCGTGTGCTGCTGCTGCGAATGCTCCAGATTCCGGACCAGGATCGGAATGCAGTCCAGCAGCTCGTTCACCCCCGCCCGGACCGCCGCGTACTGCTCAGCCAGCGACGGCGAACCCGACAGTTCGGCCAGCGTGAGATGGAGCAGCGTGTCCCGGCGCCGGTACTCCGCGAGCGGCGCGTCGTGCGTGGCCGCCAGCGCCGCCCGCAGCCGCCGCCCGCCTTCCTCCGGCAGCCCGTGCGCCGCGCACAGCCCCGCCGCGCCGACCTCCAGGACCTCACGGAACCGCAGGGTGTCCTCAAGGTCCGCGCCCGCCAGCCGGCGCCGCAGCTCCTCCTCGCCGTAGGCCTCGGGACGCGGCAGCACAAACGTCCCGCCGTACCGCCCCCGCCTGCTCTCCAGCAGCCGCTGCTCCGTGAGGACCTTGAGCACCTCCCGCAGGGTCACCCGGCTGATCCCCAGCCGCTCGGCCAGTTCGCGCTCCGCGGGCAGCCTCTCCCCGGCGGCCACCAGCCCGAGCCGCAGCAGCCGGAGTATCTGCTCCAGCGCCTCCTCGAAACCGTTGCCCGCCCGCACCGGCCGCAGCACGGCCGCCGGCCGCCCCGGCTCCGCCCCGTCCCGCCCGTTCGTCTCCGCCACGTCGCCGTTCCCTCTTCCCAAGCAATGGTCTTCAGCAATACCTTATGGCTCCCGGCCGACCCGAGGAGGCGCGATTCCATGGCTGCCCGCACACCCCCGCTCGCCGTGGAGGAGCTGCGCTCCCTGGTGGCGTCGGGCGAGATCGACACCGTCGTGCTCGCCTTCCCCGATATGCAGGGACGCCTCCAGGGGAAGCGCTTCGCGGCCCCCTTCTTCCTCGACGAGGTCCTCGGCAACGGCACCGAGGGGTGCAACTACCTCCTCGCCGTCGATACCGAGATGAACACCGTCGACGGCTATGCGATGTCCTCCTGGGAACAGGGGTACGGCGATTTCGCCATGCACCCCGACACCGCCACGCTGCGCCGCGTGCCCTGGAACGCCGGTACCGCCCTCCTCGTCGCCGATCTCGCCTGGGGTGACGGCCGTCCCGTCGCCGCCGCCCCCCGCCAGATCCTCCGCCGTCAGTCGGCCCGGCTCGCCGACCGCGGCTGGACCGCGAACGTCGGCACCGAGCTGGAGTTCATCGTCTTCAAGGACACGTACGAACAGGCCTGGGACCGCGACTACCGCGGACTCACCCCGGCCAACCAGTACAACATCGACTACTCCGTCCTCGGCACCGGCCGGATCGAACCCCTGCTGCGCAGGATCCGCAACGAGATGGCCGCCGCCGGGCTCACCGTGGAGTCCGCGAAGGGCGAGTGCAACCCCGGCCAGCACGAGATCGCCTTCCGCTACGACGAGGCCCTCACCACCTGCGACCAGCACTCCGTCTACAAGACCGGAGCCAAGGAGATCGCCGCCCAGGAAGGCGTCTCCCTCACCTTCATGGCCAAGTACAACGAGCGCGAAGGCAACTCCTGCCATATCCACCTGTCCCTCGCCGACGCCGCCGGCGACAACGTCATGGCCGGGGACGGGCCCGGCGGAATGTCGCCCGTGATGCGGCATTTCCTCGCCGGACAGCTCGCCGCGCTGCGCGAATTCAGCCTGCTGTACGCGCCCAACATCAACTCCTACAAACGCTTCCAGCCCGGTTCCTTCGCCCCCACCGCCGTCGCCTGGGGGCACGACAACCGCACCTGCGCCCTCAGGGTCGTCGGGCACGGACGCTCGCTGCGCTTCGAGAACCGGCTCCCCGGCGGTGATGTCAATCCCTATCTCGCCGTCGCCGGAATGATCGCCGCCGGATTGTACGGAGTGGAACAGGAGCTGGAACTGCCCGAGCCGTGCACCGGGAGCGCGTACACGGCGGGACATGCACATGTCCCCACCACCCTCCGCGAGGCCGCCGAGCTGTGGGAGACCAGCCCCCTCGCCAAGGCCGCGTTCGGCGCCGAGGTCGTCGACCACTACCTCAACATGGCCCGGGTCGAACTCGCCGCGTACGACGCCGCGGTCACCGACTGGGAGCGGCGCCGCTCCTTCGAACGCCACTGAGCCCGTGCGCCCGCGGCCGGCCGCCCCCGGCCCACCCGTCCCGTCCCGGCCCGCCCGCGCCCCGGAAAGGAACGCCGTGCACCACCCCGAGTACCACGAGGTCCTCAACCCCGCCACCGGCGCCCTCGTCGACCAGGTCGCCGCCACCGCGCCCGCCGAAGTCGACGCCGCCGTCACCCGTGCCGCCGCCGCCCAGCGCGGCTGGGCGGCCGCCGCCCCGGCCGACCGGGCGAGGCTGCTGCGCCGCTTCGCCGCCGTCGTCGACGACCACATCGAGGAACTCGCCCGGCTGGAGGTCCTCGAAGCCGGACACCTCATCGGCAACGCCCGCTGGGAGGCCGGGAACGTCCGCGACCTCCTCGACTACAGCGCCGGGGGAGTGGAGCGGCTCAGCGGCCGCCAGATCCCCGTCCCCGGGGGCATCGATCTCACCTTCCTCGAACCCCTCGGCGTCGTCGGGGTGATCGCCCCCTGGAACTTCCCGATGCCCGTCGCCGCCTGGGGCACCGCGCCCGCCCTCGCCGCCGGGAACGCCGTCCTCCTCAAACCCGCCGAGACCACCCCCCTCACCGCACTGCGGCTCGCCGCGCTGGCCCTGGAGGCCGGACTGCCCGAACACCTCTTCCAGGTGCTGCCCGGCGCGGGCGGTATCACCGGCGCCGCCTTGGTCGACCACCCGGGCATCGCCAAGATCGTCTTCACCGGATCGGGCCGGGTCGGCCGGGCCGTCATGGCCCGCTGCGCCGCCACCGTCAAACGCGTCACCCTCGAACTCGGCGGCAAGAGCCCCAATATCGTCTTCGCCGACGCCGACCTCGAAGCGGCCGTCGCCGCCACCCCCATGTCCTTCCTCGACAACAGCGGCCAGGACTGCTGCGCCCGGAGCCGGATCCTCGTCCAGCGCACCGTGTACGACCGCTTCCTCGGACTCCTCGCCCCCGCGATCGAAGCCGTCAGGGTCGGCGACCCCGCGGACGAGTCGGTGCAGATGGGCCCGCTGATCTCCCGGGCCCAGCTCGACCGGGTCCGCTCCTACGCCCCCGGCGAACTGCCCGGCATCCGCGGCACCGCCCCGGACGGCCCCGGGTTCTGGTTCCCGCCCACCGTCCTCACCGGCCTCGGCCCCGATGCGCCCGCCGCCCGTGAGGAGATCTTCGGGCCCGTCGCCGCCGTCCTCCCCTTCGACGACGAGGCCGACGCGATCCGGCTCGCCAACGACACCGAGTACGGCCTCTCCGGCTCCCTGTGGACCCGTGACGTCGGCCGGGCCGTCCGGGTCTCCCGCGCCGTCCGGGCCGGCAACCTCTCCGTCAACTCCCACTCCAGCGTCCGCTACTGGACCCCCTTCGGGGGATACCGGCAGTCCGGCCTCGGCCGGGAGCTGGGCCCCGACGCCCTCACCGCCTTCACCGAGACCAAGAACGTCTTCATCAGCACGGAGGACTGACCCCATGAGCGAACCCCAGAACGTCTGCCGCCGGCTGGTGGGCCGGACCGCCGTCGTCACCGGCGCGGGCAGCGGCATCGGCCTGGCCACCGCCCGGCGCCTCGCCTCGGAAGGCGCCCACGTCGTCTGCGGCGATATCGACGAAACCGCGGGCAAGGCCGCGGCCGAGGAGACCGGCGGGCTGTTCGTCCGTGTCGACGTCACCGACCCCGAGCAGGTCGAGGCGCTGTTCCGGGCCGCGTACGACACCTACGGCTCCGTCGACATCGCCTTCAACAACGCGGGCATCTCGCCCCCGGACGACGATTCCATCCTCACCACGGGCCTGGAGGCGTGGAAGCGGGTCCAGGACGTGAACCTCACCTCCGTCTACCTCTGCTGCAAGGCCGCTCTCCCCTATATGCGGCGCCAGGGCCGCGGCTCCATCATCAACACCGCCTCCTTCGTGGCGATCATGGGCGCCGCGACCTCCCAGATCTCGTACACCGCGTCCAAGGGCGGGGTGCTCGCCATGTCCCGCGAACTCGGCGTCCAGTTCGCCCGCGAGGGCATCCGGGTCAACGCCCTCTGCCCCGGCCCCGTGAACACCCCCCTGCTCCGGGAGCTGTTCGCCAAGGACCCCGAGCGCGCCGCCCGCCGGCTCGTCCACATCCCCGTCGGACGGTTCGCCGAAGCGGACGAGATCGCCGCCGCCGTCGCGTTCCTCGCCAGCGACGACGCCTCGTTCGTCAACGCGACGGACTTCCTCGTCGACGGCGGGCTCTCGGGGGCGTACGTCACCCCGCTGTAGCCGGCTGCGGGCCACCCGGGCCGGGGGTCACAGGAAGGTGAGGCCCTCGCCCCGGTACGTCGGCACCGTGTCCACCACCCGGTCGCCGTCGATCAGATGCAGTACGGCGAACCGCTCGCACAGCTCCCCGGCCTTGGCGTGCCGGAACCACACCCGGTCCCCGATCAGCAGATCGTCCGCCGGGGAGCCCAGCAGCGGTGTCTGCACCTCGCCCGCGCCCTCCGCGGCGTCGTACCGCAGCCCCTCCGGCAGATACGGCACCGGCAGCCGGTCCCGGCCCGCCGGGCCCGACGCCGGATAGCCGCCGCCGAGCACCGTCACCGCGCCCACCCCCGGCCGGCGCACCACCGGCAGCGCGAACAGCGCCGCCGGACGCCCCGAGAACGCCGTGTAGTGGTCGAACAGCCGCGGTACGTACAGCCCCGAGCCCGCCGCTATCTCCGTCACCGCGTCCTCGGCGGCCGTACTCTGCACGCTGCCCGTCCCGCCGCCGTTGACGAACTCCAGCCCGGGCACCACGGCCCGGACCGCCCGGACCGACTCCGCGCGCAGCACGGCGAGCCGGCGGCGGGCCGTCCGCTGCATCAGCCGGACCCCCCGGGACCGCAGCGGACTCCCGGCCACCGCGTCCCCGACACCCGCGATATGCCCCTCGTACGCCATCAGGCCCACCAGCCGGAATCCCGGCCACCGGACCACGGACCGGGCCAGCGCGGCCAATTGCTCCGGAGCGTGCCGCGGCGAACGCCGGGCCCCGACCCGGATCCGCCCGCCGAACAGGCGCAGCGCCGTGTCCAGCTCCAGACAGACCCGGATCTCCTCCCGGCCGCCGTCCCGGGCCCGGTCGATCAGCTCCAACTGCGCCGGATCGTCGACCATCACGGTCACGGCCGCCGCCAGTTTCGGGTCGGCGGCGAGCCGCCCGAAGGACTCCCGGTCCACGGACGGATACGCCAGCAGGACATCCCGGAACCCGGCCCGCGCCAGCCAGAGCGACTCCGCCAGCGTGAACGACATCACCCCGGCGAAACCTTCCTGCGCCAACGCCCGCTCCAGCAGCGCCCGGCAGCGGACCGACTTGCTGGCGATCCGTACCGGCTTGCCGCCCGCACGCCGCACCAGATCGGCGGCGTTGGCATCGAACGCCGCCAGATCCACGACGGCGAAGGGCGCGTCGAGCAGGGCGGTGGCCCGGTCGTACCGGGCCCGGTCGGCGGCTCGGTGAGTCATGGCCAGAGCCTGCCAGACCGGATTACCGAGGGGTAGGGGGAGGATCGGGGCAGATCCGGGCGGAGTCGGCGCCCGGTGCCTCCGCGCCCCCTCCACCCCGTAGAGTGACGCAGGCGCGGAGACGAACAAGCATGCTGCGAGGGGCGATCCGACGGCGGTAAGGGCATCGGGACACGGGGGACGGTATGAGTACGGAGACACCGAGCCCGCCCGGCCACGCCGACGACACCCCGCCGCCTCCACCGCGCTCCCGTATCACGGACGCCCTGCTGCCGGGTCCGGCCCAGCGGTCCGCCGCCGTACCGAAGGCACCCACCGGCCCGTCCGGAGCCCCGACCGACCCGTCGGCCCGCCGTCCACCGCAGTCCCCGCCCCGCCGCGACACCCCGACCCGCCCGCTCGGCACCCCGCTGCCGCCGTCCCCGGATTCCACGGATTCCACGGTGACGCGCCGCCTCGGCACGGGCACGCCGGTTCCCCGGGACGGTTCGGCGCTCCGCACGGAACCCGGACCTCCGGCTGCCGCGCGCACCGGGAGCCCGGCCACCGCTCCCGGCGCGCCGGGCGCACCACGGCGCACGGGCCCCGTCGTTCCCGGTCCGCGGACCGGCTCCGGACCGGTCGGCGGCGGCGCCGCGCGGGACCGGGACCGGGACACGGCCCGGCTCCGTATCCCGTCCCCGCAGCCGCGGAACGCTTCCGGGGGCGGGGACGGCCGTACGGGACGGGAGCCCGCCGCCTCCGGCGCACCGCACGATCCGTCGAGCCCGCCCGGCCCGGCGGTACCCCGGTCCGGCGCCGAGCCGGAGCCCGCCGTACCCCCCGGGGGAACCGGTGGCGGTACGGCGGCGGTTCCCCCGGCCGGTACGCCCGGTCGTGCTCCGGAAGCGGGCGGCCCGCGTACGGTCCCACCGCGTCCGCCGGCGCCTCCGGCCGCCGGGACCCCGGCGGGGGAGCACCGCAACGCGAAGCCGGACCCCCGCCCGGCGGCTCCCGCGCCGAGGGCGCGGCGCCCCGCGGCGCCCGGCCCGGAACTGCCCCCCGAAGCCCGAGCCGAAGCCGAAGCCCCGGCCGCGGGAAGTCCGGTGCGCCCCGCCGGGCCGCCCGGCAAGTCCCCGGCGGCCGCCGGTGCCCGGCCCGCTGCGCCCGGGACGTCCCCTACCGGCGCGGCAGCACCGGACCCCGCCGGGCCCCGACGCCCGGATGCCCCGCCGGCCGCGGCGTCCCGCGCCGTGCGCCCGCGCCCGGCGAGGCCGGGTCGTCCCACCGGGCCTGCGGTTTCCCGTACGGCCGGGACCGGGGCGCCCGCCGAACGGACGGCCCCGCCGTCCGCCGCGAGAGCCTCCGCCGCGCCCGCTCCTTCCGCGGGCCCGCCGCCCGGCCCGGGTGTCCGTGCCCCGTTCGCCGACGGACCCGGTCCGGCCCGTACCGCAGGGCCGGTCGCGCCTGCCCGGCCCGCGGTTCCCCCGCCGGCCCCCGCGGGCCCCGCGCCCGCACCGTCCGGCGCCGAATCCGGGTCCGTACGGCCGCACCCGGCGGGCCCGTTGCCCCCCGAGCGCGCGACCCGTCCCCCCGTACCCCCGCCCTACGCACCGCTGCTCCCGCCCGAGGAGTACGCCGAGATCACGGCCCGGCTCCGGCCCGTGCCCGCGCGGCGACCGGTGCGGACCGCCGTGGCCGCGGTCTGCGCCGTACTCGGACTCGGGCTGATCGGCGGTGCCGTCACCGCAGCCTTCCTCACCGGCGGGCCCGGCGGCGGCTCCGCCGAAGAGTCGGCCTACGACCGTGCGCACGCGCTCTGGCACACCGCGCCCGTCGACAGCCTCTTCCCCCGGACGGTCAGCGGCCCCGAGGCCGGACCCGGCAAGGCCGACCGGGTCTGGACCCGGATCGCCGTGGCGCCCGACAGCGACTGTGCCGCGGCACTCGACCCGGGGCTGGCCGCCACCCTGTCGAAGACCGGCTGCGTCCGCGTCGTCCGGGCCACCTACACCGATGCCACCTCGACCAACGTGACCACCGTCGGCATGGTCTTCACCGGCGCCGACGAGCACGATATGGCCGCCCTCGCCCAGCGCGTCGACACCCAGAGCCTGGACGAGCGCCCCGATCTGCTGCCGCGCGCCTTCCCGGCCAAGGGCACCGTCGCCGAGCGGTTCGGCGCCGCCCAGCGGGCGAGCTGGTCGCTCAAGGTGCTGCCCGACGCGCCCGTCGTGGTCTACGCCGTCTCCGGCTTCGCGGACGGCCGGACCGCGGAGGGGCCGCAGCCCGTCGCCGCGGCCCGGGACGCCACATCGACGGCCCCCGTCGCGCAGGCCGGTCTCGGCCACGAGGCCGCGGGTCTGGCCGCCGGAGCCGAACGGGCGCTCCGGGCGGCGCTCAACCCCCCGACGGAGGCCCCCGAGTGACCCCGAAGCCCGCCTCCCGCACGGCCCGTACGCCCGCCGCCGCGCACGCCACCGTCTGTACGCCGGTGCCCGCCCGCGGGGGCAGCCTCCGGCGCCGCGGGCTGCACCGTGCCGCCGCGCTCACCGCTGCCACCGCGTTCGCACTGCTGCCCGCCGTCCCCGCGCGCGCGGACGGTATCCGCGTCCAGCAGTGGGGGCTCGACGCGCTCAACACCGACGAGGCCTGGCGTACCACCAAGGGCGGGGGCATCACGGTCGCCGTCCTCGACACCGGTGTCGACGACGAACACCCCGACCTCAAACGCAATGTGCTGCCCGGCAAGGACCTCATCGGCTTCGGCGCCGTGCGCGGCGACCGCTCCTGGGCCCGGCACGGTACCGCGATGGCCGGGATCATCGCCGCCCACGGCCGGGGCTGGAACGACGAGTCCGGGGTCGTCGGCATCGCGCCCGAGGCGAAGATCCTGCCCGTCCGGGTCATCCTCGAAGGCGGCGACAACGCCCGCGAGAAGGCCCGTAAATCCCGGGGTACCGCCCTGGCCCAGGGGATCCGCTGGGCCGCCGACCAGGGCGCCGACGTCATCAATCTCTCCCTCGGCGACGACAGCGAGTCCGCGCACCCCGAACCCGGCGAGGACGCGGCCGTCCAGTACGCGCTCGCCAAGGGTGCCGTCGTCGTCGCCTCCGCGGGCAACGGCGGCGAGAAGGGCGACCGGATCTCGTACCCCGCCGCCTACCCGGGCGTCATCGCCGTCACGGCCGTGGACCGCTTCGGCAACCGCGCCTCCTTCTCCACCCGCCGCTGGTACGCGACCGTCAGCGCGCCCGGGGTCGACATCGTGATACCGGACCCGGACCGCAAGTACTACGAGGGCTGGGGCACCAGCGCGGCGGCGGCCTTCGTCTCCGGTGCCGTCGCCCTGGTCCGCTCCGCCCACCCCGGTCTGACCCCCGCCCAGATCAAACGACTCCTCGTGGACACCGCCCGCGACCGTCCCGACTCCGGCCGGGACGACTCCCTCGGCTACGGCACGATCGACCCGGCAGCGGCCATCGAGGCGGGGAAGCAACTCCGTCCCCGGGATCCGAAGACGGCCACGGCGGGTTATGCGAAGCCGTACTTCGGGCCGGGGCCGCAGCCCGAGGAGCCCGACGAGACACCGTCCAACTGGCTTGCGCCACTGGTGGGCGTTGCCGGTGCGGTGGTCCTGGCGATCGCGGTCGTACTCCGGCGCGGCACCGGCCCCCGGCCGGGCGCCTGATCCGCCCCGTACCGCACCCGCCTCACAGCGCACCGGCGCCGTACCGGCCCGGCTCCGCACCACGCCTGCTTCCACCGGCACCGGCACCGGACCGCCTCCGCCCCCGGCCGGGCGCCTGAGCCGCTCAGGGCGCGGCCGCCACCGCCTCCCGGACCGCCGCCTCCACCCGTGCGATCCCCGCCTCCTTCGACGGATGCCCGTCCGACAGCGCCACCACGAGCCGGCCGGCCGCCCGGCCGACGGAGTGGACCACCCACAGGCCCGTCGTCCGCATCGGCATCCAGCCGTTCTTCAGCGCCCATCCGCCGTTCCCCGGGGCGGCCGCCGACACCCCCCAGGCCTGGTCCGCCCGGACCCGGCCCATCAGCTCGCGCAGCGGCGCGTACACGGGCTCCCGGAACACGGCGCGCAGCAGGGTCAGCTGATCGCGGGCGGTGGTGCGGGTCAGGCCCCAGGCCGGATCGGCGGTCGTACCGGTGAGGCCGAGGCGGGCATGTGCCGCGTCCAGCGCCCCGGCGCCGCCGAGGTCCCGCCGGAGCGCGGTCGCCGCGTCGTTGTCACTGCTCACGATCGCGTCCCGGGCCCACTCCCGGTGGTGCGCCTCCAGCGGACGCCCGCGCGCCGGCAGAGCGGCCAGGATCGACACCTTGACGATGCCGAGGGATAGCCCTGGTCGGCGTCCCCGCCGTACCACGCGCCGGCCGCGGTGCGGACGGCCACGGACAGTCCCGGGCCCGCCGGTCCGGGCACGGCGGTCGGATCGGTCACGGCCGCAGGCCATCCGGAGCACCCCGTGGCGGGCCGCCGACCGGAGGGAACTAGGCTCGGCACGTGGCGCTCAAGAACATCCCCGATCCCGGTTTCTCCGAAGACGACGGCACCGCCGACCCGCGGCTCACGGCGGCGCTCGCCGCCTGGGCGGGGGACCGGACGGCCGAAGGGGCCGAAGGGGCCGTCCTGGCGGCGCTCGCCGGGGCCCGGCTGCTGGTGCCCGTCGTCGCCGTCCTCGGCGAGGTCGAGACGGACGGGAACGGACTCCGGCGGGAGAAGACCAGCGAGATGGCGGTGCCCACGCTCACCGCGGGGGACCGGCGCGCGCTGCCCGCGTTCACATCCCTGGAAACCCTCGCCCGCTGGGACCCGAAGGCCCGCCCGGTCGCCGTGCCGCTGCACCAGGCGCTGAAGGCGGTCGCCCACGAGCAGGCCGACACCCTGGTGCTGGACCTCGCGGGTCCCGTGCCCTACCAGCTCAGCGGTGCCGCGCTGCGGGCCCTGGCCGAGGGGCGGACCAGCGCCGACCCGCTGGACGATCCGGCGGTGACCGGGGCGGTACGGGAGGTGATGGCGGCCGAGCCCGCCGTCGTCCGGGTCCATCTGCTGCCCGGCGACGGCACCGACGGCACCCTCGCCCTGGTCCTCGCGGACGGTGCCGAGCCCGCCGAGGCCGCCGGACGGGTGGCCAGGGCCGTCGCGGGCCACGACGTACTCAGGGCCCGCCTGGTGCGGGGCCTCGACCTGGCGCTGCTGCCGGCCGGGGCCACCCCTCCGGGCGAGCCCTTCTACGTACGTTCCTGATCCCGTCCGATCCGGGAGGGGCCCCTGGGCCGTGTCTGACAAATCCCGTCTGGCCCGCGACGCCCGGCACGCACACTCGCTGCGTTGTCGGGATTTCCCGAGTACGTCCAGTACGAGGGAAACCCTCCGCCTTGCGATTGCACGCACCGGACGCCGCGGGCCCCGCCCTCCGGGCGGACGACGCTATTTGTCAGACGCGGCCTACCCGTAGACCGGGCCCGTGTACTTCTCGCCCGGCCCCTGACCGGGACCGTCCGGCACCAGGGACGCCTCACGGAACGCGAGCTGGAGCGACTTCAGCCCGTCGCGCAGCGGGGCCGCGTGGAAGGAGCTGATCTCCGTGGTGCTCGCGTCCAGCAGCCCGGCCAGGGCGTGCACCAGCTTGCGGGCCTCGTCGAGGTCCTTGTGCTCGTCGCCGTCCTCGGTGAGACCGAGCTTCACCGCGGCGGCGCTCATCAGGTTCACCGCGACCGTGACGATCACCTCGACGGCGGGCACCTCCGCGATATCGCGGGTCAGGGCGTCGAAGTCGGGGGATTCGGCAGAGGCGCCCGGCTGAAGGGACTCGCCGGCGCCGGGGGAAGGGGTCGCGTCACTCATGACGCCCACGATATGCCCCGCCGGATACGGCGCCGCCGGGGCCACCGGTTAGCACCGCCCCGCCGGAGCTGCTAACCTTGTGTGACGACCGGCCGGACACGACTGTGCCCGGCCCACAAGTGGAGGCTCCGATCTCCCACCTGACCGCCTTCCGGGCGGCGGGTCACCGGTCAGGCGGTCCCCATCGTTCCGTACGGACGATGGAACCGCCCGATGTGCGCCCCGCGGGTTCCGCGGCGGTGCTCCGGTATTCGAGGAGCTGCCGCCTGTGTCCCGTCCGGGGCGTTTTTTCTGCTCCTGCGCGGGTTGGTCTCACCAGACGCTCGCGGCCGTCTGCCAGTCGGCCGCGCGGTGCTACCGAGGAGGATCCATCAGCGCCGAGCCCCGCATCAACGACCGGATTCGCGTTCCCGAAGTACGGCTTGTCGGTCCCAGCGGCGAGCAGGTGGGCATTGTCCCGCTCGCCAAGGCTCTCGAACTCGCCCAGGAGTACGACCTCGACCTCGTCGAGGTCGCGGCGAACGCCCGGCCGCCCGTGTGCAAGCTCATGGACTACGGGAAGTTCAAGTACGAGTCGGCCATGAAGGCCCGTGAGGCGCGCAAGAACCAGGCGCACACGGTCATCAAGGAGATGAAGCTCCGGCCGAAGATCGACCCGCACGACTACGACACCAAGAAGGGTCATGTCGTCCGGTTCCTCAAGCAGGGCGACAAGGTCAAGATCACGATCATGTTCCGTGGTCGTGAGCAGTCCCGCCCCGAGCTTGGTTACCGACTGCTTCAGCGCCTCGCGTCCGATGTCGAAGACCTCGGATTCATCGAGTCGAATCCGAAGCAGGACGGCCGGAACATGATCATGGTTCTCGGACCGCACAAGAAGAAGACCGAGGCCATGGCCGAGGCGCGTGAGGCCCAGGCCGCACGCAAGGCGGGCCGGGACCCGAAGGCGGAGGCCCAGGCCGAGGCCGAGGTCGAGGCTCCGGCCGAGACGCCCGCCGAGGGGTGATCCCGGGGGCAGCCGCAGGCCGCCCCGGGTCCGCCCCCGGACCTGACAAGACGAACTGGACGCTCCCGCGTGTCCGGTGCTCACGCGCCGGTCGAGAGCGCCACTGACGAGGAGATTACGGCGCGATGCCGAAGAACAAGACGCACAGCGGTTCCAAGAAGCGCTTCAAGATCACCGGCTCCGGCAAGGTGCTCCGTGAGCGCGCCGGCAAGCGCCACCTGCTGGAGCACAAGCCGTCCACGCTGACGCGTCGCCTCACCGGCAACGCGGAGATGGCCCCCGGCGACGCCAAGAAGATCAAGAAGCTTCTCGGCAAGTGACGTCGCCTCCCGCCTCCGGGCGGCCCCGCACCGGCGGGGCCCGCTGACGGGGCAGGGAAGCCGACGCCGGGACCGGGAGACCAAATTCGTATTCGGGCCGTGCCGCTGCACGTACGGCCCCGCTACAAGGAGTTAACAAGTGGCACGCGTCAAGCGGGCAGTCAACGCCCACAAGAAGCGCCGGGCGATCCTGGAGCAGGCCAGCGGTTACCGCGGTCAGCGTTCGCGCCTGTACCGCAAGGCCAAGGAGCAGGTCACCCACTCCCTGGTCTACAACTACAACGACCGGAAGAAGCGCAAGGGCGACTTCCGTCAGCTGTGGATCCAGCGCATCAACGCCGCCGCCCGTCAGAACGGTATGACCTACAACCGTCTGATCCAGGGTCTGAAGGCCGCCAACATCGAGGTGGACCGCAAGATCCTGGCGGAGCTGGCCGTCAACGACGCCAACGCGTTCGCCGCGCTGGTCGAGGTCGCGCAGAAGGCGCTCCCCGCCGATGTGAACGCGCCGAAGGCCGCCGCCTGATCGCCGCGTGATCGTCCCGCCGCCGCGGAGCGCGCTCCGCTGGTGGGACAACCCGCGTTCCGGACCCGCAGGCCCCTGTGGCCTGCGGGTCCGTCTGCATCCGCCGCCCGGACACCCGCCCGGACACCCCTGTCCCGGCATCCCGTCCGGCGCCCGGGTGTGCCCCTCCGCCCGTCCGCCACGCCGTCCGTGTCTGTCCTTGCGCGCGGCGCCCCTCCCGGAAGTGAGTCCATGGCCGCCCCCGAGTTGATCTCCCCGCGCTCCCCGCGCGTCGGCGCCGCCCGGCGGCTGGCGAGGCGGAATTTCCGCGGCAAGGAGCGGCTGTTCCTGGCCGAGGGACCGCAGGCGGTACGGGAGGCCACCGGCCACCGGACACCGGCCGGGGAGCACACGCTCACCGAGCTGTTCGCCACCCCCGAGGCCGCCGAGCGGTACCCGGACATCGTGGACGCGGCCCGGACCGCCGGGATCGGGTTCCACCTCGCCGACGAGATGGTGATCGCGGACATCTCCACCACCGTTACCCCGCAGGGGCTCGTCGGCGTCTGCCGGTTCGTCGACTCCCCGTTCGAGGACATCGTCGCCGCCCGGCCCCGGCTGGTCGCCGTACTCGCCCATGTCCGCGACCCGGGGAACGCGGGCACCGTGCTGCGCTGCGCGGACGCCGCCGGAGCCGATGCCGTCGTCCTCACCGACGCCTCCGTCGACCTCTACAACCCCAAGGCCGTCCGGGCCTCCGTCGGCTCCCACTTCCATCTCCCGGTCGCCGTGGGCGTCCCGGTGGAGCGCGCCGTACAGGAGCTGCGGGGCGCCGGAGTGCGCGTGGTGGCGGCCGACGGCGCCGGAGCCGACCTCGACGCCGAACTGGACGCCGGAACCATGGGCGGCCCCACCGCCTGGGTCTTCGGCAACGAGGCCTGGGGGCTGCCCGAGGAGACCAGGGCGCTCGCGGACGCCGTGATCCGGGTCCCGATCCACGGAAAGGCGGAGAGCCTGAACCTGGCGACCGCCGCGGCCGTATGTCTCTACGCCTCGGCGCGCGCTCAGCGCACCGGAGGATGAGTACGGCCCGGGGCGCGCCGCACCAGCGGACGGCGCATCCGGGGGGCAGGGCGGAACCGACAGGTGGTACAGGGGGCGCACTCGCGCACGAGGTCCGGACCGTCTCCTTGAGCTAGTAGGGTGACGGGCTCGGGGAGCCCACTGCGGCGGCGGAGAGGTGGGGGCACGGGTATGGCGGTCGGCACGAGCAGGCTCGCGGAGACGCACGGCGCCTATCCGCGCGCGTCCACCGATCCCGAGGCACTGATGATCGACCCCGACGACCTCCCCGACGGCCTCGTCGTCGCCGACGAGAACGGCCGGGTGATCTGCTTCAACGCCGCGGCCGTCCGGATCACCGCCACCGCCCGCGCCGACGCCGTCGGACTGCCCCTGGAACGCGCCCTGCCGCTGGAGGACCTCAAGGGCCGCCGCTGGTGGGCGCTGACCGACCCGTACGGCGGGCTCGCCACCCGGGTCGGCCAGCCCGAGCGCAATCTGCTCCTCCCCGGCGGACGCGAGGTCCTCGTCTCCGCCCGGTACGTCCGCGAACACCCCACGGGACCGCTGCGCCGCCTCGTCGTCAGCCTCCGCGGCACCGAGGCCCGCCGGCGTACCGAACGCAGCCACGCCGAGCTGATCGCCACCGTCGCCCATGAGCTGCGCTCCCCGCTGACCTCGGTGAAGGGCTTCACCGCCACCCTGCTCGCCAAATGGGAGCGGTTCACCGACGACCAGAAGCGGCTGATGCTGGAGACCGTCGACGCCGACGCCAACCGCGTCACCCGGCTGATCGCCGAACTCCTCGACATCTCCCGGATCGACTCCGGACGGCTGGAGGTCCGCCGCCAGCCCGTGGACATCGCCGCCGCCGTCACCCGCCATGTCCAGGCCCATATAGCCAGCGGCCGCAGCCCCGACCGGTTCGTGGTCCGGATCCACCCGGGCCTGCCCGCGCTCTGGGCCGACCCCGACAAGGTCGATCAGGTGCTCGGCAATCTGCTGGAAAACGCGGTGCGCCACGGCGAGGGAACCGTCACCATTGACGTGGCGCCGACCGCGGCGCCCCGCGACGACGAGGAAGGCACGGCCGTCACCGTGAGCGACCAGGGCCCCGGCATTCCCGAGGAGTCGATGGCCCGGGTCTTCACCCGCTTCTGGCGGGGCAGCAAACGCGGCGGCACCGGCCTCGGCCTCTATATCGTCAAAGGCATCGTCGAGGCGCACAGCGGCACGATCACCGTCGGCCGGGGACCGGCCGGCGGCGCCGAGTTCCGATTTACCCTGCCCGTCGGTCTGCCCGCTCATCTGAGCTGAGCCGCCCGCGGGCCCTTCCAGACCGCCCGGTCCACCGGGCCCCGGGACGCCCCCCGGAAACGCGCCGCCGCCCGCGCAACCCCGACCCCTTAGACTCGGACTTTGGCACCTTTGCGTCCTTCGTCTGCGTCCGTCGTCGCCGAGCGGGGCCGCGCCCACCCAGCCAACCGGAAACACGGGAAGAGATGTCGGCACCCAACAAGTCGTACGACCCTGTCGAGGTCGAGGCACTGAAACCGGAAGAAGTCGAGCGCATGCGGGACGAGGCGGTCGCCGCCTTCGCCGCTGCGGGCGACCTCGAAGCGCTCGCCCAGGCGAAGATCGCGCACACCGGTGGCACCTCGCCCCTCGCCCTCGCGAACCGTGAGATCGGCGCGCTGCCCCCGCAGGCCAAGGCCGAGGCGGGCAAGCGGGTCGGCCAGGCGCGCGGCGCCGTGAACCAGGCGCTCGCCGCCCGCCAGGCCGCACTGGAGGCCGAGCGCGACGCCCGGGTGCTGGTCGAGGAGGCGGTGGACGTCACCCTGCCCTACGACCGGGTCCCGGCGGGTGCCCGCCACCCCATCACCACGCTCTCGGAGCGTATCGAGGACATCTTCGTCGCCATGGGCTACGAGGTCGCCGAAGGCCCCGAGGCCGAGGCCGAGTGGTTCAACTTCGACGCCCTGAACATCGGCCCCGACCACCCCGCCCGCGGCGAGGCCGACACCTTCTTCGTGACCGGTTCCGCCGAGGGGGAGGCCTCCGGGATCGTCCTGCGCACCCACACCTCCCCGGTCCAGATCCGCTCCCTGCTCGGCCGCGAGCTGCCCGTGTACGTGATCTGTCCGGGCCGCGTCTACCGCACCGACGAACTGGACGCCACCCACACCCCCGTCTTCCACCAGGTCGAACTGCTGGCCATCGACGAGGGCCTGACCATGGCCGACCTCAAGGGCACCCTGGACCACATGGTCCAGGAGCTGTTCGGCGGCGAGGGTATGAAGACCCGGCTGCGGCCGAACTTCTTCCCCTTCACCGAGCCGTCCGCCGAGATGGACATGGTCTGCTACGTCTGCCGCGGCGAGTCCGTCGGCAACCCCGACCGGCCCTGCCGCACCTGCTCCAGCGAAGGCTGGATCGAACTGGGCGGCTGCGGGATGGTCAACCCCAAGGTGCTCGTCGCCTGCGGTGTCGACCCCGAGAAGTACAGCGGATTCGCCTTCGGGTTCGGCATCGAACGGATGCTGATGTTCCGCCACAACGTCGAAGACATGCGAGACATGGTCGAGGGTGACATCCGGTTCACCCGGCCCTTCGGGATGGAGATCTGATGCGGGCCCCGCTTTCCTGGCTGCGGGAGTACGTCGACCTGCCGCCGGCCGAGACCGGCCGTGACGTACAGCAGAAGCTGATCGCGGCGGGTCTGGAGGTCGAGTCCGTCGAGCAGCTCGGCGCCGGACTCACCGGCCCCCTCGTCGTCGGCCGGGTGCTGTCGATCGAAGAGCTGACCGAGTTCAAGAAGCCCATCCGGCACTGCATGGTCGACGTCGGACAGGCCAACGGGACGGGCGAGCCGCAGGAGATCGTCTGCGGCGCCCGCAACTTCGCCGTCGGCGACAAGGTCGTCGTGGTCCTCCCCGGCGCCGAGCTGCCCGGCGGCTTCAAGATCGCCGAGCGGAAGACGTACGGCCGGATGTCCCGCGGCATGATCTGCTCCGCCGCCGAACTGGGCATGGGTGACGACGGCACCGACGGCATCATCGTGCTCCCGCCGGAGCACGAGGCCGGCACCGACGCGATCGCCCTCCTGGAGCTGCGCGACGAGGTCCTCGACATCGCCGTCACCCCCGACCGCGGCTACGCCCTGTCGCTGCGCGGTATCGCCCGCGAGGCGGCCACCGCGTACGGGCTGCCGCTGCGCGATCCGGCACTCCTCGACGTCCCCGGGCCCAACGCCCACGGCTACCCGGTCCAGGTCGCCGACCCGGTCGGCTGCGACCGCTTCACCGCGCGCACCGTCACCGGCGTCGACCCCGAGGCGCGCTCCCCGATCTGGCTCCGCCGCCGCCTCCAGAAGGCCGGTATGCGGCCGATCTCGCTGGCCGTCGACATCACCAACTACGTGATGCTGGAGCTGGGCCAGCCGCTGCACGCCTACGACCGCTCCCGGATCGACGGCCCGATCGGGGTGCGCCGCGCAGAGCCCGGTGAGAAGCTCACCACCCTCGACGGCACCCGCCGCGTCCTCGACGCCGAGGACCTCGTCATCACCGACGGCCGCGGCCCGATCGGGCTCGCGGGCGTGATGGGCGGCGCGCACACCGAGATCGCCGACGCGGTCGTCGACCCCGAGACCGGGCAGACCACCGGCACCACCGACATCGTCGTCGAAGCCGCCCACTTCGACCCGGTCGCCATTGCCAGGACCGCCCGCCGCCACAAGCTGTCCTCGGAGGCCTCCCGGCGCTTCGAGCGCGGTGTCGACCCGCTCGCCGCGGCCGCCGCAGCCCAGCGGACCGTCGATCTGCTGGTCCTCCTGGCCGGCGGCACCGCCGAACCCGGCGTCACCGAGGCCATCACGCCCTCCGCGCCCCGCACGGTCACCATGCGCGCCGACCACCCCGACCGGGTCGCCGGTGTCGGCTACGGCCGGGAGACCGTCGTCCGCCGCCTCCAGGAGGTCGGCTGCGACGTCTACGGGCAGGACGAGCTGATCGTCACCGTCCCGTCGTGGCGCCCCGACCTCACCGCGCCCAACGACCTCGCGGAGGAGGTCATGCGGCTGGAGGGGTACGAGAACCTGCCCGCCACGCTGCCCCGGCCGTCCTCCGGCCGGGGGCTGACCGCCCGCCAGCGGCTGCACCGCCGCGTCGGCCGGGCGCTCGCCGGGGCGGGCTACACCGAGGCCCCGAACTACCCCTTCATCGGCACCCAGGTCTTCGACAAGCTGGACCTGGCCGCCGACGATCCGGCCCGCCGCGTCGTCACGCTGGCCAACCCGCTCTCCGACGAGGAGCCCGCGCTCCGCACCACCCTGCTGCCCGGACTCCTCGGAGCCCTCCGCCGCAACGACGGCCGCGGCAGCCACGACCTGGCCCTCTTCGAGACCGGTCTGGTCTTCCACCCCGCCGCCGAGCCCCGGCGGACCGACGCCCTCCCCGTCGACCGGCGCCCCACGGACGCCGAGCTGGCGGGCCTGGACGCGGCCCTGCCCGAGCAGCCCCGGCACGCGGCGGTGGTCCTCGCCGGAGCCCGGGAACAGGCCGGCTGGTGGGGCAAGGGACACCCGGGGGACTGGGCGGACGCCGTCGAGGCCGCCCGTACCGTCGCCCGTGAGGCCGGTGCCGAACTCGCCGTCGAGCAGGCGCAGTACGGCCCCTGGCACCCCGGCCGCTGCGCCGAGCTGTTCGTCGTCGTCGACGGGGTGAAGACCTCCGCGGGCCACGCGGGCGAACTGCACCCGCGCGTGGTGAAGGCCTTCGGGGTGCCCGCCCGTACCTGCGCCATGGAGATCGACCTGGACCTGGTGCAGCGGGCGGGCGAGGGCGCGGTCACCGCACCGCGGATCTCCTCGTTCCCGGTGGCCACCCAGGATGTCGCCCTGGTCGTCGACGCGGACGTCCCCGCCGCCTTCGTCGAGCACGCGCTCGCCGCGGGCGCCGGTGAGCTGCTGGAGTCCATCCGGCTGTTCGACGTCTTCACCGGGGAGCAGCTGGGCGAGGGCAAGAAGTCGCTGGCGTACGCGCTGCGCTTCCGCGCCCCCGACCGGACGCTGACGGTCGAGGAGGCCACGGCGGCCCGGGACGCGGCGGTCGCCGCCGCGGCCACTGCCGCGGGCGCGGCCCTCCGCGGCGTCTGACACCCCGCCGCCACCGCAACCCGCGGCCCCCGGAACCGGCAACGGCTCCGGGGGCCGCGGCCGTTCCGCGCGACGGGATACGTTCCCGGGCCGGGCCCCGCGGCGCGCCGCACTGCCGTGGGAAGCCTTGCGCGAGCGCCGGACCACCGCGGTCCGCTTCGGCAGGCAGGGCCGACGCTCAGCCACCCGTCGGTGCGGTGTCGCACGGACCGCCGGCCGGAGCCGTACCGCCGTGCCTTACGACGGCGCCGGCACCGCCCACCGGGAGGCGGGGACCGGCGGTACAGCCGGGCCGGGGCCTTGCCCCTCCGCCGCCGAGCCGCTGGGGCGGACACCGCAACTGCCCTGTGCAGGAGGTCCGCACGGCACCGTCCGGATTCGATCCGGGGTCCGTCCCGCGGTGCGCCGGACGCCCGTACCGCAGGGGTGCTCCCGGGCCGTGGGGCGTCGTCCCTTGGCCGTACGGGGGCGCCCTGTGCAGCCGCCGTACCGCTGTGGTCCGTTCCGGGGCGGGGGGGCGTGGTGCCGTGGCCGTACGCAGGTGGCTTGTGCAGTCGTCGTACCGGAGCACACCGGGTCCCCGCGCCGTGACCGTGCACCGCCGTCGGCGCCCGCCGGGCGCGGGCCCCGCGGGGCCCTGAGCCGGAGCCCGTCCACGGCCCCCGGCGGCCCCCGTACCCCGTTCGTGGCCGGATGCTGCCGTACCGGGCCCGGCCCGGCAGCAGATTCACCGTCGGTCCCGGCGGGAGCCCCCGGCAGCCGCTGGCCGACGTCCACGGCGGCCTTCCTGGGCCCCGTGCCCGGGATATCGCGCTCGGTGAGGATGCCGGGGCCCTCGGCGCCGCCGTCGAGGACGACGGCGGCGCCGGCCCGGCGGGCGGCCATCACCGTTCCTGGCCGATGCGGTCGGGCCCGGTCCGGCCCGGGAGCAGGCTCGCCGCCCGGCTCCGGCGGGAGGCCCCGGGTGCCGTGCCCGTGGTCGCACCGGGAAGGGGCCGGGCGGTCACGGTTGACGTCCGCGGCGGTCGCCCCGACCCGCCCCCGCACCGCGAGGACTCCCCGCCGCGCACCGCCCGGTCCGGCGCGTCCGGCACCAACGCCCCACCTCCGCACGTTATATGACATGGTGTCAGCCATCGGCGGCCCGGCGGGGTGAGCGGATCGCCGCCCACCGCGTCCGGTCCGTCCGGTCTGTCGGTGTGCTCACTCATTCGAGTGAGAACGGGGCAGGTTGTTCCCTTCCTCCCCGTACGGTCGACACAATCGACCCGGCCGCAGACCGTGCCCGTCCAGCCCCGGCCGCCCCTCCAGGGGCGGCCGGTACCGCTGTCCGGGCGAGCGCGCGGGGCGGCCGGAGCGCCGGGCAGGGGCCTATGAGGGGACCATCGGCATGATCCGTAGCACTTCCGCACGTCCCCGTCCGGGCCCGCCCCGGGCCGGACGGCCACGCGCCCACGGTCCGGCAGCGGCCCGTGCCCGGCCCGGCGCGATCCGGCCGCTGCGCAGACTGCTCCCGTTCGGTCTGCCCGTGGCCTGCGCCGCCGCCGCGCTCGTCGGACGGGTGGTGGTGCCCCACGACCACCCCGAGAGCCTCGCCGAGCGGATCGTCGCGGCGCTGGTCCTCCTCACGGTCGGCACCGGAGTCGTCATCGGCGCCCGCTGCCGCCTCCGCCGCGAACTGCGCCGGGCGCGCGCCGTGGCACACGCCACCCAGAGCGTTCTGCTGCGCCCGCCCCCCGCCCGGCTCGAAGGCCTCTCCCTCGCCGCGGTGCAGCTCTCCGCGAGCCGGGGCGCGATCGTCGGCGGCGATCTGTACGAGGCCGTGGCCACGCCCTACGGGGTGCGTGCCGTGATCGGGGACGTACGCGGCCACGGGCTGCCCGCGATAGGGGCCGTCGCGGCGGTCCTCGGCAGTTTCCGGGAGGCCGCGCACGACGAACCCGAACTCGGCGGCCTGCTGCGGCGGCTGGACCGCGCCGTCCAGCGCCATCTGCGCGAACGCGCCCGCGACGAGCATCCGGCGGCCTACGGCGGCGACCCGGAGAGCCCGTCGGCCGAGGAGTTCGTCACCCTGCTCCTGCTGGAGATCGACCAGGACTGCGGTGTACGGGCGCTGAACTGCGGCCACCCCTGGCCCTACCGGATCGGCCCCGGCGGCGCCCGGCCGCTCGCCGCCGCCGAACCCCTGCCCCCGCTCGGCCCGTTCCCCCTGCCCGCCGTACTCGACCCCTATCCCGCCGAGCCCCTGGGGCCGGGTGAGGATCTGCTCCTGCACACGGACGGGGTGGTGGAGGCGCGGGACGCCCGGGGCCGGTTCTTCGGCCTCCGTACCGCTCTGGAACGCATCGCGGCCGCCCCGCCCGTCCCACCCGCCGCCGTGATCGCCACGCTGAAGGCCGCACTGCTGCGGCACACCGGCGGCCGCCCCGGCGACGACGTCGCCCTGCTGCTGCTCCGGAACGACCGCCACGACCGCGCCGCGAGTGCGGGGAAGGAAGCGAGGGGGGACCGTACCGGCGAACCGGTGGGCACCCCGGCGGCAGAGCCGCCCGCGGTCGTACCGGCCGCACCGGCCCGGCGCTGATACCGGACACCGGCGCGGGCGCGGCCCCGGGTCCGTCCGCCGGACGGACCCGGTCGGCCGCACGCTGCGAAGGGAAGCCCTCCGAGGGCTGCCCGCGCGGCCTGCGCCGTCCGCCCTGCCGCGGAGTGTCGGGCAGATCAGCAGGGCAGACGGCGCGATCGGGGACCGCCGCACTGTACGAGGGGGAGCCGGCGGTCCGGCCGCCTCCTGGAGAGGCACCTCAGTCAAGCGGCTGCGGGCGGGCGGCGGCAGCGCACACGGGCCCCCGCCGCGGGCATTCCGTTCACACCCCGTGTGAACCGTCCGTCCACTACGCTGGGCGCACCGAGCCCCCGGAGCGCCTGCATGCAGCCGAACACCCTGCTCGACGCCCTCCTCGACGAGGCGGGCTTCTCCCACGCGGGCCTCGCCGCCCGGGTCAACCAGGCGGGCCGGGCCAGGGGACTCTCCCTGCGCTACGAGCACACCGCCGTCACCCGCTGGCTCAAGGGCCAGCGCCCGCGCGGCCAGGTACCCGATCTGATCTGCGAGGTCCTCGGCGCACGGCTGCACCGCTCGCTCGGTCTGGGCGATATCGGCCTCGGCGTGGACGGGGCCCAGCCCGCCCCGCCCGGCACCCCGCTCTCCGGTTTCGTGGACCGGGCCACCGCCCTGTGGCGCTCCGACGAACAGCAGCGCAGACATGTCATCGAGGCCCCCGCGGTCACCGGCACCCCGGCGGTGATGCCGGTCTGGGAGTGGGAGAACCCCCCGGAGGACGCGGACGTCTCCCGCTCCGGCGTCACCCGGGTCTCCATGGCCGACGTCACCATGCTGCGGGCCGCACGCGCCCACTACGAGCTGATGTACCGCAGGGCGGGCGGGGTGGCGACCCGTACCCGGATCGTCGGCTTCCTCAACGCCGAGACCGCGCCCCTGCTGCGCGGCTCCTACAACGACGCCCTCGGACGGCAGTTGCACCGGGCGACCGGCGGACTCGTCGCCGTCGCCGGGATCTGCGCCTACGACTCCGATGCGCACGGACTGGCCCAGCGCTACTTCCACCAGGCGCTGCGGCTCGCCAAGGCCAGCGGTGACCGGGGGCTCGGCGCCTATGTGATCGCCCTGCTGGTCAACCAGTCGCTGTTCCTCTCCGAGCACCGGCAGGCCGTCGCCTTCGCGGAGGCCGCCCTGCGCACGGCGGGCGGCCGGATCACCCCGGCGCTCTCCGCCGATCTGTACGCGATGCAGGCGAAGGCCTACGCCCATCTCGGCGACCACGCCTCGGCGCTGCGCTGCATCGGCCGGGCCGAAACGGAGGCCGAGCGGATCCACTTCGGGGACGAGCCCGACGAGACCGGCTATGTCCAGCCGGGCCTGGTCAATGTGCAGGCGGCGGAGGCGCTGCTCAGTCTGGGTGATCTGGCCGGGGCCAGGGAGCACGCCGCCGCCGCGGCCGGGACGCCCGCCCATGACCGGGGCCGGGTGCACCGGCTGGCGATGCTCTGCGAGATCGAACTCTGCCAGGGCGAGCCGGACCGGGCCGCGGCGACGGCCGTCGAGATGACGGAGCGGGCCCGGGGCATGGAGTCCCGGCGGCTGCGGGACCGGCTGCGGGGGGTCCGGGAGCATCTGCTGGCGAGCGGCAGCGCCGGCGCGCGGGAGGCGGCGGGGCTGATCGACGAGACGCTGCGGGTCCCGCTCTGAGACGGGCGGAGCGACCGGCGCCGGACCGCCGGTCGCGGTGGCCCCCGAGGGGCGTCCCGGTGGCTTGACCACAACGGTGGGCGATTCCACTGGACAAGATCGACTGCTGCGATGTTGCCACCTACGGCCCGAAAGGTGGCAGAACTGTGCAGTGGACGAACCTCAATGAGCAAACTGTGTATGAAAACCGCTGGTTCAGGGTGAATCTGGCGGATGTACGGCTGCCCGATGGCAGGCATCTGGACCACTTCCTCATCCGGCTCCGTGCCGTCGCCGTGGCGACGGCCGTCAACGAGGACAACGAGGTCCTCATGCTCTGGCGACACCGGTTCATCACCGACAGCTGGGGCTGGGAGCTGGCCGCGGGAGTGGTCGAGGACGGCGAGGAGATCGAGTCCGCGGCGGCCCGGGAGATGGAGGAGGAGACCGGCTGGCGGCCGGGCCCCCTCCGGCATCTGCTCACCGTCGAGCCGGCCAACGGCCTCATCGACGCCCGGCACCATCTGTACTGGGCGGAGGGCGCGACCTACATCGGCCACCCCGAGGACGACTTCGAGTCCTCGCGCCGTGAGTGGGTCCCGCTGAAGCTCATCCCCGAGCTGATCGCCCGGGGCCAGATCCCGGCCGCCAATATGGCGGCCGGGCTGCTGATGCTGCATCACATGCGGCTGGGCTGAGCCCCGGTGGCCGCCGGTGCCGGGACCGGCGGCGTCGCGGGTGACGGCGGGCGCGGACGTCCGTCACAGCGCACGGCGGGCCCGGCGGGCCCGTGAAGGACCGGACAGCGGGTGCAAGGCCCGTGGCAGAGCGGCGGGGCGTGCTCGTCCGTCCGGCCGGGGGCGGGCGGCAGGGCGCCCGGCCTCAGCCGTACACGCACTCGCGCCGCAGTCGCAGTCGCGGCCTCAGCTGTACGACCGCCGGCGTACGACCGGTTCCGTACGACTGCTCCCGTACGGCCGCCCGGGGGAGGGCCGCCGGTGCAGCACCGGTTCCGCCCGGCCGCCCGCGTAGGAGCCCCTCCGTACGAGTGCCGCGTATGGCCCCCTCCGTACGATCGCCCCCGCCGCACGGACACCGCCGCCCCTCAGCCGTACGGATAGAACCCCGAGCCCGTCTTACGGCCCAGCCGCCCCGCGTCCACCATCCGCTGGAGCAGTGGCGGCGCGGCGTACAGCGGCTCCTTGAACTCCGCGTACATCGAGTCGGCCACCGAGGCCACGGTGTCGAGACCGATGAGATCCGCCAGTTTCAGCGGCCCCATCGGATGGGCGCAGCCCAGCTCCATGCCGTTGTCGATGTCCTCACGGCCGGCGATCCCCGATTCGAACATCCGGATCGCGGAGAGCAGATACGGAATCAGCAGGGCGTTCACCACGAAGCCCGACCGGTCCTGCGCCCGGATCGGATGCTTGCCCAGCACCTGCTCCACCAGGGCCTGAGACCGCTTCACGGTCTCCTCGGACGTGGTCAGCGCCGGAATCAGCTCCACCAGCTTCTGCACCGGCGCCGGGTTGAAGAAATGGATACCGATGACCTGGTCGGGCCGGGAGGTCGCCACCGCCAGCCTCACCAGCGGAATGGAGGAGGTGTTGGAGGCCAGGATCGCGTCCGGGCGGGTCACCACCTGGTCGAGCACCTGGAAGATCTCCGTCTTCACCTGCTCGTTCTCCACGACCGCCTCGATGACCAGATCGCGGTCCGCGAACTCCCCGAGGTCGGTGGTGAAGCTCAGCCGTTCCAGCGCCGCGTCCCGCTCCTCCTCGGTGATCTTGCCTCGTTCGGCGGCTTTCGAGAGGGAGTTGACGAGCCGGGTGCGCCCCAGCTCCAGTGCCTCGCCCGTCGTCTCGGCGACCTTCACCTCCAGACCGCTGCGGGCGGCAACCTCGGCGATGCCCGCGCCCATCTGGCCACAGCCCACCACTCCGACGCGTGCAATGTCGGCCATTGAGTCCGTCACCTCGTGCCTTTCGCTGCTTCCGTGCGGGATTCCCCGTATGGTTCCGGCGCCCGCCTCGACTGTACGACGTTACTCCGGATTCACTTCGGGCACGATCACCAGAGCGGGGCGGGCCGGGTCCGGAAGAGAAAGGCAGCAGGGCGTATGGGACGTATCACCAGAAGAGGGTTCATGGCGGCGGCAGGGGTGATGGCGGGGCTGGCCACCGCGGGGGACGCGGCCGCGGTGCCGCACGGTGCCGTGGCCCCGGCCGCGGGCGGACGCGCCGCCGAATCCGCGGAGTTCCGCGGCATGTGGCTGGCGACCATCACCAACCGCGACTGGCCCTCCCGCTCCGGGCTGACGGCGGCCGAGCAGCGGGCGGAGCTGATCAGCCGGCTCGACACGGCCGTCGCCCGCCGGCTCAATGCCGTGGTCTTCCAGGTCCGGCCCGCAGCGGACGCGTTCTGGCCGTCCCCGTACGAACCCTGGTCGCAGTATCTGACCGGTGTCCAGGGCCGGGACCCGGGCTGGGACCCGCTCGGCACCGCCGTCACCGAGGCCCACCGGCGGGGCCTCGCCCTGCACGCCTGGTTCAACCCCTACCGGGTCGCCACCCACACCGACCCCGCCCGGCTCGCCGCCGGGCACCCCGCCAGGAGCAACCCGGACTGGGTGCTTCCGTACGGGGGGAAGCTCTATTACAACCCGGGTGTGCCCGAGGTCCGCGCCTTCGTCCAGAACGCCATGATCGACGCCGTACGCCGCTACGACATCGACGGCGTCCACTTCGACGACTACTTCTACCCCTACCCGGTGGCCGGACAGACCTTCGGCGACGACGCCGCCTTCGCCCGCTACGGCAGCGGCTTCGCCTCCAAGGCCGCCTGGCGGCGCGACAACATCGACCGGCTGGTGCGGGAGATGTCGGAACGCATCAAGGAGACCAGGGCCGGTGTCGCCTTCGGGATCAGCCCCTTCGCCGTCTGGCGCAACGCTTCCACCGATCCGCGCGGTTCCGACACCCGTGGCGGCATCCAGACGTACGACGATCTCCACGCCGACACCCGGACCTGGGTCAAGGAGGGGTGGATCGACTACGTCGTCCCGCAGATCTACTGGAACATCGGCTTCGCCGCGGCCGACTACGCCAAGCTCGTGCCCTGGTGGAACACGCTGGTCAAAGGCACCGGCGTGGACCTCTACATCGGCGAGGCCCTCTACAAGGCGGGCGATCCGGCGCAGGGCGCGCCCTGGCAGGATCCGGCCGAGCTGTCCCGGCATCTGACCCTGGCGGGGGAGTACGGGCAGGTGCGGGGCCACTGCTTCTTCTCGGCGAAGGAGGTCGGGGCCGACCGGATCGGGGCGATGGCGCGGGTGGTGGCGGACCACTACCCGAGCCGGGTGCCGGTGCCGTAGCGGCTGTCCGGACACGGGTGCGTACGACCGGTCCTCCAGGCGCACCCACCCGTATCCGGCCGGGACGGAGCGCGGCGTCCGGCCCGGATGGATCGCGGCCCGTCCGGGGCGGGCCGCGGCGGGCCGGGGAGCGGATCAGGCGACGGGTTCGTGGGGCCGGACGACCGTATCGGGCCCGGGGGACATCACGGTCTCGTGGCCGTCCTCGAACCGGACGCGGAACGGCGGCCCGCCGTGCTCGCCGAGCACCTCGACGACCTCGGCGACCCGGTCGTGGTGCCCCACCGTCCTGCCGTGCACCAGCAGCTTGTCGCCCACGTTCGCATGCATCGGGAGTGACCTCCTCGAAGCCGGGTGATGGTGGTGCCGTGTGCTTCCGAGTCTACGGCCGCCCCGCGGACGGCACCTCTGCTGTCCGGTCCTTCCCGTGGACCTCGGGAACCTCGTGCACCTCTGTGGTCCCGCTCCTCCCGTGGACCTCGTGAGCCTCTGCGGCCCCGGCCCTCCTGCGGACCTCGGGGACCTTGTGAGTCTCCACTGTCCCGACTGTCCCGACTGTCCCGACTGTCCCGGCCGTCCTGTGGACCTCACAGGTCACCGCCGTCCCGGACCTCCCGCGCGGAACGCCCCTCCGCCGTACCGTCCGGCCGCCCCTCAGGTGCGCGCCCGCTGGGTCACCGCGATGCAGACCAGCACCGCCACCGCGGCCACCGGGGCCGCCGGGGCCAGGTCCTCGCCCAGCAGGGCGACCGACCAGACCAGCGTCAGCAGCGGCTGCGCCAACTGCAACTGACTCGCCCGGGGAATGCCGATCGCCGCCATGCCCCGGTACCAGACGTACAGGCCGAAGAAGGCGGAGCCGCAGGCCACCCAGACCAGCCCGGCCACGCCCTGCGCGGTCAGCCGCACCGGCTCGTACGCCAGCGCCACCGCCGAACCCGCGACGGCGAGCGGCAGACAGAGGATCAGGGCCCAGCCCACGACCTGCCAGCCCGGCAGCTCCGCGGCCAGCCGTCCGCCCTCCGTATAACCGGCCGCGCACACCAGCAGGGCGCCGAAGAGATACAGATCGGCGGTCTGGAGCGCGCCGCCGCTCTGCTCCACGGTGAAGGCGATCACCACGGCGGCACCGGCCAGCGCCGCCAGCCAGAAGGCCCGGGAGGGGCGGCGGCCGGTGCGCAGCGCGGCGAAGACCGCGGTCGTCAGCGGCAGCAGACCCACCACCACCGCCGCGTGCGAAGTGCTGGACGACCGGAGCGCGAGGGTCGTCAGCAGCGGAAAGCCGATCACCACACCGCCCGCGACCACCAGCAGGGAACCCCAGTGGCGCCGCTCCGGCAGCGGAACCCGGAACGCCAGCAGAAAACCACCGGCGACCAGTGCCGCGAGCACACTGCGCAGGGAGACCAGCGACCAGGGGCCGAAGGAGTCCAGCCCCCACACGGTGGACGGAAAAGTGAGGGAGAAGGCGACCACGCCGGTGGCCGCGAGGGCCGTACCCGTCCGGTCCGCCGCCGCCGGGCCCCCGGCGGGGCGGGGAGCGGGCGGGATGTCGACTGCTATCGGCGCGGAAGCGATAGCGCTATTCTGTGCTCTCATGAACGAGAGTAGCAGTGTGGTCGAACTGGCCAATGCCCTGCGGAACGAACTCGACCGCTACTCGCCCGGTGGAAAGTTGCCATCGAGTCGCGCTCTGGTCGAGCGGTATCACGTCTCCCCGGTGACGGTCACCCGCGCGCTCGCCCGGCTCGCCGCCGAAGGCCTCGTCGTCACCCGGCCCGGAGCCGGCGCCTTCCGCGCCGAACGGCCGTCCGCGACCGCGCCCGCCGGGGACACCTCCTGGCAGGAGGTGAGCCTGAGCGCCGCCACCGCCGCCGAATCCGTACCCCGGTCGGTCGACGCCTCCGGAGTCCTCGCCACCCTCGCCGCGCCCCCGGCGGGCGTCATCGAACTCAACGGCGGCTACCTCCACCCCGCCCTCCAGCCCGAGCGGGCCCTGTCCGCCGCCCTCGCCCGCGCCGCCCGGCGCCCCGGCGCCTGGGGCCGGCCGCCCACCGACGGACTGCCCGAACTCCGGGAGTGGTTCGCCCGGGGCATCGGCGCCCCGCTGACCGCCGCCGACGTCCTGGTGACGGCCGGCGGCCAGTCCGCGCTCACCACCGCCCTGCGCGCCCTCGCCCCGCCCGGCGCTCCCGTCCTCGTCGAATCCCCGACCTACCCCGGCCTGATCGCCATCGCCAGGGCCGCGGGGGTCCGGCCCGTACCGGTCCCGGTCGACAGGGACGGCGTCCGTACGGAACTCCTCGCCGCCGCCTTCGAAGCCACCGGCGCCCAGGTCTTCGTCTGCCAGCCCCGCTTCCAGAACCCCACCGGCGCCGTACTCCACACCGACCGGCGCCCCGAAGTGCTGAGGATCGCCCGCGCCGCCGGCGCCTTCGTCGTCGAGGACGATTTCGCGAACCGCCTCGGCCACGAGGACGCGCCCCCGCTGCCGCGGCCGCTCGCCGCCGACGACCGGGACGGTGTCGTCGTCCACGTCGGCTCGCTGACCAAGGTCTGCTCCCCGAGCCTGCGCGTCGGCATGCTCGCGGCCCGCGGACCCGTACTCGAACGCCTGCGCGCCATCCATGTCGTGGACAGCTTCTTCGTCGCCCGCCCGCTCCAGGAGGCCGTCCTCGAACTCGTCGGAGCGCCCGCCTGGAACCGCCACCTCCGTGCCCTCGCCGCCGCGTTGAAGGGCCGCCGCGACACCCTCGCCGCCGCGGTCACCGGCACCCTCCCCGAACTCGCCCTCACCTCCGTCCCCTACGGCGGACACCATCTGTGGCTGCGGCTCCCGGACGGCACCGACGAACTCGCCCTGCACTCCGCGGCGCTGCGTGCGGGTGTGGCGGTCACGGCGGGGCGGCCGTACTACTGCGCCGAACCCCCGGCCGGATATCTGCGCCTGAGCTTCGCGGCCGTGGCGGCACCCGCGGACCTCACCGAGGGGGTACGGCGGCTGCGCACCGCCTACCGCGAAGTCCGGGGGTGAGGGGCGGACGGCGTCACGGCCGCCGGGCGGCCCGGCGAGGCGGCCCGCCGCTCGACGGCCCTGACGTCGCGGTCGTGGTCGTGATTGCGGCGGGGCGGTTGGTCCGTCCCTGCGTCAGGGGCCGCCGGGCCGGCGTTGCCCGGGTTCTCCGGCGCCGTCCGGGGGTGCCGCGCCGCCGGTCCGTCCGGCGCGCCGGTGGGCCGCGACCCGCTCCCGGGTCGCGCAGCGGCGGGAACAGTAGCGGCGGACGGGACCGCTGCCCTGCGTCAGGAAGACCTGCTCGCAGGCGGGGGAGGCGCAGATACCGCCGGGCGGCCGCTGCCGGTCCCAGACCAGGACGGTCAGCGCCAGGGACGAGGAGGCCAGCAGCCACTCGTCCCACGGTGCGTCGTCATGGCCGTCGAGGTGGGGGTGCCAGGGCGACTCGCCGCCGTGCGACGTCAGCCGCAGCGGTCCGGCGCTGAGCGGCAGCAGCGCGTTGAGCCGCTCCGCGGCCGTATCGACATCGTCCGCCGCGAACACCGTGCGCAGCTTCTCCGCCGCCTCGCGCAACCGGGCGACGTCCCGGCCGGACAGCTCCTCCGCCACCTGCTCGCCATGGGCACGCAGCACCGCGGCCACCTCGTCCGCCGCCGGGTCCCCGGGGCCGGACAGCGCATTGACGAGAGCAGCGGTACGGGCGGCGACCGCCGCCACGGAATGCCGCGCCGACCAGCCGTCGCGCCGGTTTCCGCCATCTGCCGGGGCGGGTGCGGGAGCGTCTGCCGAGACCATGCGGAGACCGTAGCGCATGTAACGCATCTGGTGAATGTTTGAGTTACCTGCGTAACGTGCTGCGCATGCAGAAGCGTTACGGATGGTGGTGCACCGACCTGCGGCGGAACGCCCGGAACCGCATCGGTCCCGCTCCGGCCGGCAGCCGCGTACCCCAGCACGGTCCACCGGCCCCGAACGACCCCGCCGAGCCGCGGGCCGGCCGCGATCGGCCCGGGGCCGTTCCCGACCGGGCGGCCGGGCCGGGATCGGCCGGGAACACCGGCAGCGCACGGGACGGGGCCGTCCCCGGCGACCGGCGGCCGTACGGGCTGGCGCGGTACACGGCAGGAGCGGTGGCCGCCCGCACCGGTGACGAGATGTCCGGGCCGGCCCTGCTGCTCGCCGGTCTCGCCACCACCGGTTCCGCCGTGACGGCGTCCACGCTCCTGGCGGCCGTCACCGTTGCCGCGGCGGCGGGCGGGCCGCTCCTCGGCGCCCTGTTGGACCGGTCGGCCCGCCCCGGCCGGCTCCTCGCCGGGGCCCTCGCCGGATACGCCCTCGCCCTCCTGGTGATCCTGCTCTGTCTGGGCCGGGTGCCCATCGGCCCCACCCTCGCGGTCGCCGTGCTCGCGGGACTCCTCGGGCCCGCCGTCGCGGGCGGCTGGACCTCCAGGCTCCCCGGCATCGTCCCGGCGGACCGGCTCGACCGGGCGAACACGCTCGACGCGATGACCTTCAACGCCGCCGGGCTCCTCGGCCCCCTCATCGCCGGGGGCGCCGCCCTGTACGCGGGCGCGGGCACCGCGGTCGTGGTCTCCGCGGCCCTGGTGGCGGCGGCGGTGCCCGCGGCCCTCCACCTCACCGGACCCCGGCCTCGCACCCTCCCCTCCGTCTCCCCCCACATCTCCGCCTCGGCCGCTGCCTCTACCTCCGCCTCCGCCTCGGCCGCTGCCTCTACCTCCGCCTCCGCCTCGGCCGCTGCCTCGGCCTCTACCTCCGCCTCCGTGAAGGCTTCCGTCCCCCCGGCCCCCTCCGGCCCGCCTCCCGCGCCCGCCCGGGAAGCGGGGTCCGCCGCGCCGCCCGACGCGTCCGCCGAGCGGCGCGGCGGACCGGCCGGGCAGGAGACCCTGCCCCGGCCGTCCGTCCGCACCGAACTGGCCGCGGGATTCCGGGCGATCGGGGAGACCGGGCCCCTGTCCCGGGCCACCGCTTCCTCCGTTCTCTCCTGCGCCGGCCAGGGAGCCTTCGTCGTCTGCGCGCCGTTCCTCGGGGCGCAGGTGCTCGGCGACGCCGGCCACGGGACGCTCCTGCTCGCCGTCGTCGCGGCGTCCGCCCTCGCCGCAAACGCCCTGTCGGCCCGCCGCCGGACGCCGCCGCCCCCCGAGGAGGTGCTCGCGGCGAGCACGGCCCTGCTCGCCGCCGCCCTCGCCCTCATGGCCACGTACCACCCCCTCGCCGTCGTCGCCGGTGCCGTCCTCCTCGGCGCGGGCGAGGGGCCGCAGCTCACCGCGCTCTTCGCAATCCGCCACCGGGAAGCGCCGGAACGGCTGCGCGCCCAGATATTCACCACCGGCGCCAGTCTCAAGATCACCGGCTTCGCGGTCGGTGCGGCCGCCGCCGGTCCCCTCGCCGCCCGCTCCCCGGCGATCGCCCTGACGGCCACCGCGATCGTCCAACTCCTCGCCGTCCTCCCCCTCTCCGGCCGTGGCCGCCGCCAGGAGGGAAGAATGGGACGACGAGACCGCGGCACGACACCCGTGACCGACACCCCGCCCGGGAGGCCACCATGCTCCACACCGACGATTTCGCCGACACCGGATGGGCCACGGTCCGCGTCGCCGGAGACCGGGAACTGACAGTCTCCTTCGACACCACGTCCGACACCACGTCCGGCACCGGTCCCGACACGAGGACCGGCGGCCCGTCCGCGCAGATCCTCGCCGCCCTGCTGCCCCGGGTGCGAGACCTCCTCGCGGACTTCGACACCGTCGGCCGTACCGCCGTCGACCACCTCTGGCGGTGGGGAGCGGAGCCGTCCGACACGGACGACGACCGGGCCGAGTTCCTCGCGACCATGCACCCCGCCGAACTCGTCGTCCGCGAGGACGGCGGATTCACCCTCCACTACACGGACACGGGCGGCCGTATGCTCGACGGCTACTGGCCCGCCGTCCACTTCACGCCCGACCGGACCCCGGCCGACGTCACCGTCGAATGCTGATCCGCCGGCCTCCCGCCGCCGCCCCGTCACCTCCACCGCCCCCCTGAGGCTCGGGGCCCCGGGCTGCCCGTCTGCGCCGTCGGCGGCTCCCGCCGTCCGGGCCGAACCACCCGCCCGGGGCCCCTTCGCGCGAGTGCCGGTGCGAGCGGCCGAGCCCGGCCGAACGGCCTCCGGTCCGGTTCCGGCGGCCATCCGGCGGAACCGATTTTGCGGCCCCTGCCGCTCCGTCGGACGATCATCGAAAGGAGAGGACCGGACCGACGCACAGGAGCGCGCGTGGACGACGGCGACCACCGGCCACCACAGCCGCACGGCACGGGGAAGCCCCCGGGGGAGCCATGCGGCGGACTGGACCGGCGGCGCTTCCTCGGTGCCGCGGCCGCGGGCGCGGCCGGAATCGTTACCGCGGCCACCGCCTGCGACACCGGCCCCGGAGGTTCGCCCGCCACCGCACCCCGGCGTGACCGCACCGGAACGGGTGAGAGCAGCGCGGCCGCCGAGCGAGCGGAACGCGACCGCCCAGGAGACGCCGGCTGGCGGATCACCTCCCAGGGTCCGCCCGACGCCGTCGAAGGCTATGCCGACCGCACCGCCGTGCCACCCGGGGGCGAATTCGGTCTGCACGTCTCCACCACCGCACCCGGATTCACCGTCTCCGCCTACCGCATCGGCTGGTACGGAGGCGCCCGCGCCCGCCTCGTCTGGCGCTCGGACCGGCTCCCCGGCCACCGCGCACCGGCCGCCCGCTTCCTCCCCGACACCCGGACCGTCCGGGCGGACTGGCCGCGCTCCACCACCGTCCGCACCGACGGCTGGCCACCGGGCGCCTATCTGCTGCGCCTCGACGCGGACCACGGCCACCAGCGCTACGTCCCCCTCGTCGTACGTTCCCCGAGCGCCGAGGGCCGCACCGTGGTGATGCACGCCGTCGCGACCTGGCAGGCGTACAACACCTGGGGCGGCTACGACCTCTACCGAGGCCGTGACGGCTCCTACGGCTCCCGCGCCTACGCCGTCTCCTTCGACCGGCCCTACAACGCCGACGGGGCCGAGAAGTTCCTGGCCTACGAGCGCGCCCTCGTCGTCCTCGCCGAACGGCTCGGCATCCCCCTCGCCTACACCACGGGACTCGACGTCCACCAGGACCCCGACGCCCTGCGGGGCGCCCGCGCCGTACTCTCCCTCGGCCACGACGAGTACTGGACACCGGAGCAGCGGCAACGGGTCACCGACGCCCGGGACGCCGGGACCAATCTCGCCTTCCTCGGTGCCAACTGCTGCTACCGGAGGGTCCGTCCGGAGGAGGGCCCGCCCGGCGAGCTGCGCACCGTCGTCTGCTACAAGACCGACTACCGCCGCGACCCCTATCTCGCCTCCCATCCCCGCTTTCCCACCAACGATTTCCGCCAGGATCCCGCCCCCGACCCCGAGTCCAGCCTCGTCGGCGTTCTCTACGAAGGCTTTCCCGTCGATGCGCCCTATGTCGTCCACAGCCCCGACCACTGGCTGTTCAAGGGCACGGGGGTACGGCGGGGAGACCGCTTCGACCATCTGGTGGGTGTCGAGTACGACCGGGTGATGGCCGATATGCCCACCCCCCGGCCGCTGGAGATCCTCGCCCACTCACCCCTGGTGTGCCGCGGCCGGCCCAGCCACGCCGACTCCTCCTACTACACCGCCCCGAGCGGTGCGGGAGTCTTCTCCTCCGGCACGATGCGCTGGGTCGAAGGACTGATGGCCGGGACCACCGAGAACGGACGCAACCACGCCATGGACGCCCGTACCGGAGACTTCACCACCCGGACCACGGAGAATCTGCTCCGCGCCTTCGCCGAGGGCCCGGCGGAGACCGTCCGGCCCCGCCCCGAGGACAACGTCGCTGCCGTGTACCCGGTCTGACGGCCCGGAGCCCGCCGCTCCGTACTCCGGGACGGTCGCTACCCCCGCCGCACCACCAGCCCCTCCACCTCGTACGACATCTCCGAAACGGCAGGATCCGGAGCCGGGTGATAACGCCCCGCGCAGACCGAGAGATTGACGATGAGATACGCCTGCCAGCGTCTCCCCACACCCCGGTAGTCCGCGTACACCCGCCGGCCGTTGACCCACCACACCACCGAGCGGGCTCCCAGCTCCACCAGCAGATCGATCCAGCCGCCGGGTTCGATCGCCGGATCCCGGTAGTAGCGCTGCCCGCCCCGGACCCGGTTCGACAGCTCCAGCAGATCGGGATTGTCCGGGTGGTACTCGAAGACGTCGATCTCCTGGCCGCCGTCGCGCCAGGTCCAGATCGCCGGCCAGGCCCCCATCTCCACCGGCAGCTTCACCCGCGCCTCCAGCACATCGCCCGCGCGCACCATGAAGCCCTGCTCACTGCCCTCCGTCGTGAGCAGCCCCGCGTCCCACTTGCCGTCCTCCCGCCGGGTCGCCCGGAACACCCCACCCCGGCTGTACGCGGGATCCTCCACCAGATGGTCCAGCTTGTTGTCCCCCGGATTCTCCGGACCGCCCCCCGGATAGGCCCAGGAACGCCCCGCGACCCACTGGGAAGCCGAAGCGAAGTCCGCGGTGAAGACCACCTCCCCGCCCCCCGGGCCGCCGCCCCCGCCGGGCAGCGGCCACCAACGCCTCAACCTCTCGAATCCGGTCACCAGCACCGCGCACCTCCCGTACAAACAGTCGATCAGTCCCCGATCCGGGTTCTGCCCGCCCCATCACCGCCCATGCCGAAGTCCTTACGCAATGACACGAATTGGTGACACAGGGCAACGGTGAGGTTTCCGGAAGCGTGTCGCGGCGCATGGCCGCAGGGGTACTCCAGCGGCCCCAGGTCGCCCTTCACCGCCCTCCGGATGATCGGCGGCCGGCCCCAGAGGGCCAGGAGTTCATTCGCCAGGCCCACGGTCGGCAGCGGATCCCGGCCGTAGTCCTCGATCCCGGCGGCGAGAAGACTCCGGGGAACGGCTCCCGCGTCCAGAAGGACCCGCCAGTCCGCGGGGCCGAGTTCGAGGAACTCCAGCCCGGTGAGACCGGCGATCTCCCGGGGGTCGGCGAGCGTCCCCGGATGCGCGGACAGCGTCCGCGGTCCGGGCAGCCCGACGACCGGGGCGAGACCGAACGGCGCCCCTCCCACACCCCGAGGGACAGCACCTCCAGCCCGGGGTGCGCGGCGGCCTCGACGCTCCGCAGGGACCGCTCGTTCACCCAGGCCACCGGCTCGGGACCGGGCTCCCGCACCGCGCCGCCCGCGCTGTGCCGGCCCGGCACCAGGTCCGTGAGGGAGTCGGCGACGAGCCCGGCGCCGATGTTCTCCTCGTGCGGAATGACGATGATCTGGCCGATGTGTCCCCCGCGCCCGGCGTCAGGTCGATCGCCGGCCGGTCCCCGCCACCGGTGTCCCCGAACACGATCCACCCCGGTGACCCGACCAGCCCCTGCACCGCGTCACCGGGCCGGGCGCCGACGCGTCCAGCGCGGCGGACGCCCAGGACCAGGGGCGGGACGACGGGTCCGCGATATGCACCCCGGTCCGGTTCGAGCAGCTCCCGGCCCACCGCCCGGAAGATCTTCGAAGCGGGCCCGTCCGCCGGGCGGGCCCGGGTGACCCGGTACAACGCCTTCAGCTCCGCGGGCAGCGTGGTCCCGATCCGCTCCTCCACGGCCGCGGGCTCCGCCTCCGTCGCCCCGACGGCATCGGGCAACCGCTCCCGCAGCGTCCGCTCCAGCAGCCCGGGATCCGCCGAAGGAGCCGCCACCGCCCCGGGTACGGATTCGGGAAGCCGGCGCCAGGGGGCGGGAACGGCCCCCTCGACCAGCAGCAGCACCCCCGGACCCGTACCCGCGGCCGCGGACTCCACCGCGGAACTCGGCCCGATCAGCTGGAGCACGGTCCGGCCGTCGGCCGCGATCTCCGCGCAGAACGAGACCTCTTCGGCCCCCACCGCCTCCAGCGCGCCCCGGACCCGGTCCACCGCGTCCATCTCGTCCTGCACGCCCTCGACCCGCGCCACCCCTCCCGGCCCCGGTCCGGGCCGCACCAGGTCCAGGCTCCACGAGCCCCGCCCGATGCGCCCCGCCACCCGAACCGGCGGCCCACCGCTCCGGGCCGCCCGGCCGGCACGGAGCAGCCGCAGCACCGGCTCCCAGGTCGAGAAGGCGTACACCGGCGCGGATGAAGGGATGTCGTCGATCATGCGCCGACCGTACGAGGCACCACTGACGCAACACCGATGCAAGACCGGCACACCACCGGCACCGCCGCCCGCTCCGGCAGTGTCTGCCGTTCGAGTGATTGCATAAAAGTTCGGCACTGCGTATAGTCATGCCATCGACGAGGAGGGTTCGATGGTGGTACGTGTCGCGGTAGCAGGCGCAAGCGGGTACGCGGGCGGGGAGCTGCTCCGGCTGTTGTCGGCGCACCCCGGTGTCCAGGTGGGTGCTCTCACGGCGCACTCGAACGCCGGGCAGACGCTCGGTGCGCTGCAGCCGCATCTCGTGCCCCTGGCGGACCGGGTGCTGCGGGAGACGACGGTCGAGGTGCTCGCGGGACACGACGTCGTCTTCCTCGCGCTGCCCCACGGGCAGTCGGCGGCCGTCGCCGAGCAGCTCGGCGACGAGGCGCTGGTGATCGACATGGGCGCCGACTTCCGGCTGGAGTCCGCCGCCGACTGGGAGAAGTTCTACGGCTCCGCCCACGCGGGGACCTGGCCCTACGGACTGCCCGAGCTGCCCGGCGCCCGCCCGGGGCTCGCCGGGGCCAAGCGGATCGCCGTGCCCGGGTGCTATCCCACCGCCGTATCGCTTGCGCTCTTCCCGGCATACGGGGCGGGGCTGGCCGAACCCGAGGCCGTGATCACCGCCGCCTCCGGCACCTCGGGCGCCGGAAAGGCCCCCAAACCGCATCTGCTGGGGTCCGAGGTCATGGGCTCCATGAGCCCCTACGGCGTGGGCGGCGGCCATCGGCACACCCCCGAGATGATCCAGAACCTCAGTGCCGTTGCAGGCCGGCCGGTCACGGTTTCCTTCACCCCCACCCTCGCCCCCATGGCCCGGGGCATCCTTGCCACCTGCTCGGTCAGAGCCCTTCCCGGGACAACCGCGGCGGACCTCCGGGCCGCCTATGAGAAGGCGTTCGTCGACGAGCCGTTCGTCCATCTGCTCCCCGCCGGGCAGTGGCCCGCGACCGCCTCCGTCTACGGGTCCAACGCGGCACAGGTGCAAGTTGCTCTCGACGAGGCCGCGGGCAGGATCATCGCCATCAGCGCGATCGACAACCTCACCAAGGGCACCGCGGGCGGCGCCGTCCAGAGCATGAACATCGCCCTCGGACTGCCCGAGGAGACCGGTCTCTCCGCGATCGGCGTCGCCCCATGAGGACCAGCGCCACCGCAACCGACACCGAAACCAGGAACACATCCGCGGCCGTCGCCGCCACAGAGGAGACCCAGTGAGCGTCACCGCAGCGCAAGGATTCACCGCCGCGGGCATCGCGGCAGGAATCAAGCAGAACGGCAATCCCGACCTGGCTCTCGTCGTCAACACCGGGCCCCGTCGCGCCGCCGCGGGCGTCTTCACCAGCAACCGCGTCAAGGCCGCTCCGGTCCTCTGGTCCGAGCAGGTCCTCAAGAGCGCCGCCGTCACCGCCGTCGTCCTCAACTCCGGCGGAGCCAACGCCTGCACCGGCCCTCAGGGCTTCCAGGACACCCACGCCACCGCCGAGAAGACCGCCGAGCTGCTCGGACACAGCGCGGGCGAGATCGCCGTGGCCTCCACCGGCCTCATCGGCACCCTGCTCCCCATGGACAAGCTGCTCCCCGGCCTCGACACCGCCGCCGCGCAGCTCGACGCGGACGGCGGGGAGAAGGCCGCCATCGCCATCATGACCACCGACACAGTCCACAAGACCGCCGTCCATCGGGGCGACGGCTGGACCGTGGGCGGTATGGCCAAGGGCGCCGGCATGCTCGCCCCCGGGCTCGCCACCATGCTCGTCGTCCTCACCACCGACGCCGACCTGGACTCCGCCACCCTCGACCGCGCCCTGCGCGACGCCACCCGGACCACCTTCGACCGGGTCGACTCCGACGGCTGCATGTCCACCAACGACACCGTGCTGCTGCTCGCCTCCGGCGCCTCCGGCACCACCCCCGGATACGAGGACTTCGCCGCCGGAGTGCGCACCGTCTGCGACGACCTCGCCCGCCGGCTCATCGGCGACGCCGAAGGAGCCTCCAAGGAGATCCGGATCGAAGTCATCGGCGCCGCCACCGAAGCCGACGCCGTCGAGGTCGGCCGCTCCATCGCCCGGAACAACCTCCTCAAATGCGCCATCCACGGCGAGGACCCCAACTGGGGCCGGGTGCTCTCCGCCATCGGCACCACCGGCGCCGCATTCGACCCCGACCGGCTCAATGTCGCCATCAACGGCGTCTGGGTCTGCAAGAACGGCTCCTTCGGGGAAGACCGCGACCTCGTCGACATGCGCTACCGCGAGGTCGGCATCACCGCCGACCTCTCCGCCGGATCCGAGTCCGCAGTGATCTGGACCAACGACCTCACCGCCGACTACGTCCACGAGAACAGCGCCTACAGCTCATGAACACCCGGAAGCACACCGCGCTCCCCAAGGCCCGGACCCTCATCGAGGCCCTGCCCTGGCTGACCCGCCACAACGGGAAGACCGTCGTCATCAAATTCGGCGGCAACGCCATGGTCGACGACGATCTCAAGGCCGCGTTCGCCCAGGACGTGGTCTTCCTCCACCACGCCGGACTCAAGCCCGTCGTCGTCCACGGCGGCGGCCCCCAGATCAGCGCCCAGCTCGACCGGCACGGCCTCGAAAGCGAGTTCAAGGCCGGACTGCGCGTCACCACCCCCGAAGCCATGGATGTCGTCCGGATGGTCCTCGCCGGCCAGGTCCAGCGTGAACTGGTCGGACTGCTCAACCAGCACGGGCCCCTCGCCGTCGGCATCACCGGCGAGGACGCCCACACCATCACCGCCACCCAACACCGGCCCACCATCGACGGCGAACTCGTCGACATCGGCCGGGTCGGCGAGATCAGCGCAATCGACACCGGAGTCGTCGAAGCCCTCCTGGAGAACGGCCGGATCCCCGTCGTCTCGTCGATCGCCCGCGCAGAGGACGACGGACATGTCTACAACGTCAATGCTGATACGGCGGCTGCGGCACTCGCTGCGGCGCTTGGCGCGGAAACACTGATGGTCCTCACCGATGTCGAGGGCCTCTACGAGGACTGGCCGAACAGCGACGAAGTCATCAGCAGACTGACCGCCACCGAACTGGAGAAGCTCCTGCCCGACCTCTCCAGCGGCATGGTCCCCAAAATGGAGGGCTGCCTCCACGCCGTACGCAACGGAGTGCAGACCGCACGCGTCATCGACGGCCGCGTCCAGCACTCCATCCTGCTCGAAATCTTCACCGACGAAGGCATCGGCACCATGGTCGTACCCGATGGACGAGCCACCCCCGGCACCCCGGGGAATCAGGGGGAAACAGCCGTATGACCACCAACCATGAGAACGTCCGGCGCTGGCGGGACGTCATGGCCGACAACTACGGAACCCCCGGACTCGCCCTCACCCACGGCGAAGGGGCCACGGTCCACGACGCCGACGGCACGGCCTACCTCGACTTCGTCGGCGGGATCGCGGTCAACGCCCTCGGCCACGGCCACCCCGCCGTCGTCCAGGCCGTCACCCGCCAGATCTCCGCCCTCGGCCATATCTCCAACCTCTTCATCGCAGAACCCCCCGTCACCCTCGCCGAACGGCTGATCCAGCTCTCCGGCCGCCCCGGCCGGGTCTTCTTCTGCAATTCGGGCGCCGAAGCCAACGAAGCCGCCTTCAAGATCGGCCGACTCACCGGACGCCGCCATATGGTCGCCACCCACGGCGGCTTCCACGGACGCACCATGGGCGCCCTCGCCCTCACCGGCCAACCCGTCAAACAACAGCCCTTCCTCCCGCTCCCCGGCGATGTCACCCATGTGCCCTACGGAGACGTCGAAGCGCTGCGCGCCGCCGTCACCGAGGACACCGCCCTGGTGATCATCGAACCCATCCAGGGCGAAAACGGCGTCGTCACCCCGCCCAAGGGCTATCTCACCGCAGCCCGCGACATCACCCGGGCCACCGGCACCCTCCTCGTCCTCGACGAAGTACAGACCGGCATCGGCCGGACCGGCCACTGGTTCGCCGCCCAGGCCGAAGGCGTCGACGCCGATATCGTCACCCTCGCCAAGGCACTCGGCGGCGGACTGCCCCTCGGCGCCACCCTCGCCTTCGGCCCGGCCGCCGACCTGCTGAAGCCCGGACAGCACGGCACCACCTTCGGCGGCAACCCCGTCGCCTGCGCCGCCGGACTGGCCGTCCTCGACACCATCGCGGCCGAAGGTCTCCTCGACGAGGTCAAACGGCTCGGTGAGAAGATCCGCAGCGGAGTCGAATCGCTGAACCACCCCCAGGTGTCCCATGTCCGCGGTGCCGGACTGCTGCTGGGTATCGTGCTCAAGGAGCCCCTCGCACCCCAGGTGCAGAAGGCGGCTCAGAGCGCCGGGTTCCTGGTCAACGTCCCCGCCCCCGATGTCGTACGGCTGATGCCGCCACTGACCATCGGAGAGGAGGCGGTGGACGCCCTCCTCCAGGCACTGCCCGGCATTCTGGACCAGGCGGAAGGAGAGAACGGGGAATGAGACGACGATGACCGAGGCGCGAGACAGTGCGGCACAGGACGCCAGGGACGCCCGCGATATCCAGGCGGCCGCGGTGGCAGGACAGATGGCCGAGGCCGGCGGACCCGCGGTACCGCAGACCCGGATGGCCCGCCACCGGCGGATCGTGGACATCCTCAACCGCCAGCCGGTGCGTTCCCAGAGCCAGCTCGCCAAGCTGCTCTCGGACAACGGGCTCAGCGTCACCCAGGCGACGCTCTCCCGGGACCTCGACGAACTGGGAGCCGTCAAGATCCGCAACACCGGCGGTGAGCTGATCTACGCGGTCCCCAGCGAAGGCGGCTTCCGGACCCCCCAGGCCCCCCTCGGAGAGTCCGCCAAGGAAGAGCGCATGCGCCGGCTCTCCGGCGAACTGCTGATCTCCGCAGAGGCATCGGCGAACCTGGTGGTACTCCGCACCCCACCGGGAGCGGCGCAGTTCCTCGCCTCCGCCATCGACCAGGCGGAACTGCACGACATCCTCGGCACCATCGCCGGGGACGACACCCTGATGCTGATCAGCCGGGACCCGGTCGGCGGCCAGGCGCTCGCCGACCATCTCCTCCGGCTCGCCCAGGGAGCCCGCTGACCACGGTCCGCCCACGGATCGCCGGCGGCCCGACGAAGCCTCGGGGCCCATGGCCGACACGCTCATCCACGCGTGACGGCCGTGGGCCCCGACTCCGTTCCCACGGCGATATGCGGCCGCCTTCCGGGATCCGCCCAGACCAGAATCCGTGCCATGTCCTCGGCCGGTACGGAAACACAGCCCGCCGTCGGACCCTCCCCGTTCACATGGAGGAAGATCCCGGCGCCCCGGCCGCGTACCGGCCGGTCGTAGTTGAAGCCGATGACCAGCCCATGGGCGTACTGAACGCCGTATTCGGCCATATGTTCCGCCTCCGCCGCCCGGCAGTCCGGCGGCAGGCCCTCCACCCAGCGGTTGTACTCGGTGGAGTCGTTGTCCTGGCACCAGTACGACCGGTCGGTCACCTGCCGGTACGGAAAACCGGCCCCCTCCGGAGCGGGCGAGATACCGAAGGCGTACGGCAGGTCGTACAGCCCCGTCGGAGTGGTCGACGTGCCCTGCACCCGCTCCCCGCCCGCCACCAGCCCGTTCGCCCCGAACCGTGCGGGCGCCGATCCGACCTCGGTCCACCGTCCGTCGGCCCCCCGGTCCCACCACACCACCCGGCCCGTCGTGGACCCCGTATCGGGCGCCACCGCGGTGATCAGCTGCGTACCTCCGCCGGTGTCCGCCATCCGCTCCGGCAGGGGAGCCTCTGGAGCCGGTCCGCCCGGTGCCGGTACCGCGGCGGACGGGAGTACCGCGAGTGGCGGGGGCGGCGGCGAGAACGCGACGCTCCCGGCCGTGAGCAGCAGCAGGACGGAGAGCGGAAGGAGGCGACGGCGCATGTCTCCCGACCGTACGCACACCTCGTGGACCCCGCGTCCGGAGCCGGTCCGTCCGGGCCCGTACACCGCCGAACGGGGGCGTTGACGAAACATACGGGATCATGCATACTTATGCCATCACCGAATGCATCGTTAAGGAGAAGCCCGTGACCGAGCGCGTCGTACTCGCCTATTCGGGCGGTCTGGACACCTCCGTCGCCATCGGCTGGATCGCCGAGGAGACGGGCGCGGAGGTCATCGCCGTCGCCGTCGACGTCGGCCAGGGCGGCGAGGACCTCGACGTCATCCGCAAGCGCGCGCTCGCCTGCGGTGCGGTCGAGGCCGAGGTGGCCGACGCCAGGGACGAGTTCGCCGACGAGTACTGCCTCCCGGCGATCAAGGCCAACGCTCTCTACATGGACCGCTACCCGCTGGTCTCCGCCCTCTCCCGGCCCACCATCGTCAAGCACCTGGTCGCCGCCGCCCGCAAGCACAATGCGGGCATCGTCGCCCACGGCTGCACGGGCAAGGGCAACGACCAGGTCCGCTTCGAGGCGGGGATCACCGCGCTCGGTCCCGACCTCAAGTGCATCGCGCCGGTCCGGGACTACGCGATGACCCGGGACAAGGCGATCGCCTTCTGCGAGGAGAAGCAGCTCCCGATCGCCACCAGCAAGAAGTCCCCGTACTCCATCGACCAGAACGTCTTCGGCCGCGCCGTCGAGACCGGCTTCCTGGAAGACATCTGGAACGCCCCGATCGAAGACATCTACGAGTACACCTCCAACCCCGCAGAGCCCCGTGAGGCCGACGAGGTCGTCATCTCCTTCAAGGAGGGTGTCCCGGTCGCCATCGACGGCAAGCCGGTCACCGTCCTCCAAGCCATCCAGCAGATGAACGAGCGGGCCGGAGCCCAGGGCATCGGCCGGATCGACATGGTCGAGGACCGGTTGGTGGGCATCAAGTCCCGCGAGGTCTATGAGGCGCCGGGTGCCATCGCCCTGATCACCGCCCACCAGGAGCTGGAGAACGTCACCGTCGAGCGCGAACTGGCCCGCTACAAGCGGCAGGTCGAGCAGCGCTGGGGCGAGATGGTCTACGACGGCCTGTGGTTCTCCCCGCTGAAGCGCGCGCTGGACGGCTTTATCAACGAAGCCAACCAGCATGTCACGGGCGATATCCGGATGACCCTCCACGGCGGCCGTGCCGTGGTCACCGGCCGGAAGTCCGAAGAGTCGCTCTACGATTTCAACCTCGCCACCTATGACACCGGTGACACCTTCGACCAGTCGAAGGCCCAGGGCTTTATCGAGATCTTCAGCCTCTCGGCGAAGATCGCCGCCCGGCGCGATCTGAACGCCTGATCCGTTCCACCCGGCCCCGCCTCCCTGCTCTCCGGGGGAGGCGGTGGCCCACGTCAGAGGAGTTCAAGCTGTGAGCAGCAACAACGGTGACGTCCGGCTCTGGGGCGGCCGATTCGCCGATGGTCCGGCCGAGGCCCTGGCCAAGCTGTCCGCCTCCGTCCACTTCGACTGGCGGTTGGCGCCGTACGACATCGCCGGATCCCGCGCCCATGCCCGGGTGCTCCACAAGGCGGGGCTGCTCACCCGTGATGAACTCACCCGGATGATCGCCGGACTCGACCAACTGGAGACCGACGTCGCCGACGGCTCCTTCACCGGCACCATCGCCGACGAAGACGTCCATACGGCACTGGAGCGCGGACTGCTGGAGCGACTCGGCCCCGAGCTGGGCGGCAAGCTGCGGGCCGGCCGCTCCCGTAACGACCAGGTCGCCACCCTCTTCCGGATGTACCTCCGCGACCACGCCCGGATCATCGGGGGGCTGATCGCCGAACTCCAGGACGCGCTGGTGGGCCTGGCCGAGGCCCACCCCGAGGTCGCCATGCCCGGCCGCACCCATCTCCAGCACGCCCAGCCGGTGCTCTTCGCCCACCATGTCCTCGCCCATGTGCAGTCCCTCTCCCGGGACGCCGAGCGGCTGCGGCAGTGGGACGAGCGGACCGCCGTATCGCCCTACGGCTCCGGCGCACTGGCCGGCTCCTCCCTCGGCCTCGACCCCGAGGCCGTCGCCGCCGACCTCGGTTTCGAGCGGGGCTCCGCCGGAAACTCCATCGACGGCACCGCCTCCCGCGACTTCGTGGCCGAGTTCGCCTTCATCACCGCGATGATCGGTGTCAATCTCTCCCGGATCGCCGAGGAGATCATCATCTGGAACACGAAGGAGTTCTCCTTCGTCACCCTCCACGACGCCTTCTCCACCGGCTCGTCGATCATGCCGCAGAAGAAGAACCCGGACATCGCCGAACTGGCCCGCGGCAAGTCCGGCCGGCTCATCGGCAATCTCACCGGGCTGATGGCCACCCTGAAAGCGCTGCCCCTCGCCTACAACCGCGATCTCCAGGAGGACAAGGAGCCCGTCTTCGACTCCTGCGACACCCTGGAAGTACTGCTTCCGGCCTTCACGGGAATGATGGCAACCCTCACCATCCACCGCGAACGGATGGAGGAGCTGGCCCCTGCCGGTTTCTCCCTGGCCACCGATATCGCGGAGTGGCTGGTGCGGCAGGGAGTGCCGTTCCGGGTCGCCCATGAGGTGGCGGGGGAGTGCGTCAAGGAGTGCGAGGCGCAGGGCATCGAACTCGACCAGCTCACCGATGCCCAGTTCGCCAAGATCTCGGAGCACCTCACCCCGGATGTCCGGAGCGTGCTCCAGGTCTCCGGCGCCCTCGCCTCCCGCAACGGCCGGGGTGGCACCGCCCCCTCCGCGGTCGCCGTCCAGCTGGCAGAGGTCAAGGCCGATCTGCTGATCCAGCACGCCTGGGCCGCCGCCAAGCAGTAGCCCCGCCAGGCAGTAGCCCCACCGGGCAGGAGCCGGTCCAAGTAGCTCCGCCAAGCAGGAGCCGCGGCAAACACGTGGCCCGTGGCAGCCGGAGCGGCCTCCGCTACCGGCCGCCACGGCCACCCATCACCTACAGCGCCGCCGCCCACTCCTCCAATGCCTCGAAATCCGGCCCCGTCAGCCCGATTCGATGGTCGATACGGAGGAGCAGGGCGGCGGTCAGGTGTTTCTGCTCCACGAACTCCCGGTCCAGCTCGGTGATCTCGTCCTCCACCCAGGCGAACGGCCGCCCCGCCGCATAGCCGAGCACATACTGCGTCTTCCAGAAGGTGCCGCGCGGCGACCGGCCGTGCATCACCGGCCAGTCGATGTACGGCAGCTCCGGCAGACCCAGCGGCGGAGCTATCCAACGGTTCGCCTCGCCCTTCCAGGTCGTCGCCCACACCAGCTCAAAGCGGTCCGCAAGCAGCAGCAGCTCGTCCCCGTGCCCCGGATTCAGCCAGACCCGCAGCGGCTTCTTCTCCCGCCAGCCCTCGGGCCGCATCCGATGGGTCCCATAGCCCGCCGGGCGCCGTTCCGGCTTCGCCCCGTACGGATTGAGCGGGCCGTCGACGTCGATCAGTAGCAGCGGCTTCATCACCACATCCTTCCAGGAATCGACCCCTCGCGCGGGGCATCGAACTATCGAATGAGACATTCATGTCTCATGTCGGTTAGTCTTGTCTCATGACTGTTGATCGTGAGCAGGTTCTGCGGGCTGCCGCCGCCCTTCTCTCCCGGAAGGGCAGCGCGACCATGGACGAGGTCGCCCGGGCGGCCGGGATCGGCCGGGCGACCCTGCACCGGCACTTCGCCGGGCGGGACACCCTGGTGCGGGCGCTGGAGGACTACGGGCTGCGGGAGCTGGAAACGGCGATCGAAGCCGCGAAGCTCGACGAGGGCAGCGCGGCCGATGCGCTGCGTCGGCTGGTGGCGGAGTCCGAGCGCTGCGCCCATCTGCTCTCGTTCCTGATCACCGAGAACCAGCTCTTCGAGGGCGAGGACGTCCACGAAGGCTGGCAGCGGGCGGACCGGCGCATCGTGGCGCTGGTGCAGCGGGGCCAGGAGGAGGGGGTGTTCCGGATCGACCTCACGGCGGCGTGGATCACCGAGGCCCTCTTCGGGCTGGTCAGCTCGGCCGCCTGGGCCGTCCAGTCCGGCCGGATCGCCGCCCGCGACTATACGTTCATGATCACCGAGCTGCTGCTCGGTGGTGTCACCCGACGGAGTGTGGAGAAGTGACCGGTACCGTCCGCCTGACGAAGACGAAGACGGAGGAGATCATCAAGGCCCCCGGCCGCTGGGTCGCCCTGGGCGTCCTGGTACTGGCCGTACTGCTGGTGGCGGTCGACGCCACTGTACTCGGTCTGGCCACCCCGTATCTGAGTGAGGATCTGCGGCCTTCGGGTACCCAGCTCCTGTGGATCGGTGACGTCTACTCCTTCGTCATCGCCGGTCTGCTGATCACCATGGGCAGCCTGGGTGACCGGATCGGCCGGAAGAAGCTGCTGCTGACGGGCGCGGTCGCGTTCGGCGCGGTCTCCGTCCTCAACGCCTATGCCACCAGTCCCGAGATGATGATTCTCGCCCGTGCCCTGCTCGGTGTCGCCGGTGCGACCCTGATGCCGTCCACGCTGGCGCTGATCCGGAACCTCTTCCACGATCCCCGGGAGCGGAGTATCGCGGTCGGCATCTGGGGCGCGGCTGCCTCCGCCGGTGCCGCGGTCGGCCCGCTGGTCGGCGGTGTGCTGCTGGAGCACTTCTGGTGGGGCTCGGTCTTTCTGATCAACCTGCCGGTGATGGCGCTGCTGGTCGTCATCGGTGTGAAGCTCCTCCCGGAGTCGCGCAACCCCAACCCGGGTCCCTGGGATCCGATCAGCGTCGTCCTCTCCCTCGTGGGCATGATCGCCTCGGTGTACTCCATCAAGGAGCTGGCCGTGCACGGCTTCGGTGCCGGGGCGCTGCTGGCCGGGGCCCTCGGAGCGACGGCCCTGGTGTGGTTCGTCCGTCGGCAGCTCATCCTGCCGTCGCCGCTGCTGGATGTCCGGCTCTTCCGGAACCGGGGCTTCTCCGGTGCCGTACTGGCGGATCTGCTGACCATCCTCGGCCTTTCCGGGCTGGTGTTCTTCCTGTCGCAGTTCCTCCAGCTCGTACAGGGCCGATCGCCGCTGGAGGCCGGTCTGATCGAACTGCCCGCGGCGATCGGTGCCGTGGGAGCGGGTCTGCTGGCCGGTTTCGTGGCCCGCCGGTTCTCCGTCCGGGGCACCGTCGCCGGTGGTCTGGCGGCCGTCGGCGCCGCCCTCGCGGGCTGTACGGTGCTGAGCGCGAGCACCGGCGCCCCCGCGATCGGTGCCGCCCTGTTCGTCGGTGGTCTCGGTGCGGGATTCGCCTTCACCGTGACGGCGGACGTGATCCTCTCCAGTGTGCCCAAGGAGCAGGCCGGTGCCGCATCCGCGGTGTCGGAGACCGCGTACGAACTGGGTGCCGCCCTCGGCATCGCCGTCCTGGGCTCGGTCGTCACCGGTGTCTACCGTGGCTTCACCGTGCCGGAAGGGGTGCCGGCGGACGTGGCGGAGGGGGTCCGTGACTCTCTGGGCGGGGCCGCCGAGGCCTCGGCGGCGCTGCCGCCGGAGCAGGGCGCGGAGCTGCTGTCCGCCGCCCGGGACGCCTTCGCCGAAGGTTTCCATGTGGCCGGCGCGGTCGGTTCGGCGGTGCTGTTCGCGACCGCCGCGGCGGCCTGGTTCCTGCTGCGGGGCCAGAAGCTGGAGGACGGCGTCGAGCACCCGTGACGCCGTAGCCTTCCGACGGACGAACGAACGGACGAACAGGCAGAGAGACAGACGGACGGACAGAGGGCCGGGGGGGGGGGGGCCCCCGGGGGGCGGGGCGCCGCGCGGGGGGGGGGGGGGGGGGGGGGGGGCGGGCGGGGGGGGGGGGGGGGGGGGGGGGGGGGGGGGGGGCAGGGCTTTGCGGTCGAGTTTGCCGTTGGTGGTGAGTGGGAGGGTGTCGAGGGTGAC
>NZ_JBIWGU010000006.1:0-184824 GCF_044763775.1 Streptomyces sp. NPDC094448 | reverse complement strand
GGGGGGCCCCCCCCCCCCCCGCCCGCCCCCCCCCCCCCCCCCCCCCCGCGGGGGGGGGGCCCCCCCCCGGGGGGGCCCCCCCCCCCGGCCCTCTGTCGCGATGTGTGCCCGGTGCGGTCAGGCGGCCTTCTTCGCCTTGGTGGCGTAGATGTCGACGTACTCCTGCCCGGAGAGTGCCATCACCTCGGCCATCACCGAGTCCGTGACGGCCCGCAGGACGTAGCGGTCCCGGCCCATGCCCTCGTACCGGGAGAACTCCATCGCCGTACCGAAGCGGACGGTCACCCGGCCGGGCCGGGGCAGCCCCGAACCGCCCGGCTGGAGCTTGTCGGTGCCGATGACGGCGAACGGCACCACGGGCGCACCCGTCATCAGGGTGAGCCGGGCGATCCCGGGCCGGCCCCGGTAGAGCCGGCCGTCGGGGGAGCGGGTGCCCTCGGGGTAGATGCCGAAGATCTTGCCCTGTTCCAGCAGCCGGCGGCCGGTGTTGAGCGCGGCGACACCGCCGTTCGCCCCGTCCCGGTCGACGGGGACCATGCCGACACCGGTGAAGAACCAGGCCATCAGCCTGCCCTTGACGCCCTTTCCGGTCACGTACTCGTCCTTGCCGATGAAGTACACGGGCCGGGAGCAGACCAGCGGCAGGACCATCGAGTCGATGAAGGTGAGGTGGTTGCCCGCCAGGATGACCGGGCCGGTACCGGGGATGTTCTCCGCGCCTTCCACCTGGGGCCGGAACATCAGGCGCAGGACGGGTCCGAGGACGGCCTTGATGAGCGACATGCGGGACAACGGGGGCCTCCGGCGGTGACCTTGGTTCGGTGTCGGATCGGGTGTCGGATCGGTCGGTACAGCGGTCAATACAGCGGTCAAGACAGCGGTCGGTACAGCGGGCGGTGCAGGTGAGGACCATACTCGCGGCTCCGCCCTCGCCGCACGTCGGGTTCACGGACTCGATACACACCGATACTCCGTGTTGACATGTGTTCGACCGCCGTTCGCCGGGGAGCCGCCGCCCGTACCGCGGCACTCCCTAGCGTCGGGCCGTCGGACAGCGGACCGGTATCCGCCGGAATCGGGCGGGAACCGGCACCGGACACCGGACGACGGACACGGACCACGAGGGAGGAACCCCGATGACAGAGGGCGCGCAGGTACGGCCCGGACGGCGTACGGTCCTGGGGGCGGCGGCGCTCGGCGCGGCCGCCGCCGGAGCGGGCGGGGCGGCGGGCACGGCGCACGCGGCCGCGGACGGTCCGGCGCGAAGGGACCGCGACGGGTACCGGAATCTCCCGTACCCCACGGTCATCGCCCACCGCGGCGCCAGCGGCTACCGCCCCGAGCACACCATCGGCGCCTATCAGCTCGCCCTCGACCTGGGCGCGCATGTGATCGAACAGGATCTGGTGCCCACCCGGGACGGCCATCTGGTCTGCCGTCACGAGAACGACATCACCGGCACCACCGATATCGCCGACCGCCCGGAGTTCGCGGCCCGCCGGACCACGAAGACCGTCGACGGCACGTCGATGACGGGCTGGTTCACCGAGGACTTCACCCTGGCCGAGCTGAGGACGCTGCGGGCGAAGGAGCGGATCCCGGGCGTCCGGCCGGACAACACCCTCTACGACGGCCGCTGGACGGTGCCCACCTTCGAGGAGGTTCTGAAGTGGGCGGACCGTGAGGGGCGCCGGCGGGGCCGGCCGGTGTGGCTGCACGCCGAGACCAAACACCCCACCTACTTCCGGAAGCTCGGCCTGGGTCTGGAGGAGCCGCTGGCCCGGTTGTTGCGCCGGTACGGCCGGGACGGCCGCGACGCCCCCGTCTTCCTCCAGTCCTTCGAGCCGAGCAGCATGCAGCGGATGGCCCGGCTGGTGGACGCGCCGCGCGTGGTGCTGCTCTCCGGCGCCGGAACCCGGCCGTGGGACTTCACCGAGGCGGGCGATCCGCGGACCGTGGCCGATCTGATCACCCCGGCGGGGCTGAAGTGGATCGCCTCCTACGCCCAGGGCATCGGGCCCACGCTGGACCTGGTCATCCCCAAGGGCCCGGACGGCAGGCTCGGCACCCCCACCACCCTGGTGCGGGACGCCCATCGACGGGGTCTGATCCTCCACCCGTACACCCTGCGCAACGAGAACACCTTCCTCCCGGCCGACTTCCGGCGCGACCGGGACACCACGACCCCGGGCACCGACCCCAACGGGTACGGGGACGTCTTCGGCGCCTACCGCCGCTACTTCGCCACGGGCATCGACGGCATTTTCACCGACCACCCGGATACCGGCCTGCTGGCGGCGGCCGACGCCGTACAGGACTGAAGAGCAGGGATATGACGGCAACCGGGTGCCCTTCGTGGCCTGGGCCGTACGTCGGGAGTGTTCCCCCGTACGGGTGAGGATGCCGCCGCCGGGCAACCTCGCCGGGCGGCGGTACGTCCCGGCCGGTATGACGCGTCCCGCAGCCGGAGCCCCGGGCGTACCGGCGGACGAGGCGGCGGAAATGGTGGCCGCCCTCGGCCCGCTGGTCGCCGCGGAGGCGACGGCCGAGGCCCCCGCTGCCGCGGCCGACGCCGGGGATCTGGAACAGGCCCTCTGGGTGCGGCTGTTCGAACGGCTCGGCCGGGCCGGTCCGCCGCGGGATCCGGCCCGCTGGGTACGGGCCGTGGTGCGGGCCGAGGCCCGGCGGGCCCGCCGCAGGGCGGCCCGGGAGCGGCCGCTCACCGAGGGTGCGCCGGACGGCTCCGGGGCTGCGGCCCAGGGGGAGAGCGCCGAGCATGCGGCCCTGCGGGCGGAGACGGGCCGCGCGGTCCGGTCGGCGGTCGCCCGTACGCCGGGTGACTGCCCCCGGCTGCTTTCTGCGATGTTGTCGCCCCGCGACTCTACATACCGTGAAATCGCAGGAGAGTTGAATATCTCACAGGGAAGTCTAGGGCCGATGCGTTCCCGTTGCCTGGGATGTCTGCGCAGAATGCTCGCGGCAGAGGTTGCGGCTCCTGAACATCGGGGAAAGGAGCGTTAGACAACCGGTAGGGACAGGTGAGCGGGAGGCATGCGCGCATGGGCATGAGCGTGACCATCTCAGCGGCGACGGCGCAGGACGCGGAGCAGATCCTCAAGCTCCAATACCTTTGCTACCAGTCCGAGGCGGAGATCTACGGCGATTACGCCATCGAGCCGCTCACCCAGTCCCTGGGGGGTGTGCGGGCCGAGCTGGACCAGGGGCACGCGCTGGTCGCCCGGCTCGGTGACGAGGTGGTGGCCTCGGTGCGCGGTTGGATCGACGAGACCGGTACGGCGCAGATCTCGAAGCTCATCGTCCATCCGCGGATGCAGCGCCACGGTCTCGGCGGGCGGCTGCTGGCGGCCATCGAGGCGCATTTCGCGGGGGCGCCCGCCGCGCGGAAGTTCCAGCTGTTCACCGGTCACCGCAGTGAGGGCAACCTCCGGCTCTACCGCAGCCACGGCTATGTGCCGGTGGCCCGCGAGGAGGTCGGGCCCCGGCTCACCCTGGTCACGCTGGAGAAGGAAGCGGCGGCGGGGACGTTCGTCACCAGCGCCTGAGCGGAGCGGGCGGGTCCGGCGCGGTGCCGGGCGGGACGGGGGAGCCCGCTGCTCAGGCGCCGGTTTCTCCGGCGCGGGCTGCTCGGACGCACGCTGCTCGGGCGCGGGCTGCTCAGGCGCCGGCGGCGGCCGTTTCGGTACGCGAGCGGCGCAGCCACAGCAGGCCGGTGACTGGCAGCAGTACGGGCAGGAAGACATAGCCCCAGCCGTAGCCGGACCAGACGGTGGAGTCCGGGAACGCGGACGGGTCCACCAGGGTCCAGGTGCCGACGACCAGTACGCCCACCAGCTCGACCGCACAGCACACCAGGCCCGCCTTGCGGGCGGTCTCCCCGCCGCGGACGAGGGTGTAGGTGATGAACACGTACACGGCCGCGGCGGCGGCCGACAGTCCGTGGGCGAGCGGGGCCCGGTCGAAGTCGGTGAGGATATGGAGCACGGACCGGGAGACGGCGCCCACCGACATCACCCCGTAGAGCCATACGAGCAGCAGCCCGGGGCCCTTGACGAGCCGGGAGTCCCGGGCGGCGGCCGTGCTCGTACCGCTTCCCTCCGCGGTCCGCGATCCGCCGGGCGTCCCGGTGCCGGTCCCGGTTTCGACTTCGGTCCCGTTCTCGGTTCCGGTTCCGGTTCCGTTCTCGATTCCGGACGGGATTCCGGTCGCGGGGCCGTCGCCGGTCCGTACGCCGGCTCCGGTGGTGGTGGGCTCGGTCATCGTCAGCCTCCCCAGATGTCGTACAGCCGCACTTCGAGGACCGCGAGCAGGACCGCACCGGCGGCCACGGTCGCCGAACCCCAGCGCGTCCGCTCGGCCAGCGACAGCACCCCCGCGGACGGTACGGTCGCGAGCGCGCCGATCAGATAGGCGACGAAGATCGTGGTGCCCTGCGCGGGCTCGTCGCCGCCCGCCAGCCGGACGATGCCCACCACCAGCTGGACCAGCGCCAGCCCGGTCACCACGGCCATGCCGATGAAGTGCCAGTCCTTGGTGGGCTGGTCGCGGTAGGCGGCGTAGCCGCACCAGGCGGCGAGGGCGAGCGCGGTGACGGAGATCGCGACCGTGAGGGCGTCGAGCATGGCCCCGAGCGTATTACGGCGCGCGGAGGCCGCGGCGGGCGGCCCCGGGGTCCTCCGCGGTGGTGCTGCGGCCCGGCGGTGGCCGGTCCGATCGTGGCCTTGACCACAGCGCCCGTTCGCCCGTTCAGGGCCGCGCTCCGTGCCGTACCGCGGACGGCTCCGGTGAATTCGCAGGTCAGAGCCGTGAGACGGAGGGCCGGAGCGGCCGCCGGGGCAATCCGGCGGCCGAACCAGAGTGTCCGCTATTCGGACGCTCGGTTGCTCGCGGAAAGCGGTCTGCTTTACTTACCGCCATGACCACGACGAGCTACCGCAGCCCTGCGACCGAGGCGAAGACCACGCCCGGTGCTCGTTGTCTGTGTCGAATGTGCGCCTTCTGAGGGCCCCCGAACCGCACCTCGCGCCCCGAAGTGAGAGACCGCGCAGCCCGCGACGTCCCCTGAGACGGACCGTGGCTGCCCCCCGAACCCCGTGACCGCCTCCGCCACGCCCCCGCCCCGGATCTCGTCGACGAGATCCCCGCGCGGTGGCTCCGGAGGACTGTGCGCGGCAGCGCCCCGAGCCGGTGTCTGCCCGTACGGGAACGGCGGTTTCCGGCCGGTCCGACGGTATCGACGACGAAAGCCCCGTGCCCGGCGACGACCTTGCCGCGCACTCGACAGTGACGGACGAACCCAGTGATCACCACAACGGGCCTGACCAAGGTCTACCGCTCGCGAGGACGCGAGGTCACCGCCCTGGACGGCGTGGACCTCCATGTCAGGGAAGGCGAGGTGTACGGCGTCATCGGGCAGAGCGGCGCCGGCAAGTCCTCCCTGATCCGCTGCGTCAACCTGCTGGAGCGCCCCACCTCCGGCACCGTGACCGTGGACGGCGTCCGGCTCACCGCCCTCGCCGGGAAGGGCCCGCGCGCCGGGCGGGAGCTGCGCGCGGCCCGCAGCCGGATCGGCATGGTCTTCCAGCACTTCAACCTGCTCTCGTCGCGCACCGTCCAGAGCAACATCGAACTCCCGCTGGAGATCCTCGGACTCTCGGGCCGCGAGCGGAGCCGCAAGGCCCTCGAACTCCTCGACCTGGTCGGTCTCGCCGACAAGGCGCGGTCCTACCCCAGCCAGCTGTCCGGCGGCCAGAAGCAGCGCGTCGGCATCGCCCGCGCCCTGGCGGGCGACCCCAAGGTGCTCCTGTCGGACGAGGCCACCAGCGCCCTCGACCCGGAGACCACCCGTTCCATCCTCCAGCTGCTGCGCGATCTGAACGAGCGGCTCGGCCTGACCGTGCTGCTGATCACCCACGAAATGGACGTCGTGAAGTCGGTCTGCGACTCCGCAGCCCTGATGGAGCGCGGCCGGATCGTCGAATCGGGCACCGTCAGCGAGCTGCTCGCCACCCCGGGATCGCAGCTCGCCTCGGCCCTCTTCCCGGTCAGCGGGACGGCCTCGGGCGACGACCGCACGGTCGTCGACGTCACCTTCCACGGCGACGCGGCGACCCAGCCGGTGATCTCGCAGCTCTCCCGGACCTACAACATCGACATCTCGATTCTCGGTGCCGCGATGGACACCGTCGGCGGCAGGCAGGTCGGCCGGATGCGGATCGAACTGCCCGGCCGCTTCGAGGAGAACGTCGTCCCCATCGGCTTCCTGCGCGAACAGGGTCTCCAGATCGACGTGATCACCGGAACGGACTCCGCTCCCGGCGCCGCTCCCGGTTCCGTTTCCGGACCGGCCGCCGGTTCCGACGCTGCTTCCGCTTCCGGGCAGGAATCGTCGGACCCGGGTCCGTCGGGCCCTGACGCTTCCGCTCCGAACGCTTCTGCTCCGAACCTGGTGAAGGACGGTGCCCAGTGACCTGGTCCGAGATGCAGCCGCTGCTGGAACAGGCGAGCTGGGACACGCTCTACATGGTCGGCTGGTCCGCCCTCATCGCTGTGGCCGTCGGACTGCCGCTGGGCATTGTCCTCGTCCTCACCGACAAGGGCGGTCTGCTCGCCAACACCGTCGCCAACAAGGTGATCGGCCAGATCGTCAACGTCACCCGTTCGATGCCGTTCATCATCCTGATGGTCGCCCTGCTGCCGTTCACCAAGGCGATCACCGGCACCACCATCGGCCGCGAGGGCGCGATCGTCCCCCTGGCCATCGGGGCGATCCCCTTCTTCGCCCGTCTGGTGGAGACCTCTGTACGGGAGGTCGACGGCGGTCTCGTCGAGGCCGTGCAGTCGATGGGCGGCAGCACCTGGACGGTGGTCCGCAAGGTCCTCGTACCGGAATCCCTGCCGTCCCTGATCGCCGGTGCCACGACGACCGTCGTCGCACTGATCGGCTACTCCGCCATGGCCGGCACGGTCGGCGCCGGCGGACTCGGTGATATCGCCATCCGCTACGGCTACCAGCGCTTCGAGACCGAGATGATGTGGATCACCGTCGCCGTGCTGGCCGCGGTCATCGCCGTCATCCAGTTCGCCGGGGACTACGCGGCCCGTGCCCTGCACCGCCGCGGCCGCGGCGGACCGGCCCCCCGGCTCAGGCTGCTGAAGGCCTCCCGGGCCGCGGACGCCGTCACCGTCGCGAACACCACCGGAGCCCTCGAAGCGACGGGCGCGGCCGGCGCGACCCGTCCGCCGCAGCCGGTCAAGGCCGACTGAGCCCCCGCCCCAGAACCTTCCCTTCCCGCGACCCGTCCGGGTCCGCACCACCGCACCACCCATGGAGAAAGGCACTTTTCGTGCGTAACACTGCCAAGATCACCACCGCTGTCCTCGCCGCCGGAGCACTGACCCTCGGGCTCACCGCCTGCGGCAAGGACGACGCCAACAAGACCGGGGCCGGGGCCGACCCGTCCAAGCCCCTGGTCGTCGCCGCCAGCTCCGTTCCGCACGCCGAGATCCTCGGCTTCGTCAAGGACCAGCTGGCCGCCAAGGAAGACCTCAAGCTGGAGGTCAAGGAGTTCGCCGACTACGTCACCCCCAACACCGCCACCCAGAGCGGTGAGGTCGGCGCCAACTACTTCCAGCACAAGCCGTACCTGGACGACTTCAACAAGAAGAACAAGACGACCATCGTCCCGGTCGTCACCGTCCACCTGGAGCCGCTGGGCCTGTACTCCAAGAAGGTCGACAAGCTCGCCGACCTCAAGGAGGGCGCCACCGTCGCCCTGCCCAACGACACCACCAACGAGGCCCGCGCCCTCCGCCTGCTGGAGCAGAACGGCCTCATCAAGCTGAAGCCGGGTACGGGCAACGAGGCCACCCCGAAGGACATCGCCGAGAACCCCAAGAAGCTCACCTTCAAGGAGCTGGAGGCCGCGGCCGTGCCGAGGGCCCTCGGTGACGTCGACGCCGCTGTGATCAACGGCAACTACGCGGTGCAGACCAAGCTCAGCCCGAAGAACGACTCCCTCGTCCTGGAGTCCGCCGAGAACAACCCGTACGGCAACTTCCTCGCGGTCAAGGAAGGCAGCGAGAAGGACCCGCGCGTGGTCAAGCTCGCCAAGCTGCTCACGACGCCCGAGGTGAAGAAGTTCATCGCGGACAAGTACGACGGCTCGGTCATCCCGGCCTTCTGATCGGCCGGCCGCCGGTCACCCGCCGACCGGCCGGTCCGCCGTCCGGCGCCCCGCCCCGCACCCCCGCCCGGGGTGCGGGGCTCCGCCCGTTCCGCACCCGCCCCCGCGGTGCCACCCGGTCGGCCCATGCTGCATGCTGGGCCTTTCGGCAGGCCACCGGTCGCCTGTTCCCCGCAGACCATGGTTACGGAGCGGCGCATGACTACCACCTTTCCGGACGTGTCCATCAGTACGGAGCGACTGGTGCTGCGCCCCTTCGAGGAGGCCGACGTCCCGGCGTACACCGAGATGATGAACGACGAGACGGTCACCGCCTGGACACCCGTACCGCATCCCTTCCTCCGGGCCGACGCCGAGCGGTGGATCCACGAGATAGCGCCCGCGCAGCGCACCTCGGGCCGGGGGATCGTCTTCGCCGTCACCGAATTCCTCACCCAGCGGCTGGTGGGGACCGTACGGCTGAAGAACACCGACTGGCGGGTGCTCACCGCCGAGGCGGCATACGCCACCGCGCCCTGGGCCCGCGGCGAGGGCTACGCCACCGAATCCCTCCTCGCCGTCGCCAAGTGGCTCTTCCGCGACCGGAAGTTCGAACGGCTCGAACTCCGCACCGCCGCCGACAACACCGCATCGCAGCAGGTGGCCCAGAAGATCGGCGCCATCAGCGAAGGGGTGCTGCGCAACGCCTGGCTGGCCCGGATCCGGGCCGCCGACGGCAGCTGGACCGAGACGCGCACCGATCTGATCGTCTGGAGCCTGCTGCCGGAGGACCTCGACGGGGTCGCCGAGGGTTCGGCCGAGTCCGGGTACGCCGCCTACTCGGACTGGAGCTGAGACCGGCACCGGCCTCGATCCCGGCGGGGCGCGGCGGACTCCGGTGGACTCCCGTACGCCCAACTGATTCAGTGTTCCAACTGGTTCAATGGGTTCCTCTTCCCGAGCCGCCCCGGCCCGCCTCCGCGCGGCCCCGGCAGACCCACCACCCCCCCACCTGCGACGATTCCAGGGAGACTGACGACCATGGCCGACCGCGTCACGGTGATCGGCTGGGACGGCTCACCCCTCACCGCCGCGGCCCGGTCCGCCCTCTCGGCCGCCACCCTGGTCGCCGGGGCGGCCCATCATCTCGCCCTCCCCGAAGTCCCGGGGAACGCCGAACGCATCCGCCTCGGCAGTATCGGCCTCGCCGCCCGGCGGATCGCCGGACACCGCGGCAGCGCCGTCGTACTCGCCGACGGCGACCCGGGCTTCTTCGGGGTCGTCCGGACCCTCCGCGCGCCCGAACACGGTCTGGAGGTCGAGGTGGTGCCCGCGGTCTCCTCCGTCGCCGCCGCCTTCGCCCGCGCGGGGATGCCGTGGGACGACGCCCGGATCGTGGTCGCCCACCCCCGCACGCTGCGGCGCGCCGTCAACGTCTGCCGAGCCCACCCCAAGGTCGCCGTGCTGACCTCCCCGGGCGCGGGCCCCGCCGAACTGGCCCTGCTCCTGGACGGTATCCACCGCACCTTCGTGATCTGCGAGGAGCTGGGCACCGAGCGGGAACAGGTCACCGTCGTCACCTCCGACAAGGCCGCCGACCACGTCTGGCGCGATCCGAACGTGGTCGTGGTGGTGGGCGGGGCGGCCGGCGCGCCGGCCGCCGACAGCAACTGGATCGCGGGCCGGGACCCCGGTTTCCCGGCCGGGGTACGGGGCTGGGCGCTGCCGGACGCGACCGGTCCCGACGCCGCCTCCCCTCTCTCCGCCCTGTCCCCTCCCTCTGCTCCCCCCGGTGTCGATTCCGGTGCCGTCCGCGGTACGGGAACGGGCGCCGGCGACCGGAGCGAAGGCACCGGCGCTTCCCTGCGCGCCCTCCAACTCGCCCGGCTCGGCCCCCGGGAGGGCGATCTGGTCTGGGACGTCGGCTGCGCCGGCGGGCTGCTCGCCGTGGAGGCGGGGCGCTTCGGGGCCGCGGTCATCGCCGTCGACGCCGACCCTGCCGCCTGCGCCCGTACCGACGCCGCGGCCCGCCGCGCCGGGATCCGGATGCAGACCGTCAACGGCCGGGCCCCGCAGGTGCTGGAGCAACTGCCCGAACCCGATGTCGTACGGATCGGCGGCGGGGGTGTGGAGACCGTCACCGCCTGCGCCGACCGGCGCCCCGAGCGGATCGTCACCCACGCCGGAACCCGCGACGAGGCCGAGGCCCTCTGCACCGCTCTGGCGGCCGGTGGTTATGCCGTGGAGTGCGTGTTCGTCCAGTCGGTCGACCTCGACCCGAAGTCCTGGTCGGAGCGGGAACGCGCGGTGGTTTTCCTGGTCTCGGGACGGCTGCCCGAGCGTGCCCCGTGACCATGGTTGTCGGTGGCGCGAGGTAGGCTGACCGACCGTCGTACCGCACCGGACATGCCGTCGCTTCCTTCGGCAATGTCCGGGAAAACCGGAAAACGAGTGTCGTATTGGCTCCGGTATGTGGTACGCCGTAACCGGGGGACGCGCAGCGTGGCGCAGCCCACAGCGGGCCGTGGCGGATACCACTGCCGCGTCCGCGAACGGCCGCGAGAATGCTGGTAGTCCGTCGTGCCGGGTGGCGCATGCGCTCGTTCTCGTCAGAGACCGGCGGGCGCACCGCGATCGGCCGCCCGGGCGGATGGACGAAGGATCACAGAACGATGGGGCGAGGGGTACGCATGACCGACACCGGCCAGATCCCGGGCGAGGGGCTGCCGGGGAACGCAGGCGTGGTGGAGCAGCAGCCGGGCGTTCCCGCCCCTGACGCCTACACCCTCGTGGACCCCTCCGGCCGCCCGGCCGCCGGTCCCGCGGAGCCCGCCCGGCCCGCGGTGCATCCGGCCGGAGACGATCTGCTGCTGATGCCGGGCGCCCAGGGCGCCTGGAGCGACCCCCAGGGGACCCTGGGCGGCCAGTACCCGTCGCCCGTGCAGCCCCTGGGCGCGGCGCCGGTGGCCCACCCCGTTCCCGTCGCGGCCCCGGCTTCCGCACCGGCTCCGGCGGCTGTCCCGGCAACGCCCCCGCAGGGAGTGCCCGTGGTGCAGCCGGCGCCTCCCGCCGTCCCCGCGCAGATGTACGAGGCCGTTCCGGCCCCCGCACCGCATCCGGCCGTGCCGGAGGCGGCGGTGGCCGGGGTGTCCGGACCGGTGCAGAGCTTGCCGTCCGCGGGTCCCGAGTTCACCGGGCCGGGCCTCGCCGCGCCCACGGATCTGGGCTCCCCGGAGCAGCCCGGCGGCACCGATCCCGGGGTGATGCCCCCGGCCGGGACGGTCACCGCGCCGGCGCATACGGCTCCCACGGACCTCGGAAGCCCGGAGTCCGCCGATTCCCCCCAGGCGGCCCCCGTCATACAGCCGGGCGGGCAGACTCCCGCCGCCGGGATGCCCGTCGACGCGGGCAGCGCTGCTCAGGCTCCCGCGCCTGACGTTCCCGACCAGGTCCGGATCCCGGTCCAGGCCGGGGCGGAGGAGGGCCGGTCCCCGGCCGAAGTGCCGGTTCCGGCCGTTGCCGGGCCGGTGGCCACCGACGGTCCTGCCGTATCCGACCCGGCGGAGCAGCCCGTTCCGGTACCTGCTTTCGCGGCCGGGTCCGCGACCCCGACCCCGCCGCCCGCGCGCCGCCCGCTGCATATGGGTCCGCCCCTGCCCGACAACACCGGCGGAGTGGTCCGTTCCCTGGCCGATCGCGGCCCCGCCGGAGTCGCCCCGCACCCGCTGACCGTGCAGCCCGATTCCGGCCCGCCGACGCTCGGCCCCGAGTATCTGGACGTGCCCGGCGAGAGCGAGGCCCCGGTTCCGGCCGGTCCGCAGTTGGCCGAGATTCCCCCGCAGGCCGGGGCCCCCTGGGACGCCGTACCGCAGCAGGGTGAGGCCGCCCCCGCCCCGACCGCAGAAACGGTCGTCCCGCAGCCGGCTCCCGAGGAGCCCGCCGCACCCGCGGCCGCCGGGGTGGTCGAGGCGGCCGAGGTGGTCGAGACGGCCGGGACCACCGGGGCGGAAGGGACCTCCGAGCAGGCGGTGGCGGCCCAGCAGGCCGTGGTGCCCGATGTCGCCGAGGAGCCCGCGCAGGATGCGGCTTCCGAGCAGGTGGACAGCGCTGAGGAGACCGTGACGCCGGAGCAGGCTGCCGCGCCCGGGGCCCTTGTGACGCCCGAGCAGCCGGTGGCCCCTGAGGCGGCCGCGGCGCCTGAGGCGGACGCGACGTCCGAGCAGGCCGTGGCTCCCGAGGCGGCAGCCGTGGTGCCCGATGCCGGTGGGCAGGCCGAACAGCCCGAGCAGGCCGTGGCTCCCGCTCCTGAGCAGCCCGAGCCCGAGCCCGAGCCCGAGTCCGTGTCCGACGAGGTGGCCGCGCCCGCGGCCGTCGCGGAGCCGTCGGCCGAAGCCGCCGTCGCGGTGGAGCCCGTTGCGGGGGAGGAGCAGACGCCCGGATCCGCCGAGGCGCCCGGATCCGTTCCCGTATCCCCGCAGGCCGTGCCGCAGCAGGCGGAGACGCCCGCCCCCGAGGCAGAGATCCCCGAGGCAGAGATCCCCGAGGCAGAGATGCCCGAAGCGCAGGCCCCCGGAGCGCAGGCAGTCGCCCCGGAGCCTGCCGCCTCCGCCGATGCCCCGGTCGCGACCCCCGCGTCCGAGCCGGCGTCCGCTGCCGAAACGCAGTCGGATCCCGAGCCCGAGCAGACGCCGCAGGCGGCCCCGACGGCCGAAGCAGCACCGGCGACGGCCGACGCCACCGTGGAGCCCCCGGCCGAAGCCGTGCCGGGGACCCCCGAAGCCGTAGCCGCCCCCGGGCCCGAGCCGCTGCCCGGCGCCGAGGCCCCCGCCGAGCCCGCGGGCCCGCCCGCGCCCGCGTACGACGACGCCGAGCGCGAAGCCGTCCTGAAGGTGATGCGCGAACGCCGCGATATCCGCAACGGCTTCCGCAGCGACCCCATCCCGCACGATGTACTGCTGCGCGTTCTGGAGGCCGCCCACACCGCCCCCAGCGTCGGCCACTCCCAGCCCTGGGACTTCGTCGTCATCCGCTCCGCCGAGACGCGCACCACCATGCACGAACTCGCCCAGCGCCAGCGCGACGCCTACGCCGAGTCCCTGCCCAAGGGACGTGCCAAGCAGTTCAAGGAACTCAAGATCGAGGCCATCCTCGACACCCCGGTGAACATCGTGGTGACCGCCGACCCGACGCGCGGCGGCCGCCACACCCTGGGCCGGCACACCCAGCCGCAGATGGCCCCGTACTCCTCCGCGCTCGCCGTCGAGAACCTCTGGCTGGCCGCCCGCGCCGAGGGGCTCGGTGTCGGCTGGGTCAGCTTCTTCGACGAGCGCGAGATGGTCCGCGCCCTCGGCCTGCCCGAACATCTGGAGATCGTGGCCTACCTCTGTGTCGGCTACGTCGACGAGTTCCCCGAGGAGCCCGAGCTGACGCAGGCGGGCTGGTCCAAGCGCCGCCCCCTGTCCTGGGTCGTCCACGAGGAGACGTACGGCCGCCGGGCGCTGCCCGGCGAGGAGCCGCACGACCTCCTCCAGGAGACGGTCGCCGCGATCCGCCCGCTGGACGCCAAGGCGCTCGGCGAGGCCTGGGAACGCCAGAAGCGGATGACCAAGCCCGCGGGCGCCCTCGGCATGCTGGAGATCATCTCCGCCCAGCTCAGCGGGTTGTCCCGGGTCTGCCCGCCGCCCGTCCCGGAGCCCGCCGCCGTCGCGATCTTCGCGGGTGACCACGGCGTCCACGCCCAGGGCGTGACGGCCTGGCCCCAGGAGGTCACCGGCCAGATGGTCGCCAACTTCCTCGGCGGCGGAGCGGTCTGCAACGCCTTCGCCAACCAGGTCGGGGCCGAGGTCTGCGTCATCGACGTCGGTGTCGCGACCGAACTGCCCGCGCAGCCCGGTCTGGTGCCCCGCAAGGTCCGCCCCGGCACCGCCGACTTCACCACCGGCCCCGCCCTCACCCGCGAGGAGGTCCTCGCGGCCGTCGAGGTCGGCGTCGAGACCGCCCGCGATCTGGTGGCCGCAGGCAACAAGGCCCTGCTCACCGGCGAGATGGGCATCGCCAACACCACCGTCTCCGCCGCGCTGATCAGCGTCTACACCGATACCGACCCGTCCGAGATCACCGGCCGTGGCACCGGTATCAACGACGAGATGCACGCCCGCAAGGTCGATGTCGTCCGGCGCGGACTCGAACTGCACGCGCCCGATCCGGAGGACCCGATCGGGGTCCTCGCCGCGATCGGCGGCCTGGAGCACGCCGCGCTCGTCGGTCTGATCCTCGGCGGCGCGTCCCTGCGCGTGCCCGTCGTACTCGACGGGGTCTCCGCGGGCGCCGCCGCCCTGGTCGCCCGTGCCATCGCCCCCGAGGCCATCGCCGCGTGCATCGCAGGCCACCGCGGCGCCGAGCCCGGCCATGTCGCCGCCCTCAACAAGCTCGGTCTGCGGCCCCTGATCGACCTCGACCTCCGGCTCGGCGAGGGCACCGGTGCCCTGCTGGCCCTGCCCGTCGTCCAGAGCGCGGCCCGGGCGATGCACGAGGTGGCGACGTTCGATTCGGCGGGAGTGACCGAGAAGTAGCGGTCCCGGGGCCGGAGCCGGGACACCCCCGGCTCCGGCCCCCGGAGCCATTCCGGGCAGCTCCGCCGGGCCCGGCCGCCCTGCGCGGGCCCGACAAGCCCAGGCCACCCCTCCGGAACCAGGGCCCGACAAGCCCAGGCCACCCTTCCGGATCCAGGGCCCGAGAGGCATCCGGCCACCCCCCTACGGGCCCAGGGGGCTGCTCACCACCGGCGGGGCGGACCCGCGCGCCCCGCGCCGGACGGGAGCCACCCGGCTTCTGCCGGCCCCGCCCCGGTGACCCGCCCCCCCGCGCCGGACGGGAGCCACCCGGCTCCTGCCGGCCCCGCCCCGGTGACCTGCCGCGATGTGTGACCTTCGGCGTACCGCGGAGGAATCGCCGCATCGTAAAGTGGGCCCTGAACCGCCCGAAGCGGGCCTGGAACCGCCCACCGGCGCCGCCTCAGTGCCGATGCGGTCCGGACGCCCCGCCCGCCCCGTCATCAGCAGTGCCCGAGGGAGTCGTACCCACATGTCCGAGCAGCCGCCCGCGCACCCGCACCCCGCCTACCCCGTGGGCCTGCGCCTCACCGGCCGCCGCGTCGTGGTCCTCGGCGGCGGCCAGGTCGCCCAGCGGCGACTGCCCTGGCTGATCGCCGCCGGAGCGGACATCACGCTCGTCTCCCCCTCGGCGACCCCCTCCGTCGAGGCCATGGTCGCCGCCGGCGAGCTGGGCTGGGAGCGCCGCCGCTACCGCGAGGGCGACCTCGAAGGCGCCTGGTACGTCGTCGTCGCCTCCTCCGACGCCGAGGCCAACGACCGTGCCTCCGCCGAGGCCGAACGGCTCCGCGTCTGGTGCGTACGCTCCGACGACGCCGACGCCGCCACCGCGCTGACCCCGGCGACCGGCCGCTCCGCGGGCGTCACGGTCGCCGTGCTGACCACCGACGTCCACTGCCGCGACCCCCGCCGCTCGGCCGCCGTCCGCGACGCCGTCGTCGAAGGGCTGCGGGACGGCACCATCTCCGCGGGCCGGCACCGTACGAGAACCCCGGGCGTCGCCCTCGTCGGCGGCGGCCCCGGCGACCCCGATCTGATCACCGTGAAGGGCCGGCGGCTGCTCGCCGATGCGGACGTCGTCATCGCGGACCGGCTCGGGCCGCGCGATCTGCTCGACGAACTGCCTCCGCACGTCGAGGTGATCGACGCGGCGAAGATCCCGTACGGCCGGTTCATGGCCCAGGAGGCCATCAACCAGGCCCTGATCGAACACGCCAAGGCGGGCAAGGCGGTCGTACGGCTCAAGGGCGGCGACCCCTTCGTCTTCGGCCGGGGCATGGAAGAGGCCGAGGCGCTGGCCGCGGCGGGCATCGCGTGCACGGTCGTGCCCGGTATCTCCAGCTCCATCAGCGTTCCGGGCGCGGCCGGGATCCCGGTCACCCACCGCGGGGTCGCCCATGAGTTCACCGTGGTCAGCGGGCATGTCGCCCCCGACGACGAGCGGTCCCTGGTCGACTGGGTGGCCCTCGCCCGGCTCCGCGGCACCCTGGTGATCCTGATGGGCGTCGACAAGATAGGTGCGATCGCCCGGACCCTGATGGACCACGGCCGGGACGGCGCCACACCCGTCGCCCTCGTCCAGGAGGGCACCACGGCCGCCCAGCGCCGCGTCGATGCCACCCTGTCGACCGTCGCCGAGACCGTCGCCGCCGAGGACGTCCGGCCGCCCGCGGTGATCGTGGTCGGGGAGGTCGTCGCCGTCGGCGGCCACCCGGCCGCGACCCCGCCGGTTAACCTTCAGTAACCCGACCCCTGTCCAGGCGTTGGCACCCCTCCCTGGAGAAGGCAGTATCACCCTGTGGCTGATCTCATCACCGTCGAAGACCCCGACGACCCCCGCCTGAGCGACTACACCGGACTCACGGACGTCGAACTCCGCCGCCGCCGCGAACCCGCCGAGGGCCTGTTCATTGCCGAGGGCGAGAAGGTCATCCGGCGGGCGAAGGACGCCGGTTACGCGATGCGGTCGATGCTGCTGTCGGCCAAGTGGGTCGACGTCATGAAGGACGTCATCGACGAGATCCCCGCGCCCGTGTACGCGGTCAGCCCCGAGCTGGCGGAGCGCGTCACCGGCTACCACGTCCACCGCGGCGCGCTCGCCTCCATGCAGCGCAAACCGCTGCCCCCGGCCGCCGAACTGCTCGCGGGCGCCCGCAAGGTCGTCGTCATGGAATCCGTGAACGACCACACCAACATCGGGGCGATCTTCCGCAGCGCTGCCGCCCTCGGCATGGACGCCGTACTGCTCTCCCCGGACTGCGCGGACCCCCTGTACCGCAGGTCGGTGAAGGTATCCATGGGTGCGGTGTTCTCCGTCCCGTACGCCCGCCTCGACACCTGGCCCCGGGGCCTGGAGACGGTACGGGAGGCCGGGTTCACCCTGCTCGCCCTCACCCCCGACGAGAAGGCCACCTCCATCGACGAGACCGCGCCGCACCGGATCGACCGGGTGGCGCTGATGCTCGGCGCGGAGGGCGACGGGCTCTCCACCCCGGCGCTGGTCGCGGCGGACGAATGGGTGCGCATCCCGATGGCCCACGGCGTGGACTCCCTCAATGTGGGCGCCGCGGCGGCCGTCGCCTTCTACGCCGTCGCCACGGGCCGCCCCGGACTCTGAGAGCGCCCCGCGGCGACCGGGCGGCGGTGTCCCCGCCGCCCGGCCCGGGTCATCCGCAGGGAGCGACGAGTCGCCGGGCGGTCCCGCCCCGTCGCGGTTGAGGAGGACGAACTGCCGGGCCGTTCCGGTCAGTCGCGGGTGAGGACGACGAGTTGCCGGGTCGCCCGGGTCATCGCGACATATCGGTCGACGGCCCCCTCGATACCGCCCCCGAACGCATCCGGGTCGACGAGGACGACCAGATCGAACTCCAGCCCCTTCGCCAGCTCCGGGGTCAGCGACCGCACCCGGGAGGTCTCCCGGAACGAGGGGTCGCCGATGACGCAGGCCGTTCCCTCGCGGCGCGCGGCGAGCCACGCGCCGAGGACCGTATCGCGCTCCGCGACCGATCCGTGCACCACGGGCACCTCGCCGCTGCGGACGGAGACCGGCACATTCGCATCCGGCAGTACGGTCCGGATCACCTGCTCGGCCTCCGCCATGACCTCGGCCGGAGTCCGGTAGTTGATGGTGAGCGCCGCCACCTCGATCCGGTGGAAACCGATCCGGCGCAGCCGCTCCTCCCACGGCTCCGTGAACCCGTGCCGGGCCTGGGCCCGGTCCCCGACGATCGTGAAACTGCGGGACGGGCAGCGCAGCAGCAGCATCTGCCACTCCGCGTCGGTCAGCTCCTGCGCCTCGTCCACGACGATATGCGCGAACGGCCCGGCCAGCCGGTCCCGGACCGCGGCCGACGGTACGGACCCGTCGATCAGACTGTCCTGGAGGTCCTGCCCCAGCAGCATCGTCACCGCCCCCTCGCCGTCGTCGTCCGCCCGCACCACGCTGTTGATGACGGCGGCCATCCGATCGCGTTCGGCGGCGACGGCGGCCTCGCGCCGACGGCCGCGCAGGGCCGCCTTCGGATCCCCGAGCCGCTGCCGGGCCGCGTCCAGGATCGGCAGATCGGACACCGTCCAGGCCCGGGGGTCGGCCCGCTGGAGCCGGCGTACGTCGTCCGGCCCCAGCCAGGGGGCGCACAGCCGCAGATAGGCGGGTACGGTCCAGAGGTCCCCGACCAGGTCGGCGGCGTCCAGCAGCGGCCAGGCGCGGTCCAGCGCCCCGTTCAGTGCCCTGTCGTGCCGCAGGGCGGCCCGGAACCTTTCGGGCGGTACGTCCTCGTTGCCGAGCTTGTCCAGCAGGATGGTGAACAGCTCCGCCCGGACGAGTTCACGCGACTCGTTGTGCGGCGCTCCCGGCCCCGGCGCGTCGAAGGCCTCCGCCCAGTCGTCGGCCGTGACCCGGACCACGCCCCAGTCGGTCCGGACGGCCAGCCCCTCGATGGGAGGCTCCTCGTAGAACCGGACCGCCTTCTCGACCGCCCGCACGAGATCCGTGGCGGACTTCAGCCGGGCGACCTCCGGATCGGTCTCCGGCACCGCCCCCGGACCCTCGGGAACGAGGTCCCGCAGGGTGCACGTCAGTACGCCCTCCTCGCCCAGACCGGGCAGGACGTCGGCGACGTAGTTCAGATAGGGCTGGTGCGGGCCGACGAACAGGACGCCGCCGCGGCGGTGCCCGAGACGGGGGTCCGAGTAGAGGAGGTACGCGGAGCGGTGCAGCGCGACGACGGTCTTCCCCGTCCCCGGCCCGCCGTCGACCACCAGGGCACCGCGGGATCCCGCCCGGATGACGGCGTCCTGGTCGGACTGGATGGTGCCGAGGACATCCCGCATCCGAGCCGAGCGGGCGCCGCCGAGACCGGCGATGAACGCGGACTGGTCGTCGAGGGCGGCATGCCCCTCCAGCCCCTCGGGGGTGAACACCTCGTCCCAGTAGTCACCGATCCGGCCGCGGGTCCACCGGTAGCGGCGGCGGCTCGCCAGACCCATCGGATCGGCATGGGTCGCCCCGAAGAACGGTTCGGCGGCGGGGGAGCGCCAGTCGACCAGCAGCCGCCGCCCGGAGGCGTCGGTGAGACCGAGCCGTCCGATGTACACGGGCTCACTGCCGTCGGCGTGGACGATCCGTCCGAGGCAGAGGTCGAGGCCGAAGCGGCGCAGGGCCCGGAGCCTGGCCGTCAACTGGTGGATCCGGGTATCGCGGTCCATCGCCGCCCGGCCGGCGCCGCCGGGCGAGCGGAGTTCGGCGTCGAGACGCTCCGACAGTTCGGCGATCGCCTCCGCGAGGCTCCGGCCGACGGCCGCGAAGTGCCGCTCGTCATCGGCGATCAGCGCCGGGCCGGCCTTGGCGGCGAGCGGGCCGGACAGCTCGAAGGGGCTGGTGGCGGCGGTCGGGGGATTCATGACATCGGCTCCGATCAGGGGTCGCTCCGGCGAGGTCGGACGGTCCGCGACCGATGGATCGACAACAGCGCACATACTTCGTGAATCTCCCGTTTCCGCAGGTTCCGGCCTGAGGAGGTGATTCTGCGCCACGACAGGGGCCTTGCCGCAAGCCCCCCGGTGCGCTATAGGTTAAGAGTGGCGAGGAGGAGGAACTCCTTGCCTTTCTTTCTGCCCCGGTGCCTGGTCCGAGTGTGACCGCCGCGTCATTGCTGCGTCACGGGCGGCGGGAAGCGCCGGGCCCGGCCGGGACAACAGATCCCGGAGCCGGGAACAGGTCCCGGAGCCGGGAACAGGTCCCGGAGCCGGGAACAGGTCCCCGAGCCGGGAACAGGTCCCCGAGCCGGGAACAGGTCCCCGAGCCGGGAACAGATCCCCGAGCCGGGAACAGGTCCCGGAGGCGGTGCACAGGTCTCAGAGCTGCTGGGCCGCCGCGATGCCCAGCGCCACGATCAGCGTCACCACGAAGAAGACCACGATCCGCTGCCGCAGCAGCCGGGGGTTCGCCGGGCGGCGGCCCGTGGAGGTGGTGCGCACCCCCTGCCGCCCGGTCGGACGGCCCTGGGTACGCGAGGGGGCGCCACCGCGGGAGGGCACGGGGCGGGCGGAACCGCCGGTACGCGGAGCCTGCGAGCGCGGCCCCGCACCGGTCCGGCGGTCGCGAGGATCGCGCTCGGGCCGGTCGGAGCGCTCCAGCCGCTCCGTACGGTCCAGCTTCTCCGTGCGCTGCGGATGGCGTGGCGGCTGCCCCGTACGGAGTGTGTCGATCCGCTCCCGGGACACCGGGAGCCGTCCCTCCGCCGGGCCCTGGGCCTCCCGGGCGGCGATCTCCTTCAGCCGCATCGAGAGCTGGAGGGTGCTGGGACGCTCCAGCGGATCCTTCGCCAGACAGGCCCGCAGCAGCGGGGCGAGCGCGTCCGGGACCCCGTGCAGCTGCGGCTCCTCGTGCACCACCCGGTAGAGCATCACCTCGGAGCCGCCGTGCCCGAAGGGGGAGTCGGCGGTCGCCGCGTAGGCGAGGGTGGCACCGAGCGCGAAGACGTCGGTCGCCGCGGTGACGGCGACCCCGCGCACCTGCTCGGGGGCGAGGAAGCCGGGGGAGCCCACGGCCGTACCGACATGGGTGAGGGTGGAGGCACCGGTGGCCCACGCGATACCGAAGTCGATGATGCGCGGGCCCTTGGGCGAGAGCAGGATGTTCGACGGTTTGAGGTCGCGGTGCACGACCCCGGCCTCATGGACGGCGACCAGCCCCTCGGAGAGCGCGGCGCCGATCGCGGCCACCTCGGCGGCCGGAAGCACCCCGTCCTCGTTCACCTTGTCGTGCAGTGAGGGCCCCGGCACGTACTGGGTGGCGAACCACGGCCGCTCGGCCTCCAGATCGGCCGCCACCAGCCGGGCCGTGCAGCCGCCCCGGATCCGCCGGGCCGCCGATACCTCCCGGGCGAACCGCGACCGGAACTCCTGGTCCTCCGCCAGATCGGGACGGATCACCTTCAGCGCCACCCGCTGGCCGCGCCGGTCCGAACCCAGATAGACGACGCCCATCCCGCCCGCGCCGAGCCGCCGGTGAATACGGAACGAGCCGACGACACGCGGGTCCTCGCGCCGGAGCCGCATCATCGCCATCGTCCGTCCCCTGCCTACGGTGGGGAGTCCCCACCCCGTGTCTCTCGGTGGGAGGCCCCACTCGCTTGTTCCGGCCGGCCCGTTCCCGGACGGCCGCGACCGGTGGTGTCCGATCGTCCGTTTCGACGTGGCACAGCTTACGTACCGCCGCCCCGGTGCGCTCATAGGCCGCGCCCTCTCGGGAGGACCGATTGTCAGTGCCGGACGGGAGAATTGACCAGAGGTCAGGGAGCGCGGGGTCCGGCTCCTCCGGGCCGCGTGCCGTCTCAACCGACCGTCACCGGAGGGGGAGTTGGATCGGTGCAGGGTGATCGCGCGGAGACCGTGGCCGATGCGGGGGACAGCGCGCGGACGTACGAAGTCGTGGCAAGCCGGGCAGGCCGCCGGGTGGAGACCGCCGTCCGCAGGGGGGTGGTCGAAGTGAGCGAAGTCACCCGTACCGGGGCCGTGGTGCGGACGGCCCGTTTCCCGGCCAACCCGGTGCTCGCACTGGTGGAGCAGCCCGTTCCGCGGGACGGCGCCGTGGAGCGTCCCCTCAGGGAAACCCCTCAGACCCGAGCCGGCTTCTCCACCCTGGGGAGTACACGGGGGAGGCCCGGCTCATCCTCTCGGAGGCCCGCCAATAGGTACGCGGGCATGACGTTCGGCCTCCGCCGGAAATCTAGTGTTGAGGTCAAGCGGCGGGTGCAGTACTCGTCCCCCGAGGTCGGACACCCGCCGCTGTTTCGACCACGACAGGAGAGGAACCATGGCCGACACGGCAACGCGGACCGTGATCCGCACGCAGGAACGCAGGGCAGCCGCCGCGTTCGGCGGCCGGCGGCCCGGTCAGCGCCACCCGCTGGTGGCCACGGCCATGGTTCTTCCCCTGGCGGCACTGCTGCTCTATGTCATCGGTGGCTGGGAGGCAGTAGTGACACAAGCGTCGTCCGTGGGCGTGATGCTGGGGCGCTGAGCGGCGCCCCGGGCCCGGAAGAGCGGTCCGGGTCGGGGACATCCGGCCATAACCCCGTGGGGACGGGGGTGCGGCGGACGGCAGTGGTGGCCGGTTGGCTGGGGAGCTGACCGGCCTCCGCGTTTTCCGGTACGGGTACGGGGCCGGGCCCGCTTCCTTCGTCCGATACGGGGCCGGGCCCGGCAGCCTCCCTCCGTACGGAATCACCGCACGGGACCGGATCCGTCTCCGCTGCTCCGGCCGGGCACGGCCGGGCCCCGGCCCGCGGGCCGCCCCGCTCCGCCGCGTACCCTCGCACCGAGCCGTACCGCATCCGGGGGGAACGTGAGCACTGCCGTCGTCGACACCCTCGCCCGCGCCGCGCGGGCGGCGGCCCATGCGGGGACCGGGGCCGTGCCGCCCCCGGACTGCCGGGGCTGTGCCGATGGCCCGGAGGTTCTCGCGGACCGCCGCGACGGAACCGTCGTCCGGCACGGCCCGGCAGTCGCCAAGGCCCATGACCCATCCACCGAGCCCGCCGCCCACCGCGGCCGGCTCGCCCTCGCCGCCGACCCCCGGCTGAGCGGAATCCTGCTGGCACCGCTGCCGCTGCCGCCGGAGGTACGGGAGCCCTCCGGCCGCCCGGTCACGGTCTGGCCCCACGGCATACCCGTCGACCCGGCCGACCCCGCCGCCGCGCCCTGGGAGGAGACCGCCGTCCTGCTGGCCGCGCTCCACCGGTTCCCGGTGGACGGGCACCGGCCCGCGCCGTCCCGGGGGCAGGCGCCCCCCGTGATGCGCGGGCCCCTGAAGGCCGCCCGCGCGATGGCCCGGATGCGGCGGGAGTCCCGGCACCCCGCCGGCCGGGACGTGGAGCGGGCCTGGCACCGGCTCCCGGCCTGGGCCCGGGGCGAGACCCCGGCCGCCGCTCCGCCCGGCGGACCCGTCGGCCTCTGCCACGGCGATCTCCACCTCGGCCAGCTCGTCCGGCACCCCGCGCCCGACGGGCCCTGGCTGCTGATCGACATCGACGACCTCGGGCTCGGCGAGCGGGCCTGGGACCTGGCCCGCCCCGCGGCCTGGTTCGCCGCCGGACTCCTCGCACCCGCGGTCTGGCAGCGGTTCACCGGCGCCTACTTCGCCGCCGGGGGACCGGCCGCCGATCCGGCCGACCCCTGGGCCGCGCTGGATGTGCCGGCCCGCGCGCTGACCGTGCAGGGCGCCGCGCTCGCCCTGGCGCGGGCGGCCCGGGAGGACCGGGCACCCGACGAGACCGAGACGGCCGTCCTCGACGCCTGCGCCCGGATCGCCGGCCTGCCCCCGGAGCCCGCCGCACACTCCTCGTCCCCGGCCGGGGCCCCGAAGTAGGGTGCTGCTGCGGCCGGGCACCCCAACCGGCCTGCACGGAACGACAGGCGAGGAGCTGAGCCCGACGATGCAGTGCCCCAAGTGCCACGCGATGATGCACACGTACAACCGGAACGGCGTCCAGATCGAACAGTGCAGCGGCTGCCGGGGGATATTCCTGGACTACGGCGAGCTGGAGGCCCTCACCCGCCTGGAATCCCAGTGGACCCAGCAGGCGCCGCCGCCCGCCCCGCCCGCCGCCTACCCTCCGCCGCAGGGACCCGCCTGGGGCGCCCCGCACCACGGGGGCCACCAGAGCCACGGGCACCACGGCCACCACGGCCGCCAGCGGGGCTTCGGCCGGATGCTCTTCTCCTCCTGACCGCGGCAACTCCCGGTCCGCGGCGACTCCCGATCCCGTAAGCCACACCATCCGCCGGCGCACTCTGCGCGGACAGAACGACGGAGCCCCGGCCGCCGAGAAGGCGGCCGGGGCTCCGGACCTGTGCGCGATACTGGGATTGAACCAGTGACCTCTTCCGTGTCAGGGAAGCGCTCTCCCGCTGAGCTAATCGCGCGGGAACCGACCACGGGACGCATCCCGCGGAGGGCAGTGCACTGCGTGCGCGATACTGGGATTGAACCAGTGACCTCTTCCGTGTCAGGGAAGCGCTCTCCCGCTGAGCTAATCGCGCGGGGGATCCGGCAGGATCCTGGTGGACGATACTGGGATTGAACCAGTGACCTCTTCCGTGTCAGGGAAGCGCTCTCCCGCTGAGCTAATCGTCCTTGGAGGTGGAGACGGGATTTGAACCCGTGTAGACGGCTTTGCAGGCCGTTGCCTCGCCTCTCGGCCACTCCACCCGGAGTGCGGGGGTTCGGGAAGATCCCCCACGTCGAGCGGACGACGAGATTCGAACTCGCGACCCTCACCTTGGCAAGGTGATGCTCTACCAACTGAGCCACGTCCGCTTGTCGTTTCCGGCCCGCTTCCGCGTCCCGGCGACGTGTTGAACTCTAGCGGATTCCGGGGCCAGCACAAAAACGCGTTTCCGCAGCGTGCTGACGTATGCGCGTCCCGCAGTGGTCCCGGGGGCCGCTCCGGGACCACTGCGACCGCCGCCGGAGTCCGCGGGGGAGCCCGGTACCGGGCGTCCCGCCCCTTCCATCGGGACGGCATCCGCCCCGGTCATAGACTCGAACCGTGCACCACCACCCTCCGCTCGCCCGCTTCGGGCATCTGATCGCCACCGGACTGCGGGACGTCACCCACGACCCCGGGGCTCTCGACTCCGAAGGCTTCTGGGCCGTCGCCGCCGACTTCGAGGGCCGGATCACCTGCGCCCGGTTCGCAGAGGTCCGCACCGGGCCGGTGCCCGCACCCGTCCCCGGAGCGTGGCACGGCCCGGCCGCCGGTGACTGGACCTCCTCCCTGGACCGTGCCGCCTACACCGCGGGCGTCGCCCGGATCCGCGAGCACATCGCGGCGGGCGAGGTCTACCAGGCCAATCTCTGCCGGGTGCTCTCCGCGCCGCTGCCGGAGTCCGGCGGACCACCCGCCGATATCGACGCCCTCGGCGCACTCCTCGCCCGCGGCAACCCCGCCCCCTACGCCGGAACGATTCGGCTGCCCGGTCACGGGGTGGAGATCGCCACCGCGTCGCCCGAGCTGTATCTGCGGCGTACCGGTGGCACGGTGGAGTCGGGCCCCATCAAGGGCACCGGCCGGACCGCGGCCGATCTGCTGGAGAAGGACCACGCCGAGAACGTGATGATCGTCGACCTGGTCCGCAACGACCTGGGCCGGGTCTGCGCCACCGGCACGGTCACGGTGCCCGAGCTGTGCGCCGTCGAACCCCATCCGGGCCTGGTCCATCTGGTGTCGACCGTCCGCGGCGAACTGCGGCCCGGCGGAACCTGGCGGGACCTCCTCGGCGCCACCTTCCCGCCCGGTTCGGTCACCGGCGCGCCCAAGTCCAGCGCCCTGCGGATCATCGAGGCGCTGGAGACCGCCCCCCGCGGTCCGTACTGCGGCGGTATCGGCTGGGTCGACGCCGACCGCCACCGGGGCGAGCTGGCCGTCGGCATCCGCACCTTCTGGGTGGACCGGACCGAGCCCGGCCGCCCCCTGCTGCGGTTCGGTACCGGCGCCGGGATCACCTGGGGCTCGGACCCCGAACGGGAGTGGGCGGAGACCGAACTGAAGGCCCACCGGCTGCTCGCGATAGCGTCGGCCCCGGCAGGCTCCGGCGGAAGGACGCCGGCCGCCGGACGGCCGGCGAGTGAGACGGCGGCCGCGACGAGTGCGGAAGGAACAGTGAGATGAAGCTCTGGGTGGACGGCGGTCCGAAGGACGCCGAGGAGGCCCGGGTGTCCGTGCTCGACCACGGGCTCACCGTCGGCGACGGCGTCTTCGAGACCGTCAAGGCCGTGGCCGGACGGCCCTTCGCTCTCACCCTCCATCTCGAACGGCTCACCCGCTCCGCCCGCGGCCTCGGGCTGCCCGATCCCGACCTCGACGAGATCCGCCGGGCCTGCGACGTCCTCCTCGGCGCCGACCCCGTACCTCTCGGACGGCTGCGCATCACCTACACCGGCGGTCTCTCCCCGCTCGGCTCCGACCGCGGCACCGCGGGCCCGACCCTGGTCGTCGCCCTCGGCTCCGCGGAGGCGCGCCGCCCCGACACCACCGCCGCGGTCACCGTCCCCTGGGTGCGCAACGAGCGCGGCGCGGTCGCCGGGCTGAAGACCACCTCGTACGCGGAGAACGTGGTCGCTCTCGCCCGCGCCGCGGAGCGGGGCGCATCCGAGGCGCTCCTCGCCAACACCGTGGGCGCGCTCTGCGAAGGCACCGGCTCCAATGTCTTCGTCGTCGTCGAAGGGGAGCTGCTCACCCCGCCCCTCTCCTCGGGCTGCCTCGCCGGGATCACCCGCGCACTGACCGTGGAGTGGACCGGGGCGGTCGAGACCGAGCTGCCCTTCGACGTGCTCCGGCGCGCCGACGAGATCTTCCTGACCTCCAGCCTGCGGGACGTCCAGGCCGTGCACCGGATCGACGGCCGGGCGCTCGGCGAGGCGCCGGGACCGGTGACCGCGAAGGCCATGACGGTCTTCGACGAGCGTGCCGCCGCCGACCCCGATCCCGGGCTGCGCTGACGCAGGGACCCCCGCCGGGCGCGGTACGGTGACACGGGCCTCCCCCTGGGTAGAACACCCGGATGACGACCACCTTGCGGCCGGCCGGGCCGGACAGAACCGGCCCCGAGTCCTCGCGCGGCTACGACATCTGCGTCAACGGCCGCCGGGTCGGCGGCCTCGAAATCGAGACCGGGCCCCCGCCGGGACACCGGACCGGAACGATCCTGTCGCTCTTCGTCGAGCCGGCCGAGCGCCACCGGGGGAGGGCGACGGTGGCCGTGCTCGCCGCCGAGGAGGTACTGCGCAGCTGGGGCTGCGACGTGATCAGGATGTCCGTGGCCCCCACGGCCCGGGCAGCGACCAGACTGGTGCTGGCCGTCGGCTACGCCCCCGCCGGCCGGGTTCTTGAGAAGATCCTCGCCGTGCCTCCGCCCGCCCTGCCCGAGGGCCTCACGGTCCGGCCGGAGCGCCCGCAAGGCGGCTACGACCTGCTCGACGGGGATACGGCAGTCGGCTGGTACAAGCTGATGGCGGACGGGGAGAGCATGCGACTCGTGACCGTGGGCATCGGAGAGCCGTGGCGCGGCCGGGGGTACGGGCGGGCCCTGATCCGCCATGCCGAGGGCTCGGCCCTGGCGGCCGGGGCCCGGCGGCTCCTGCTGTCCGTCCCCGCGGACGACGACGCCGCCCTGCGGCTGGCCTCCGCCCTCGGCTACCGCACGACCCTGGTCCACTGGCGGAAGACCCTGCTGTGACGGGACGGATCCGGCCCGGCGGCCCGGCGGTCCGCCCGCCGAGGCCGGAAGCCGCCGTCCGCGGTTGCGGCGCTACGCGGACGCCTCCCCGGCCAGCAGCCGGTCGGCGATCTCCTCGATCCTGGCCCGCAGGCCCTCCTGGCTCTTGCCGCCGTCGAGGCGCTCGCCGCCGATGACATAGGTGGGAGTGCCGGTGACGCCGATCGCCTTGCCCTCCGCGTGATCGGCGTCGACGATGAGGATATGCCGGCCGTCGATCAGGGCGATCTCGAACTCGTCGGCGTCGAGACCCAGTTCACGGGCCGTCGCCACCAGGAAGTCCTCGCCCCGGCGCTCCAGCTCCGCCACCCCGTCGAGTACAGCCTCGATATAGCGCTGCTCCGCGCCCTGGGCCGCGGCCTCCTCGGCGGCCTGCGCCGCGGCGAACGCGTACTTGTGCTTCTCCAGCGGGAAGTGCCGGGTCCTGATCTCCAGCCGGTCGCCGTAGCGTTCGCCGAGGGCCCGCAGATCGGTGAGGGCGGTCCGGCAGTCGGGGCACTGGAGTTCGCACCAGACGTCGAGAACGGCGACGGAGGGTGCGGATCCGGGGGGCGGAGTGGAGTCGTTCATACGGTGAGTCTCCCAGCCCGGCCCGCCGGTACCGGCGCCGGGACCGGCACCTGGGGATGAACACAGCCCCTAGATCCCCCTGAGAGGGCACCACCCCCGTGGCACCCGGACCCCTCGGCGGTGCAGGATGGATGGGGACGTACCGCAATGCGCCCACCGAAACACCGCACCTGCAGGAGGAGCCGGATGATTGCCGAGACCGTATGTTCCGCGGTGTCCGCAGCGGGCCTGGGCATCGCCGCGGTCACGGCGTACCGCAAGCGGTTCCTGGCCGCCGCCAGGATCGCCGCGTACTCCCTGATCCCGCTGGGCCTGGTGCTCACCGGCGCCGTGGGCTGGGCGGTCGACACCGCCTTCAGTCCGACGGCGTGGCTCGGTTTCGGGCTGCTCGGCGGCGCCTGGGCGATGTTCCTGGGGATCCGGGCGGTGGAGAAGCGCAAGGGCATCCCCGGGCGCAAGGAGCGCCGGGCCGCGAAGGCGGCGGCCCGCAGCGGCGCCGTGGCCCCCACCGCTTCGGCGCCCTCGCTGGGCGGCGGCCGCCCGGCGGAGCCCGCCCGTCCGGCGGCCTCGCCGCAGTCGCAGCCCAAGGGCCGGAAGCAGGCGGCCGGCGGCGCGGGGGACGACTTCAGCGATATCGAGGCGATCCTGAAGAAGCACGGCATCTGACCACGGCGTCCGGGCGCGGCATCCGGATACGGCACAGGGGCAGTGCCGCGGGCCGCGTACCCGGGCCCGGCCCGCGGGGTGTCCCGCCGGATTTCTGTACTGCCCGGTCGGAACTTCTCAGTGGGTGAGACGGCCGGCGGGATGTGACGAACTCCCGCCCTCCATATGGGTATTGGGTGATCACAGGGCCGTGCTCTGCGTCATCATCACCCCGAGATGCTCGATACCTCCCGGGGCGTGAACCCGGTACCCGCACCAGAGCCGCAGCAGCCGCAGGAGCCCCGGGGCTGTCTCTTCGCGCTCTCCCAGCCACCGCTGATGATCTTCCTGACCGTGATCGGCGTGCTGCTCCTCATGGCCGCCGTCCATGATCTGTTCCTGTTGTGAGCGCCGTTCCCCCGCGGGAGCGGTCCGGCCGTCGACGCCCGGAGTCCGGTGGGTGTCCGGGTCCGGTGGGTGTCCGGTACGGCTCAGCTCGCCGCCTCCTTGCGGCGGGCGCGGTAGGCGGCCACATGGAGCCGGTTGCCGCAGGTGCGGCTGTCGCAGTAGCGGCGGGAGCGGTTGCGGGAGAGATCGACGAAGGCCCGGCCGCAGTCCGGTGCCTCGCAGCGGCGCAGCCGCTCCTGCTCGCCCGCGACGACGATGAACGCCAGCGCCATCCCGCCGTCCGCCGCGAGGTGATCGCCGACCGAGGCGCCCGGTGCGAAGTAGTGGACATGCCAGTCGTAGCCGTCGTGGTCGGTGAGCTGCGGGGTGGTGCCCGCGGCTGCGACCAGCTCGTTGACCAGTTCCGCGGCCCGCCGGCGGTCCGAGGCGGCGAAGATCTCGGCGAACCGCTCCCGTACCTGCCGGACCGCCTCCAGATCCCGTACGCCCAGCTCGCCGACGTCGCTGATGGAGTGGGCCCCGACGAAAGTGTCCAGGGCGGCCACGTCCGGCAGCCCGTCGCCCTGGTCCTGTCCGTCCTGCGGCGCCGTGTTCACCAGATCGACCACCATGTCGAGGGCGAATCTGGTGTCGTGAGGGATGAGCACGATGCACTCCATGGCCGGCCGCGGGCCGGTGCCCGCCGAATCCCGCCGACTCTAGCGGCTCGCCCCCGAAAACACCGGTGCCGTCATCGCGCGGGAAGCGCGATGACGGCACCGGTGCGAGCGGTATGCGGGGGTGCGCACGGCGCCGTCTCCCCGAGTAGGACGGCGCCGGGCGGCTCTCGGACTGCCTCAGCTCTCGGCCAGGATGTGCGACAGCTCCGTGTCGAGGTCGAAGTGGCGATGCTCGGTGCCCGGTGGCACCGCAGCGTCGGTCCGCTTCAGGAAGGATTCCAGGGCCCGGGCCGGGGCCTCCAGCAGCGCTTCCCCCTCCGGGGAGCTGAGCGCGATGCAGACGACGCCCTGACCGTGACTGCGCGACGGCCAGACCCGGACGTCACCCGTGCCGGTCGGCCGGTGCAGTCCTTCGGCGAGAAGGTCGCGGGCGAAGACCCATTCGACCGTCTCCTCGGCTCCGGTGTGGAAGGTGGCGTGCACGGCGTAGGGATCGGCCGTGTCATACCGCAGGCCCGCGGGTACAGGCAGTGATGACTCGCTGGATACAACGAGGCGCAGGTGCAGCTCGCAGCTGACCGTGGTGTTCATAAGCGCCATGGCCTTTCGCTCAGTGTGCGCTCGGGGATTCGCACGTCGGCGAAATCGACATGCCACCTACGGTGTCGTTGTAAACCCCTCTGACCGTTTTGTGATCCTTCATGTCGCTCGTACGGCCCTGCATTACTTTGCGTTATACGTCCGATCCGGTGAACGGGAGGCGATCCGGTACGTTTGAGTGCATGAAAACGGAGAGCGAGCGGGGGGAGGCCCTGGTGACTCAGGACTCGGCTTCCGTGACGGGGGCAGCGGCGGCGGGGGCCGCCGGCAGCGGCCCCGGTCCGGGGACGGACGCTGCGGGGGACGCTGCAGAAGGGGACAAGAAGTCCGATCAGGAGCTGGGATCGAAGGCCCCGGCCTTCATCAAGCGGTCCCGGGCGCTGCATCTGAGCTGGCAGGTCGGCGTGTTCCTGGTGGGCCTCGCGGTGGTCGGCGCGGGTGTCGCGATGCTGGTCCTGCCCGGCCCCGGCTGGGTTGTGATCTTCGCCGGTATGGCCATCTGGGCGACCGAGTTCGTCTGGGCCCAGCTGGTGCTCCGCTGGACCAAGCGGAAGGTCAGCGAGGCGGCACAGCGGGCGCTCGACCCGCGGGTGCGGCGGCGGAACCTCATCATCACCACGATCGGAGTGGTCATCTGTACCGCACTGGCCGCGGTGTACCTCTGGAAGTTCGGCCTCACCATGCCGTGGAAGATCCCCCAGCAGTGATCTTCGAGCTGGTCGGGAACCCCGCTGACATGGGGTAATGTTGGCGGCGCGTTCCCGGGCGATTAGCTCAGCGGGAGAGCGCTTCGTTCACACCGAAGAGGTCACTGGTTCGATCCCAGTATCGCCCACACACCGGCCGGGGCCGGTCCGCCACCATACGGACCGGCCCCGGCCGTCTGCGTACCGGGACCCGCCCGGCCCCGGCTGTCCAGTGCTGTGGCCGGAAAGGTTTGTCGCGGGCCGGTGAACCCTGCCGGTCACAGCACTAGCGCATCCGGTGGACGCTGTCGCGCAGTCTGCGGGCATCCCGCAGGCGCTGCTCGTAGGTGGCGCCGACGGTCAGCAGCAGCAGGCCCGCGAGCGCCGGGGGCAGCCAGCGCGGCAGGACGCCCACCATCTGCACCACGTACGGGGCCAGCTCGTGCAGCGCCACAAGCGCCAGGACGGTACCGCCGAGGACCAGCGGGGCCTGGAGCCGGGCCCGGGCGCCGTGGAGGGTGAGCGCGAGGGCGGCCCCGCCCAGCAGCAGCGGCCGGAGCCAGCCGGGGTCGCCCAGGGATGCGGTGAGGCTCGGCACCAGGGTCGCGGCCAGCCCGGGGCCGTACGCCGCCCAGGACGAGGTCCCCGGGACCCGGCGCCGATGCAGGACACCCACGGCGAGGGCGGGCACCGAAACGGGCAGGCTGTACGCCTCGGGAACGGTGACCTCCCAGGCCGCCAGCCGCGCCCAGGCGGCCAGCACGAACAGCGCGGCGGCTGTGGCCCCGGCCGGCCGGCGCCTCCCGGGGCGCAGCGCCGTCGCCGCGGCGATCACCCCCGCGAGCCCCAGCAGCACGGAGGTCATCGGCAGGTCCCCCGAGGCCAGCAGCACGGCCACCGCGCCCACGACCGCCGCCGTGGTCTCCAGCGCCACCGCCAGGGGGCCGGGCGTCGCACCCTCGTCCTCCGGGACCCCGGACCGCGGCCGCCGGGCGGCTGCCGCAGCCACCCCGCACGCCACCGCGGGCACGGCCATCAGCAGCAGCCCGGCCTCGGCAGCCGTCAGCGCCGCCGCCCGGGACACGGCCATCAGCAGCCAGCTCCCGAACCCGGCCGCTGCGACGGCGAGCACAGCCCGTACGGCCTCCCCGGCGCGGGTCGCCACGGCCGCCGCGACCAGCGCCACCACCAGCACCCCCAGCACGGTGAAGGTCGCGGTCCGGTCGGCCAGCGCCAGCCCGCCGAGGCCCACCGCCCCCGTGAGCCCGCAGCCCAGGACCAGGGGGACCGTCCCGCCCCGCCTCAGCACCGCCCAACCGAGCGTCCCCACCGCTGTCACCAGCCCGTACACCACCGTCGGCCCGTACCCCATCCGTACGGCAGCCGGAACCGTCACCACGGCCGCCCACAGCAGCCCCGCGGCGGCCCCCGGAGCCCAGGCCCGGACGGCGTCCCGCCCCGGCCGGGTACCCGGCGGCGTCCCCGCCGCCGTGCGGGCCCACCGGGCCCCCGCGGCCGCCGCGGCCGCGGCCGGCAGCAGGGTCAGTGGCGCGGCGGCGAAGAACGAGGGGCTCAGATCGACGCCCAGCGCCGCATAGGCATCGCCGGGCGCACCCCGCCACAGACCGGGCAGCGCGGTCACCGGACCCACCAGGGTCAGCGCCGTCAGTGGCAGCGTCAGCAGGGCCGCCGTACCGAGCACCCCCGCAGCCGCCGCGCCCAGGCCCCGGACCGTACCCCGCGGCAGCCGCAGCCCGGCAGCGGCCGCCGGTACCGCGGCGGCCAGCGCATAGGCCGACACCCCCCAGCCGGCGGGCAGCACCTCCCGCACCACCCCGCCCGCGCCCGCGACCAGCGCCAGGCCCGCGGCCGCCGACGCGGGCAGCGCGGCCCGGTCCGAACGCGCCGCGGCGAACAGCGCGATCACCGCGAGCGCCGCGAAGACCGCGGCCGGGCCGAGCGCGCCGCCGGGAGACTGCGCCGACGCGGAGCCGACGCCCGCCACGGCCGCCGCCGAGACACCCGTCACCGCGGCACAACCGGCCGCGAACCGGCGGACCGCCCGCCGGGACACCCACAGCGCGACCGCCACGTCGAAAGCGGCCGTCCCTGTCAGCGCCCAGTCCAGCAGCTCCCGCTCCGCCGCCGCCCACAGCAGCAGCGGCAACTGGGCCGCGCCCACCGCCGCGGGCCCCGGCAGCACCAGCCCCGGCAGCAGCCTGCCGTACCCGGCCCATACCGCCGCCAGTACGGCCGCCGCCCCGGCCGCGTACCCGACGGCGTCCCCGCCGCCGAACCCCACCTGCCGCAGGGCGTACGCGTCGAGCACCATCAGCAGCAGACCGAGCGCCGCCACCGACTCCGCGGTGGAGGCCAGCCCGCGGCGCAGCAGGACAACCGGGGCCGCGAGCGCGGCGCCCGTCACGGCCGCCAGCACGGCACCCCGCCCACCGATGCCCAGGGACCCCCAGCTCACCACCGTGAAGGCCACCGCCGCGACGGAGAGCAGCACCCCGCCGAGGAGCAGCAGCGCGTTCTGGGCGCCCCGCCCCGAGGCCTCGCCCGGGTCCCGGCCACCCGGGGCCGCGACCGGCCCGGCGGCGTCCCGGGCCCGTGCCGCGGCAGCGCCTTCGATCATGGACAGCAGCCAGGCCCGGCGGGTCAGCAGCCACGACCTCCGGTGCTCAAGACGGGCCAGTTCCCGGTCGACGAGTGCCAGTTCCTCGGCGGGCGGCAGGGGCGGTGTGGACGGAGTCATGCACCGGAGTGTGTCCCGGGCCACAGCGGCCGGCATGGGTGCGGGTACTCAGATACCGGGTGAGTACGGTCCCGGAGCGCCGCCCCGTGCCGCGGCCCGGGTTCCGGCCCAGACTGGACCCATGGACCGGTTCCGGTACCACTACCGCTTCCGCAGCGTCTGGCAGCTCGACGCCCCGCCCGGCGCCGTCCTCGCCGTGCTCTCCCGGCCCGGCGACTACCCCCGCTGGTGGCCCCAGGTGCGCGCGGTGACCCTGCTCGGTGCGGACCGGGGCACGGTCCGGGTCCGGTCCCTGCTGCCGTACGAACTGAACCTCACCGCCCACGCGGTGCGCCGCGATCCGGCCGCCGGGATCCTGGAGATCGCGATGCGCGGCGATCTCGACGGCTGGGCCCGCTGGACCGTCACGGCGCGGTGCCGCGGGAGCCGCGTGGTCTACGAGCAGGAGGTGGAGGTCCGGCGGCCGCTGCTGCGGAGACTGGCCGGGCCCGGCCGGCCGCTGCTCCGCGCCAACCACGCCCTGATGATGCGGGCGGGCCGCCGGGGGCTGACGGCCTACCTCCGGGCCGGACACCGGATTTGAAGCCGGACCGCCAAAACCTGTATGGTTCAGTCCGTTCCCGGGCGATTAGCTCAGTGGGAGAGCGCTTCGTTCACACCGAAGAGGTCACTGGTTCGAACCCAGTATCGCCCACCGGGAAAAGGCCGGTCCGTCGACGACGGACCGGCCTTCCGCATTCCCGGCGCCCCGGTCTCCCGGGCTCCGGGCGGCGGATATCAGGCGGCGGCGGGCAGTTCGGGGCGGAGCGGCCACGCCGGATCCACCGCTTCCGCCGACCCGGAGCGCGCGAACCACGCCTGGAGCCCGCGGGCCTGCGCCGCGTGCCACACCGCCTGCAACGCGTGCAGCTCCGCCGCCGAAAGCCGCTCCATCCGCGCCGCGAACCTGCGTCCCACCGCCCGGCACACCTCCATGGCCGCCATGGCGTCCGCCGCCGCCTCGTGCGCCCCGTCCAGCACCACCTCGTACTGCTCGCACAGATCCGTCAGCGTCCGGCGGCCCTTGCGGTAGCGGTCCAGCTGCCGGTCCAGCACTCGCGGGTCGAGCACGCACAGCGGCACGCTCTCCAGGCAGCGGGCGAGCGACGTGGCCCGGTGGCGGCGGAGTTCGCGGTCGAGCAGGGTCAGATCGAACGGCGCGTTCATCACCACCAGCGGGCGGGCCGCGGCGCACTGCTCCGCCAGCGCCCGCGCGATCTCCTCCATCACCGGCGCCGGCCAGCGCCCGTTGCGCTGGACGTGCTCCTCGGTCAGCCCGTGGACATCGGTGGCCGCACGCGGCACCGGCACCCCCGGATTGACCAGCCAGCGCGTCACCACGGGGCGTGCCCCGGCCGCGTCCTGCACCACCAGGGCCGCGGAGACGATCCGGTCCTCCTCGGCGTCCACCCCCGTGGTCTCCGTGTCGAAAGCGGCCAGCGGGCCCTCGAACCAGCACGTCATCCCCGAACTCCTCGCACGTGTACGGCAGATGGCGCTTCCTCTGCCGCATCGGTGATACCCGGACCGTTTGCCGTGTACGCAGGACGGCGACCAGGCACAGGGCGGGTGCGGAAGCTGACAGACCGCCATGAACAGCGGCACATCGGACGAATTTCGCGGAAGGCCGAAGAACATGGTGATCCCGCATCCCTCCTCCGCGGTCCCGGGCGCCGCGGGGGCTGCGGTGCGCCACGACGGTGCCCGGTCGGCGGCGCCGCGCGGCGCACTCGCCGTCACCGCCTGCGGGGAAATGCTTCAGATCGGCTCTCCGCACGCCGTCGCCGCCGCGGCGGGCTGCTCCCTTCTCCCAGCCGGTGCCCCGCGCCCCGGGGACCGGCTGCGGGCCGGCCGAGACCGGCTCGAACTCCGCCCCTGCCGCTACCGGACCCATCCGGCCGGGCGGCCCGCCACGGGACGGCGCCGGACGGCCGTACGGATCCCCACCGCGCGGACCTTCGACGACCGGGCGCCCGCCGAAGCCCTCTACCGGGCGCCGGCCGAGGCCCGGGACGCCGGCGGCTGCCGGCGGGCCACGGACCGTACCGAGGTGTACGTCGAGGCCGTCCCGGTCCGGGGCACCGGCACGGCCGCCGGAGTGCGGCGTCCGGGACCGCACGGCCCCGGCGCGGTCGAGCTGCGGATCCGGGCGGGTGCCGATGACCGCGGGCCGGGGCGGTGCCGGCGGGGACGCCCACCGGATCGCCGGGCAGGCGCATCCGGCCGGGTGCCGGTCAGGGCGACCGGCCGGCCGGAGGGCCGCGGCGGATTCACCGTCCCACCGGCGCCTCCGCCGCCATCGCGCGCCCGCCGAGGGCGCCGGAGCCGGGCGGCTGCCGAGTCGCTCCTCGCGCCCCCCGGCGACGACCACCGATCCGCCCCCGGGATATGCCCCGGGCAGGCCGGACCGCCCGCCGGGGCCGCGGTGCCCGGCCGGGCACCGATATCCGTTTCGCGAGGGCCGCCCCCGGCTCGGTACGATTCGGTGGTGCCCGGTGTCCGCCGTGGCGCCCCCTCGTCAGTCAGGAGAAACCGGTGTCCGACGTCCGTGTGATCATCCAACGCGATTCCGAGCGGGAAGAGCGCGTGGTGACCACGGGCACGACGGCCGCTGACCTCTTCGCCGGTGAGCGCTCCGTGATCGCCGCCAGGGTCGGCGGAGAGCTGAAGGACCTGGCCTATGTGCTCGGCGACGGCGAGCAGGTCGAACCGGTGGAGATCTCGTCCCCCGACGGTCTCGACATCCTCCGCCACTCCACCGCGCATGTGATGGCCCAGGCCGTGCAGGAGCTGTTCCCCGAGGCCAAGCTCGGCATCGGCCCGCCGGTCAAGGACGGCTTCTACTACGACTTCGATGTCGAGAAGCCGTTCACGCCCGAGGACCTCAAGGCCGTCGAGAAGAAGATGCAGGAGATCCAGAAGCGCGGCCAGCGCTTCGCCCGCCGGGTGGTGAGCGACGAGGCCGCCCGCGAAGAGCTGGCCGCGGAGCCGTACAAGCTGGAACTGATCGGGCTCAAGGGCTCCGCCTCCAGCGACGACGGCGCCGATGTCGAGGTCGGCGCCGGTGAGCTGACCATCTACGACAACCTCGACGCGAAGACCGGCGAGCTGTGCTGGAAGGACCTCTGCCGCGGTCCCCACCTGCCGACCACCCGCGCGATCCCGGCGTTCAAGCTGATGCGGAACGCCGCCGCGTACTGGCGGGGCAGCGAGAAGAACCCCATGCTCCAGCGGATCTACGGCACCGCCTGGCCGTCCAAGGACGAGCTGAAGGCCCATCTCGACTTCCTCGCCGAGGCCGAGAAGCGCGACCACCGCCGGCTCGGCAGCGAGCTGGACCTGTTCTCCGTGCCCGACGAGATCGGCTCCGGCCTCGCCGTCTTCCACCCCCGCGGCGGCACCGTCCGCCGGGTCATGGAGGACTACTCCCGCAAGCGGCACGAGGAGGAGGGGTACGAGTTCGTCTACACCCCGCACGCCACCAAGGGCGCCCTCTTCGAGAAGAGCGGACACCTGGACTGGTACGCCGAGGGCATGTACCCCCCCATGCAGCTCGACGGGGGTACGGACTACTACCTCAAGCCCATGAACTGCCCGATGCACAACCTGATCTTCGATGCGCGGGGCCGCTCGTACCGCGAACTGCCGCTGCGGCTGTTCGAGTTCGGCACGGTCTACCGCTACGAGAAGTCGGGCGTCGTGCACGGACTGACCCGGGCTCGCGGCTTCACCCAGGACGACGCGCACATCTACTGCACCCGCGAGCAGATGGCCGAAGAGCTGGACCGGACCCTCACCTTCGTCCTCAACCTGCTGCGGGACTACGGTCTGACCGACTTCTATCTGGAGCTGTCCACCAAGGACCCGGAGAAGTACGTCGGCTCGGACGACACCTGGGAGGAGGCCACCGAGGTCCTCCGCGGGGTCGCCGAGAAGCAGGGTCTGCCGCTCACCCCCGACCCGGGCGGCGCCGCCTTCTACGGCCCGAAGATCTCCGTCCAGGCCCGGGACGCCATCGGCCGCACCTGGCAGATGTCGACGATTCAGCTCGACTTCAACCTGCCCGAGCGGTTCAACCTGGAGTACACGTCCCCGGACGGCTCCCGGCAGCGGCCGGTCATGATCCACCGGGCGCTGTTCGGTTCCATCGAGCGGTTCTTCGCGGTGCTGCTGGAGCACTACGCGGGCGCGATGCCGCCGTGGCTGGCCCCCGTACAGGCCGTCGGCATCCCGGTCGGCGACGCGCACGTCGACTATCTGCACACCTTCGCCGCCGATGCCAGGAAGCTCGGTCTGCGGGTCGAGGTCGACGGCTCGTCCGACCGGATGCAGAAGAAGATCAGGACCCACCAGAAGCTCAAGGTGCCCTTCATGATCATCGTCGGTGACGACGATATGAACGCCGGGACGGTCTCCTTCCGCTACCGCGACGGCTCCCAGGAGAACGGCATCCCGCGCGAGCAGGCGCTGGCGAAGCTGGCGCAGGTCGTCTCGGACCGCGTCCAGGTCTGATCCGGCCGCGCCGCGCGCTCCGCTCAGCCGAGGCCCCCGGGGAATCCCCCCGGGGGCCTTCTGTCCTCGTCGAGCGCGAACCTCTGGATCAGCCAGGACGAGAACGAGCCCGTCACGGCGCCGAGCAGCGCCAGACCCCCGGCCATCATGAACGCCGCCACCGTCCGGCCCTTCGGCGTCACCGGTGTCACATCCCCGTACCCCACCGTGGTCAGCGTGGAGCAGGCCCACCACACCGAATCCCCGAAGGTCCTGATGGTGGCCCCCGGGGCGCCGCGTTCGGCCGCGTACACCGTGAGCGCGCCCGCGAAGCCGAGCAGCACGGCGGTCATGCTCGCGTACGACATCACCCGCGCGTACAGGGAGAGCCGGGCGTGCTCGTGGCGGTGCTGGACCGAATCGTAGATCTCCACGATCCGCAGCGGACGGAGCAGTGGCAGCACCACCACGATCGCGTCCAGCAGATGCCTCCGGACGAAGGAGAGGCCGCGGCCGCTGATCCGCCAGCGGACCGCGAAGTCGGCCACGAACATCGCCCACGCCGTGTACGTGACCGCGAGCAGCGCGTCCCGCCAGCCCTGCGGGAGATCGTCGTCGAGGATCCGCACCGCGTAGCAGCCGAGGAACACCGTCGACGCGACGAAGAGCGGGACCTCGGTCCGGCGGCGCCAGCGCCACATCCGCTCCTCGCGGCTCTCGGCCCGCTCGCCGTCCGTACCGTCTGCGCCGTTCGGATGCTGCTCGGGGGGCTCGCCGTCGCGGCCGGAGGTCCTCGGGGGGTTCACCGCACCAGCATCGCCAAGACCGCGGGCACCGCCCCCGGCGACACGCGGCGCACCGGCCACGCCATATGCTGCACAGCATGACGAACGAGCCGGAACAGCAGGTCGGGGTGGGGACGCCGGACGCGTTCCAGCGCTTGTGGACGCCGCACCGGATGGCGTACATCCAGGGCGAGAACAAGCCGAGCGGACCCGAGGCGGGCGACGGCTGCCCGTTCTGTGATATTCCCGGTAAATCCGATGAGGACGGGCTGATCATCGCCCGCGGCTCGGCGGTCTACGCGGTGCTGAACCTCTACCCGTACAACGGCGGGCATCTGATGGTGGTGCCGTTCCGGCATATCGCCGACTACACGGAACTCGACGACGCCGAGACGGCGGAGCTGGCGCTCTTCACCAAGCACGCCATGACCGCGCTGCGGGCCGCGTCCGGCGCGCACGGCTTCAATATCGGGATGAACCAGGGTGTGGAGGCCGGTGCGGGTATCGCGGCCCATCTCCACCAGCACATCGTGCCGCGGTGGGGCGGCGACACCAACTTCATGCCCGTCGTCGGGCATACGAAGGTGCTGCCGCAGCTCCTCGCGGACACCCGCACGATGCTCGCCGCCGCCTGGCCCGCCTGAGCCCCCCCGCGCCCGCAGTGGCGCTCGGCGCGGTGGCGAGTGAGCCGAAGGGGCGCGCCGGTGACCCCGGCACGCCCCTTCGAAGGAAGCCGCATCACGCGTCGTACAGGTCGGCCTTCCGCGGTGACGGATCCTGGACCGCGCCGCTGACCGCCATGGAGCGGCCGGCGAAGCGGTCGGTGTCCACGCCGTTCTCCTCCAGCACCCTCAGCGCCGCCGCATGGGCGACCCGCAGTACCGGGGTCGCGGCGCGCATCGCGTCGTCGGCCATGAACCGGTGCCGCCAGGGCTGCTCCGCCCAGGCGTGCCGCAGTCCGAACGGCTCCGGCAGTGCCAGCTTGCCGCCGAGGAAGTCCAGCAGCGGCGGATACCAGGTGAAGGGCGCCCGGACGGCGAGCCGGACCACTTCCTTCGCCTCCACCAGCGGCAGCACGATATCGCGGGTCTCCCAGAAGCGGATCGTCTTGTTCACGGTCTTCGTCTTCGGCGACGACTTGGTGGTGAACAGTCCGTGGACCGGGCCCAGCGCATGGCCGGTCACCTCGACGCGGAGCGTCTCGTGGAGCACCGTGACGTTGATCATCATGGTGATCACCAGCTGGCCGTCCCAGAGGACGAACTGCACTCCGAGATAGTGCCGGTTGCCCCCGCTGAACTGCTGGTGGTTGCAGATCCGCTGTATCTCGTGCGGTTTGACCTGGAAGGCTTCCACCTCCTGGCCTTCGGGGCGGGACACGCCGCCCGCACCTTCGGCGACCGGCGAGACGATCCAGTGCTTGACCGAAGGGGCCGGGAAACCGCCGGAGTTCAGCGGGCCGCGCTCCAGCAGCTTCAGCTTGTCGTGGATCGCCCGTATCACGTCCCAGCTGCGGAACTGGTTGATCTCCTTGGCCGGATCCCGGGAGACCAGTTCCTCGGCCATCTGCCAGCTGCCCCAGCGGGTACCCATGCCCAGTATGCCCTTGGGGCCCGCGTAGAAGACCGAGTTGGCGAGCTGCTCGGAGGAGAGCTTCTCCAGCCCCTGGCGCAGCTCCTCGCGCCCCTTCTCGTTGGGGTTCCCGGGCACCGTCCCCGGCACCTTGGCCGCGATTCCGCCGCCCGACAGCAGTCCGTCCCAGCGGGATCTCATATCGACCGCGGACTTCTCGCAGATCCGCTTGGCCAGGAACCAGCCGACCACCGGAGCGATGATCATTCCGCGGACGTAGTAGCCGAGGAAACCGGTGAACGGCAGTTTGATCAGGAAGATCACCGTCACCGCGGCGATGGCGACGAGCAGGGCCGTGCCGAACGCTCCGGCCTTCTTGTCCTGGGAGCCGGCCAGCGTACGGCGGAGCTGGAAGACGCCCATCCACAGCAGCATTCCGGGCAGGAACAGCAGTCCGCAGACGGCCGTGATCACCGTCAGCTTGACATCGCGCTCCTTGCGCAGCCCGCCGGCGGCCAGACAGTGTTCGACGATCATCCGGGCGTCCGTACCGAAGGACTGGATCAGCGCACCGCGCGCGCCGCCGAGCGTGCGCGCCTGCACCGCCCGGCAGAACGCCTCGCCGAGATTGGGCTCGAAGAGGGAGAACTTCCCCTTCTTCACATCGGACTTGTGCCACTCGTTGTTGGCGTCGAGGATCTGCTCGACCGGGCTGTCGCGGTACGCCGCCGAGGCCAGGGCGCTGGTCGCGGCCGTCTGGCCCGCCGAGCCCTGGATCGGGACCTGCGCCCCGGGAGTGAAGTCGAATCCGTCCGCCACTTGCCGCCCCCATCGCCCCGTCGCCGCCGCCTGCCGCGGCTCATTCCCAACTGCCCTGCTCCGCACACCTGCTGAACTGGGCACCTCAGCGTATCCGGGGTGTAGGCGCTTCGTCACGGGAGCGCGGAATCGGCCGGAAGCGTCCGCCGGAGCCGCCGGGTCCGCCCGGGAGCCGTCCGGCCGCCGCGGGCCCGCCGTACCGCTTCCGGCCTGCCCTCGTGCACCGTCCGGTCTGCCGCCCCCGCCCGGTTCCCGCGCGGACGGCATACCGGAGTCCTGCCGTTACGCGCCGCCGCTCTCCTGCCGCAGCCGGTCGGCCACCTGCTGCGGCATCGCCTCGTGCCGCGCGTACGCCCGGCTGAACCGGCCCGTGCCGTGCGAGATGGACCGCAGATCGACCGCGTACCGCCCGATTTCGATCTCGGGCACCTCGGCCCGTACCAGGGTCCGGGAGCCCGCCGACTGCTCGGTGCCCACGACCCGGCCCCGCCGTCCCGACAGATCGCTCATCACGGGGCCGACGTATTCGTCCGAAACCAGTACCCGGATCTCGGCCACCGGCTCCAGCAGATGGATCGCCGTCTCCGCGGCCGCCTCCCGCAGGGCGAGCGCGCCCGCGGTCTGGAAGGCCGCGTCCGAGGAGTCCACCGAGTGCGCCTTGCCGTCCCTGAGGGTGACCCGGATGTCGACGAGCGGATATCCGGCCGTGACCCCGCGGGCCGCCTGGGCCCGTACCCCCTTCTCGACGGAGGGGATGAACTGGCGGGGGACCGCGCCGCCCACGACCTTGTCGACGAACTCGATTCCGGAGCCCGGGGGCAGCGGCTCGACGTCGATCTCGCAGATCGCGTACTGGCCGTGCCCGCCGGACTGCTTGACATGGCGGCCCCGGCCCGAAGCCGCGCCGCCGAAGGTCTCCCGCAGCGCCACCCGGTGTGCGATCACGTCCACCTCGACGCCGTACCGGCTGCGCAGCCGTTCCAGCGCCACATCCGCATGGGCCTCGCCCAGACACCACAGCACCACCTGGCGGGTGTCCGGATTCTGTTCGAGGCGCATCGCGGGATCCTCGGCGACCAGCCGGTTCAGCCCGTGCGAGAGCTTGTCCTCGTCGGCCTTGCTATGGGCCCGGACCGCCAGCGGAAGCAGCGGGTCCGGCATCTGCCACGGCTCCATCAGCAGTGGATCGTCCTTGGCGGAGAGCGTATCGCCGGTTCCGGCCCGCCCCAGTTTGGCGACGCAGGCCAGATCACCGGCGATCACCCGGGGAAGCGGCCGCTGCTGTTTGCCGAAGGGTACGGAGAGCGCGCCGACCCGTTCGTCGGCCTCGTGCAGCTCCGGCGGCTCATGGCCCCGCTCGGCCGGCCCGTGGCCCGACACATGGACCGTCTCGTCGGGGCGCAGAGTCCCGGAGAAGACCCGGACCAGGGAGATCCGGCCCACATACGGATCGGACGACGTCTTCACCACCTCGGCGACCAGCGGTCCGTCCGGATCGCAGACCGGACGGGGACGGGTCTCGCCCCGCGGGGACGTCACCTGCGGACACTCGGTCTCCAGCGGGGTCGGGAAGCCCCGGGTGATCAGCTCCAGGAGTTCGACCGTGCCGAGGCCGTGCCGGGCGCCGTCGGCGGCGGGCGCCGCGGCCAGCACCGGGTGGAAGGTGCCGCGGGCGACCGCTTTCTCCAGATCGCCGACGAGGGTCTTGACGTCGATGTCCTCACCGCCGAGATAGCGGTCCATCAGGCTCTCGTCCTCGCTCTCGGCGATGATTCCCTCGATCAGCCGATTCCGGGCTTCCTCGATGAGCGGCTCCTGCTCCGGAACGGGCGGGATCTCCTCGCGCCGGCCGCCCGAGTAGTCGTAGATCTTCCGGGTCAGCAGACCCACCAGGCCGGTCGTCGGGGTGTGCCCGTCGGGGCCCGGCTCCCCGTACTGCGGCAGATAGAGGGGGAGTACGGCATCGGGGTCGTCGCCGCCGAACAGCTCGGCGAGGACCGCGGTCAGCTGTTCGTACCCCGCCCGCGCGGTCTCCAGATGCGTGACGACGATCGCCCGCGGCATCCCGACGGCCGCGCACTCGTCCCAGACGGCCCTTGTCGCCCCGCCGATGGCGTCCGGCTCCTGGGCCGCCGAGACCACGAACAGCGCCGCGTCGGCCGCCCGCAGCCCGGCCCGCAGCTCGCCGACGAAATCGGCGTACCCGGGGGTGTCCAGCAGGTTGATCTTGTACCCGTCCCAGTCGAGCGGGACGAGGGAGAGCTGTACGGAGCGCTGCCGGCGGTGTTCGATCTCGTCGTAGTCGGAGATCGTGCCGCCGTCCTCGACCCGGCCCGCCCGGTTCACCGCGCCCGCGGTGAGGGCCAGGGCTTCCACGAGGGTGGTCTTGCCGGAACCGCTGTGGCCGACCAGCACCACATTCCGTACGGATGCGGGCCGGTCGGCCGCTGTAGCCCTGCCGGCGGCTCCGGGGTGTGCGTTCGCCTTGTCGCCCATGATTCCTGCCTCCCGGTCGATACGGATCCGGATCGGTGCGCCGGGACCGTTCGCGTTCCGGCCGGCGCACGGGGAAGAGCGGAGGTGCCGGGCCGCGGGCGGGGCGGGAAACGGGGGCCGGAGAGGGGGCGAAGGGGGGTCGGGGCCGCTCCGTCGGTGCCCGCAGTCGCCCTTCGAGCTTTCCACCGACACCGGGAGGCGTCCATACATCGCGCACGGCGGGGCCCGGGCGCGGGGCGCCGATGGCGGGTTGTGATGCCGGCGGCCGCCGCCCGGCCGGTGCCGTACGGTCCCTTCCGTACCGCCGCCGCAGGCCGTACGGAACGGTCCGGGGCGGGCCGAGCCGGGTGCCCGGCCGGTGGGCCGCGCCGGTCGTGGCTACGATGGGCCAGCCGGTGGCCGTCGGGGCCGCACGGCGGAACCGAACCTCGGGAAGGCCATGCTGAACAAGTACGCGCGTGCATTCTTCACGCGTGTCCTCACACCGTTCGCCGCGTTTCTCCTCCGCCGGGGCGTGAGCCCCGACGCCGTCACCCTCATCGGTACGGCCGGAGTCGTCGCGGGTGCGCTGGTCTTCTTCCCGCGCGGGGAGTTCTTCTGGGGCACGATCGTCATCACCCTCTTCGTCTTCTCCGATCTGGTCGACGGCAATATGGCCCGCCAGGCGGGGATCTCCAGCCGCTGGGGCGCCTTCCTCGACTCCACGCTGGACCGGGTCGCCGACAGCGCGATCTTCGGCGGTCTTGCGCTCTGGTACGCGGGCAAGGGCGACGACAACATCCTGTGCGCCGTGGCGATCTTCTGCCTCGCCAGCGGTCAGGTGGTGTCGTACACCAAGGCCCGCGGCGAGGCCATCGGGCTGCCCGTCGCCGTGAACGGCCTGGTCGAGCGGGCCGAGCGGCTGGTGATCTCGCTGGTCGCCGCCGGACTCTCCGGACTGGCCGCCTTCGGGGTGCCGGGCGTCGAGATCCTGCTGCCGATCGCCCTGTGGATCGTCGCCGCGGGCAGCGCGGTCACCCTCGGCCAGCGCGTGGTGACCGTCCGGCGCGAGTCCGCCGAGGCGGACGCGGCGGGCTCGGCGGGTTCGGGGGGATCCGGGGGCCGGTCCAGCGGGGCCGGGGCGGCATGACCGGGAGTACGCCGGTGACCGCCCGCGAGCGGCTCGCCGACGGGCTGTACGGGTTCGGCTGGGCGGCGGTCAAGAGACTCCCGGAACCGGTGGCGGTCCGGCTGGGCCGCACCATCGCCGACACCGCGTGGCGGCGCCGCGGCGCCGGGGTGCTGCGGCTGGAGGCCAATCTGGCGCGCGTGGTGCCCGACGCCGGGCCCGAGCAGCTGGCCGAACTGTCGAAGGCCGGAATGCGCTCGTACATGCGCTACTGGATGGAGTCCTTCCGGCTGCCCGCGTGGAGCACCCGGAAGGTGCGCGACAGCGTCGTCATCCACGACGTCGAGCGGCTGACCGACGGCATCGCATCCGACCGCGGCGTGATCCTGGCCCTGCCGCACCTGGCGAACTGGGATCTGGCGGGCGTCTGGGTCACCCGGATCCTGGAAACCCCCTTCACCACGGTGGCCGAGCGGCTGAAGCCCGAATCCCTGTACGACCGCTTCGTGGCCTACCGCGAGAGCCTCGGCATGGAGGTCCTTCCGCACGCGGGCGGCTCCGCCTTCGGCACCCTCGCCAGGCGGCTGCGGGACGGCGGTCTGATCGCCCTCGTCGCCGACCGCGATCTGTCGTCCTCCGGCGTCGACGTCGAGTACTTCGGCGAGACCGCCCGGATGCCCGCGGGCCCCGCGCTCCTCGCCCAGCACACCGGGGCGCTGCTGCTGCCGGTGACCCTCTGGTACGAGGGCGATGCCATGCGGGGCCGGGTCCATCCGCCCGTCGAGGTGCCCGCAACCGGCACCCGCGCCGAGAAGACGGCCGCCATGACCCAGGCGCTCGCGGACGTCTACGCGGCGGGGATCGCCGAACATCCGGAGGACTGGCACATGCTCCAGCGGCTGTGGCTCGCCGATCTGGAGCCGCGGGAGCCGCAGGAGCCGAATGAGCGGCGCGAGCGGCGCTCCGGCCGGGATCCGGCGCCCGGCACCGGCGGACCCGGCTCTTCCCCGGCGGCCGCCGGTCCGCGCGGGCCCGGCGACACCCCGGCCGGTGGCCCCGGCGGCCGGGGTGACCTCGGCGGAACAGATGATTCCGGTACGGCTGCGGGGGAGCCGCGGGCCGGTGGGCCCGCGAGGACCCCGGCGCCCGACGGCTCCGCGCGAGCCGCCGGCCCGGATACGGCCCCGGCCGAGCGCGAGCCCGACGGCTCCGGGGGTGCCTCCGACGGCACGGGCGCGCCGCCGGAGGCGGCGGAGACCGGCACCGCGGCGAAGCCCGCCGACGCGCGGAACGGGGGCACCGCATGAAGATCGGCATCGTCTGCCCGTACTCCTGGGACGTCCCCGGCGGGGTCCAGTTCCACATCCGCGATCTGGCCGAACACCTCATCCGGCTCGGTCACGAGGTGTCCGTCCTCGCCCCCGCCGACGACGACACCCCGCTGCCGCCCTATGTGGTCTCCGCCGGGCGCGCCGTCCCCGTCCCGTACAACGGCTCCGTCGCCCGGCTCAACTTCGGCTTCCTGTCGGCCGCCCGAGTGCGCCGCTGGCTGCACGACGGCACCTTCGACGTGATCCATATCCACGAGCCGACCTCGCCGTCCCTCGGACTGCTCGCCTGCTGGGCCGCCCAGGGCCCGATCGTGGCGACCTTTCACACCTCCAACCCGCGCTCCCGCGCGATGATCGCCGCATATCCGATCCTCCAGCCCGCGCTGGAGAAGATCAGCGCCCGGATCGCGGTCAGCGAGTACGCCCGGCGCACCCTCGTCGAGCACCTCGGCGGCGACGCCGTCACCATCCCCAACGGCGTCGACGTCGCCTTCTTCGAACACGCCGAGCCCCGCAAGGAGTGGCAGGGTGAACCGGACGCCGGCGTTCTCGGTTTCATCGGCCGGATCGACGAACCGCGCAAGGGCCTGCCCGTCCTGATGAAGGCCCTCCCGAAGATCCTGGCGGCCCGCCCCGGCACCCGGCTGCTGGTCGCCGGGCGCGGCGACGAGGCGGAGGCCGTCGCCTCCCTGCCGCCCGAACTGCGGTCCAGGGTCGAGTTCCTCGGCATGGTCAGCGACGAGGACAAGGCGAAACTGCTGCGCAGCGTCGATGTGTACGTGGCGCCCAACACCGGCGGCGAGAGCTTCGGGATCATCCTGGTCGAGGCGATGTCGGCGGGCGCCCCGGTGCTCGCCAGCGATATCGACGCCTTCGCGCAGGTCCTCGACCAGGGCGCGGCGGGGGAGCTGTTCGCCAACGAGGACCCGGACTCCCTCGCCGACGCCGCGATCCGGCTGCTCGGCGACCCGGAGCGCCGTACGGCACTCCGGAAGCGCGCTCTGGCGCATGTCCGGCGCTTCGACTGGTCCACGGTCGGCGCGGACATCCTGGCGGTCTACGAGACGGTGACCGCGGGCGCGGCCTCCGTCGCCACCGACGACCGGCCGGGCCTGCGCAGCCGCCTCGGCCTGGCCCGCGGCGGCGCCTCGCGCGGCGGCGGCGGACAGGGCCCGCCGGGACGACAGTGACAACCGGCCGGGGCCGGGCCCGGAGACGGGACCCGTACCCGGCCCGTCCGGGGATGCCGGGCGGCCCCGGCCGCACCGGAGGCCGCCCCACCGCCTTCCGGCAGCGCACGGTCCACCCGGGGCGCACGGATCCGGGTTCCGGCCCACCGGGGCGCGAACCGGCCGGGCCCGCGCGGGCGCCGCTGTCGGAGGTCTCGCGGGGGAGCCCCCGGCGGGAGCGCAGCGGCCCGCTACGCTAGCGCAGCGTGACCGCAACACTCATCTGGATCCTTGTCGCGCTCGTCCTGGTCGGCCTCTATCTGAGCTGGACCGCCGGCCGGCTCGACCGGCTCCACACCCGGATCGACGCCGCCCGCGCCGCACTCGACGCGCAGTTGTTGCGCCGGGCCTCCGTGACCCAGGAACTGGCCACCTCCGGAGTTCTGGACCCCGCCGCGTCGATCGTGCTGTACGAGGCCGCGCACGCCGCCCGGCAGGCCGAGGAGGACCAGCGCGAGGTCGCGGAGAGCGAACTGAGCGCCGCGCTGAGGGCGGTGTTCGAGGAGCCCGCCCAGATGGAGGCCGTACGCGAGGTTCCCGGCGGGGAGGAGGCCGCCGACGAACTGGCGCACGCGGTACGCCGGGTGCCCATGGCCCGGCGCTTCCACAACGACGCCGTACGCGCCGCCCGCGCCCTGCGCCGCCACCGCAAGGTGCGCTGGTTCCGGCTCGCAGGGCACGCCCCCTTCCCGCTCGCCTTCGAGATGGACGACACGCCGCCGACCGCGCTCGCCGACCGCCCCGGCAGCTGACGCACTCCGGCCCCGGTGCCCACCCGCCCGGCTGACCAGCGAAAACGATCCACCGGCTACTCATTGGCCCTTGTCGTGGACTGATCCGGAGTTGTTCCATCGGTGTCGCGACCGTCCCCGCGGTTCGTGTCCTTGAGTCTTTTCAGGGTTTCCAGCGTTTTCGCAGCAATCCGTCACCGAGTGAGGTCTCCGTGTCCAGCACGCTCTCCAGCACCCCGCAGTCCGACGCCCCCGCGACCGGCACCGCCCGCGTGAAGCGCGGTATGGCCGAGCAGCTCAAGGGCGGCGTCATCATGGACGTGGTCAACGCCGAGCAGGCGAAGATCGCCGAGGACGCGGGCGCCGTCGCCGTCATGGCCCTGGAGCGGGTTCCCGCCGATATCCGCAAGGACGGCGGAGTCGCCCGGATGTCCGACCCCAATATGATCGAAGAGATCATCGAGGCGGTCTCCATCCCGGTGATGGCCAAGTCCCGTATCGGGCACTTCGTCGAGGCCCAGGTCCTCCAGTCCCTCGGTGTCGACTACATCGACGAGTCGGAGGTGCTGACCCCCGCCGACGAGGTCAACCACTCCGACAAGTGGGCCTTCACCACGCCGTTCGTCTGCGGCGCCACCAACCTGGGCGAGGCGCTGCGCCGGATCGCCGAGGGTGCCGCGATGATCCGCTCCAAGGGCGAGGCCGGCACCGGCAACGTCGTCGAGGCCGTCCGCCACCTGCGCCAGATCAAGAACGAGATCGCCCGGCTCCGCGGCTACGACAACAACGAGCTGTACGCCGCGGCGAAGGAGCTGCGCGCCCCGTACGAGCTGGTGAAGGAGGCCGCCGAGCTGGGCAAGCTGCCCGTCGTCCTCTTCTCCGCCGGCGGTGTCGCCACCCCCGCCGACGCCGCGCTGATGCGCCAGCTCGGCGCCGAGGGCGTCTTCGTCGGCTCCGGCATCTTCAAGTCCGGAGACCCGGCCAAGCGCGCCGCCGCCATCGTGAAGGCCACCACCTTCTACGACGACCCGAAGATCATCGCCGATGCCTCCCGCAATCTGGGTGAGGCCATGGTCGGCATCAACTGCGACACCCTGCCCGAGGCCGAGCGCTACGCCAACCGGGGCTGGTAGTGACCACCCCCCTGATCGGTGTCCTCGCCCTCCAGGGCGATGTACGGGAGCATCTGATCGCCCTGGCCGCGGCGGACGCCGTGGCCAGGCCCGTACGGCGGCCCGAGGAGCTGGCCGAGGTCGACGCCCTGGTGATACCCGGCGGCGAGTCCACCACGATGTCCAAGCTGGCGACCGTCTTCGGGGTACTGGAGCCGCTGCGCGAGCGGGTCCGCGCCGGAATGCCGGTCTACGGCACCTGCGCCGGGCTGATCATGCTGGCCGACAAGATCCTCGACCCCCGCTCGGGTCAGGAGACGATCGGCGGTATCGACATGATCGTCCGCCGGAACGCCTTCGGCCGGCAGAACGAGTCGTTCGAGGCGGCGGTGGACGTCACCGGTATCGACGGCCCCGTGGAGGGCGTCTTCATCCGCGCCCCCTGGGTCGAGTCGGTGGGCGCGGAGGCCGAGGTCCTCGCCGAACACGACGGCCATATCGTCGCCGTACGGCAGGGTCGTGCGCTCGCGACCTCGTTCCACCCCGAGCTGACCGGCGATCACCGGGTCCACGCGCTGTTCACGGAGATGGTGCGCGCGGCCGGGTGAACGGATCCCGGTAGGATCGCAGCCTGCGCACAGCAGCAGAGCAGCAGCAACGGGTTACGCGAAGGAGACAGGCAGATGTCCGGCCACTCTAAATGGGCTACGACGAAGCACAAGAAGGCCGTGATCGACGCCAAGCGCGGCAAACTCTTCGCGAAGCTCATCAAGAACATCGAGGTCGCGGCCCGGATGGGCGGCGCCGATGTGGAGGGCAACCCGACCCTCTTCGACGCCATCCAGAAGGCGAAGAAGCAGTCGGTGCCCAATAAGAACATCGACTCCGCGCTCAAGCGCGGCGCCGGCTTGGAGGCGGGCGGCGCGGACTACGAGACGATCATGTACGAGGGGTACGGCCCCAACGGTGTCGCGGTGCTCATCGAGTGCCTCACCGACAACCGCAACCGTGCCGCATCGGACGTACGCGTCGCGATGACCCGCAACGGCGGTTCCATGGCCGACCCGGGCTCCGTCTCGTACCTCTTCCACCGCAAGGGCGTGGTGATCGTCCCCAAGGGCGAGCTGACCGAGGACGATGTGCTGGGTGCCGTGCTGGACGCGGGCGCCGAGGAGGTCAACGACCTCGGTGAGTCCTTCGAGGTGCTCAGCGAGGCCACCGACCTGGTCGCGGTCCGCACCGCCCTCCAGGAGCAGGGCATCGACTACGACTCCGCCGAGGCCAACTTCGTCCCGACCATGCAGGTCGAACTGGACGAGGAAGGCGCGCGGAAGATCTTCAAGCTGATCGACGCCCTGGAGGACAGCGACGACGTGCAGAACGTCTTCGCCAACTTCGACGTCTCCGACGAGGTCATGGCGAAGGTCGACATCTGATCCGGCCGCGAAACAAGGGCGGGCCGGAGGGAGAAACACCCTCCGGCCCGCCCTTGTTCGCGTCCGATGTCGGTGCCGCCCGATAGCCTGCACAAACAGATGACCGAAGAAGGGGGCGGCGTGCGCGTGCTGGGGGTCGACCCGGGGCTGACCCGGTGCGGAGTGGGCGTGGTGGACGGAATCGCCGGCCGGCCGCTGACCATGGTCGGCGTCGGCGTCGTCCGGACCCCGCCCGACGCCGACCTCGGCGACCGGCTCGTCGCCATCGAGCAGGGCATCGAGGCCTGGCTGGACGAGCACCGCCCCGAACGGGTCGCCGTCGAACGGGTCTTCAGCCAGCACAACGTCCGTACGGTGATGGGCACCGCCCAGGCCAGCGCGGTCGCCATGCTCTGCGCGTCCCGCCGCGGCATCCCCGTCGTGCTCCACACCCCCAGCGAGGTCAAGGCCGCGATCACCGGCTCGGGCCGGGCCGACAAGGCCCAGATCGGCGCGATGGTGACCCGCCTGCTGCGGCTCGCCGCCCCGCCCAAGCCGGCCGACGCCGCGGACGCCCTGGCACTCGCCATCTGCCATATCTGGCGCAGCCCCGCCCAGAACCGCCTCCAGGAAGCCGTCGCCCGGCACCGCGCCGCCCCCTCCGCCCAGCCCCCGAAAGGCCGTACCGCATGATCGCCTCCGTCCGTGGCCAGGTCGCCGCACTCGCCCCGACGACCGCGGTGATCGAGGTCGGCGGCGTCGGCATGGCCGTCCAGTGCACACCCGACACCCTCGCCCGCCTCCGCATCGGCGAGGAGGCGGCCCTCGCCACCTCCCTCGTCGTCCGCGAGGACTCCCTGACCCTGTACGGCTTCGCGGACGAGGACGAACGCCAGGTGTTCGAGCTGCTCCAGACCGCGAGCGGAGTCGGCCCCCGGCTCGCCCAGGCCATGCTCGCCGTCCACGCGCCCGACGCCCTGCGCGCCGCCGTCGCCACCGGCGACGAGAAGGCGCTGATCGCGGTCCCGGGGATCGGGAAACGGGGCGCCCAGAAGCTCCTGCTCGAACTGAAGGACCGGCTCGGCGCCCCGGTCGGCGCGCCCGCCGCCCGCAGCGGGGGAGCCGCGGTGCCCCCGCCGTGGCGCGACCAGCTCCACGCGGCCCTCATCGGTCTGGGCTATGCGGCGCGCGAGGCCGACGAAGCGGTCGCGGCCGTCGCCCCGCAGGCCGAGGCCGAGAGCGGCACCCCCGCGGTGGGCCCGCTGCTGAAGGCGGCGCTCCGGACGCTCAACCGGACCCGATGACCCCGGCCCGGCGGGCCCCGGCCCGGCCGGGGCGCATCCGACCCACCGCGGCCCCGGCCGCCCGACGACACGAGGCACAGGCGCAGTGAACCGGTACGACACCACTTCCGACGACGGCGACCGGGCCGCCGGGGACCACCAGGGACCCGGGGCGTACGGGGAGCACGGGGACGGCGCGGACCCGGCGGCCGACCGGCTGGTCGCCGCGGCCGCCGACGGCGAGGACCAGGCCGTCGAGGCGGCCCTGCGCCCGAAGTCGCTGGCCGAATTCGTCGGCCAGGAGCGGGTACGGGAGCAGCTCGACCTGGTGCTGAAGGCCGCCCTCGCCCGGGGTGCCACCGCCGACCACGTACTGCTGTCGGGCGCCCCCGGCCTGGGCAAGACCACCCTCTCCATGATCATCGCCACCGAGATGCAGGCCCCGATCCGGATCACCTCCGGCCCTGCCATCCAGCATGCGGGTGATCTCGCGGCGATCCTGTCCTCCCTCCAGGAGGGCGAGGTCCTCTTCCTCGACGAGATCCACCGGATGTCCCGTCCCGCCGAGGAGATGCTCTACATGGCGATGGAGGACTTCCGGGTCGACGTGATCGTCGGCAAGGGTCCGGGCGCCACCGCCATCCCGCTGGAGCTGCCCCCGTTCACCCTGGTCGGCGCCACCACCCGGGCCGGGCTCCTGCCGCCCCCGCTCCGGGACCGCTTCGGCTTCACCGCGCATATGGAGTTCTACGAACCCGCCGAGCTGGAGCGGGTCGTCCACCGTTCGGCGCAACTGCTCGATGTGCAGATCGACACCGCGGGCGCCGCCGAGATCGCCGGACGCTCCCGCGGCACGCCCCGGATCGCCAACCGGTTGCTCCGCCGGGTCCGCGACTACGCCCAGGTCAAGGCCGACGGTGTGATCAACCGCGAGGTGGCCGCCGTCGCCCTCGGGGTGTACGAGGTCGACAGCCGCGGTCTCGACCGGCTCGACCGGGCCGTGCTGAAGGCCCTGCTGAAACTGTTCGGCGGCGGACCGGTCGGTCTGTCCACGCTGGCCGTGGCGGTGGGGGAGGAGCGCGAGACCGTCGAGGAGGTCGCGGAGCCCTTCCTCGTCCGTGAGGGGTTGCTGGCGCGCACCCCCAGGGGCCGGATCGCGACTCCCGCAGCCTGGGCGCACCTCGGTCTCACCCCGCCCGCGCAGGTCCCGGGCGCAAGCGGACAACAGGGCCTGTTCGGGGCGTGACGGCGCGGATACTGTCCCTGCCAGGAACTACGGTGGGATGCTGGGCGTTGTTCCATGCACGCGGACTCGCCTAGACTCCGCCGATGCCGCCCTTCTCAGGTCGGCGCGCCCACCCCCCGTAGATAGGCCGCCACAATCCACGCGGTCGTGTGAAGGAAGTTTCTTCCCGTGAGTCTCCTGACCTTCCTCCCCTTCATCGTGCTCATCGGGGCCATGTTCCTGATGACCCGCTCCGCCAAGAAGAAGCAGCAGCAGGCGGCGGAGATGCGCGACTCCATGCAGCCCGGCACCGGGGTCCGCACGATCGGGGGCATGTACGCCACCGTCAAGGAGCTTCACGACGAAACCGTGCTCCTTGAGGTTGCCCCCGGTGTTTACGCCGTGTACGCGAAGAACGCCATCGGCGCGGTCCTCTCGGACGAGGAGTACAACCACATCGTCCACGGCGACGACCCCGAAGCCGCCCCGGCCGACGAGGAGCTGCCGGCCGTGCCGGACGACGCCTCGTCGCTGACCGAGGCTGGCGAGCCCGCCGGGGACGCCAAGATCGACCTCGGCAAGAAGCCGGAGGCCGGCAAGGACGCCGAAGCGGACACCGCCGCCGAAGCCGCTCCGGAGGAGGCCGCTCCGTCCAAGGACGGCAAGGCGGACGGCGAGAAGTAGCCATCACCGGGACCGCCGGGCACAAGGGGTGCCCGGCGGTCCCGTGATCGTGTTGACTTCTGCGGGGGGCTGGGCCCCACAACACTTCGTGGCCGCCCCGTCGCACACCCGGCGCGGGACGGTTGGACAGGGAGAATCGAGAAGGTGGCAGCACCGAAGAGGGGCCGAAGGCCCACGGGGGCTCAGGGGAAGCCAGGACGCACCCTGGCGTTCATCCTGATCGTCATGGCCGCGCTGACCGGCGGCATGTTCTTGTCCGGTGACACCAGCCCACGGCTGGGCATCGACCTGGCCGGCGGTACGACGATCACGCTGAAGGCCAAGGCGGAGCCCGGCAAGGAAAGCGCCGTCAACGAGACCAACATGAACACGGCGGTCGGCATCATCGAGCGCCGGGTCAACGGTCTCGGTGTCTCCGAGGCCGAGGTCCAGACCCAGGGCTCGTCGAATATCGTCGTGAACATCCCCAAGGGGACGAACTCGGAAGAGGCGCGCAAGCAGGTCGGTACGACCGCGCAGCTCTACTTCCGGCCGGTGCTGAACGTCGCCGCGGGCGGACCGGTCAAGCAGGAGACCCCCGCCCCCTCGCCCAGCTCTTCGGCCTCCGCCGGGACCGGGGACAAGGGCAAGGGCGACGGCAAGGCGAGCCCGCCCGCGAAGGCCAGCGCCGCCGCCACCGCGCAGGGCCGGGCCGTCACCGAGGGTCTGAAGGCGCCGTCGCCCGGCACCTCGGGCTCTCCGGCGGCCAACGCTTCCGACAAGCCGGCGGACAAGCCTGCCGACAAGGAGGCCGCGGCCAAGACCCCGGCCCCCAGCACCCCGGCGGCCTCGGACCTGGAGCAGCGGTTCACCGCGCTGAACTGCACCAAGCCCGAGGAGCGCAGCGCGCTCAACGAGAACGTCAAGCCGGAGGACACGATCGTGGCCTGCGGCAAGAACAGCGCCGACCAGTGGGAGAAGTACATCCTCGGCCCGGCCGAGGTGGACGGCAAGGACGTCGACGAGGCCAAGGGCCAGCTCGACCAGCAGCGCGGTATGTGGATCGTGACCATGGACTTCACGAAGTCCGGCTCGAAGAAGTTCGAGAAGATCACCTCCAAGCTGTCCCAGCAGCAGGCGCCGCTGAACCAGTTCGCCATCGTGCTCGACGGTGAAGTGATGTCGGCCCCGAGCGTGCAGCAGACCCTCAGCGCCAACGCCGAGATCTCCGGCAGCTTCGACCGGGAGTCCGCCCAGAGCCTGGGCAACATCCTCTCCTACGGTGCCCTGCCGCTGAGCTTCGAGGAGCAGAGCGTCGACACCGTCAGCGCCGCCCTCGGCGGCGAGCAGCTGCGGGCCGGTCTGATCGCGGGCGCCATCGGCCTCGCGCTGGTCATCATCTACCTGGTGGTCTACTACCGCGGTCTGTCGATCGTCGCGATCCTCAGCCTCTTGGCCTCCGCGGTCCTCACCTACTCCCTGATGTCCCTGCTCGGCCCCGGTATCGGCTTCGCGCTGAACCTGCCGGCCGTCTGCGGTGCCATCGTCGCCATCGGTATCACCGCCGACTCGTTCATCGTCTACTTCGAACGGATAAGGGACGAGATCCGCGAGGGCCGCACCCTGCGCCCCGCGGTCGAGCGGGCCTGGCCGCGTGCCCGGCGCACCATCCTGGTCTCGGACTTCGTGTCCTTCCTGGCCGCCGCGGTGCTCTTCGCCGTCACGGTCGGAAAGGTGCAGGGCTTCGCCTTCACGCTGGGCCTGACCACCCTGCTCGACGTCGTCGTGGTCTTCTTCTTCACCAAGCCGCTGATGACGCTGCTGGCGCGGACCAAGTTCTTCGGCAACGGCCACCCGTGGTCCGGGCTCGACCCGGCGCGCCTCGGCGCCAAGCCCCCGCTGCGCCGCTCCCGCCGTACCACCGCCCCCACCGAACCGAAGGAGGCGTGAGCATGTCGCGTCTCGGCACCATCGGCGCCAGGCTCTACCGCGGCGAGATCGGCTATGACTTCGTCCGCCACCGCAAGTTCTGGTACGCCGTTTCGATCCTGATCACCGTCGCGGCCATCGCCGGCGTCGCGATCCGCGGTCTGAACATGGGCATCGAGTTCAAGGGCGGTGCCGTCTTCACCACCCCGAGCACCAAGGTGTCCGTCACCGATGCCCGGGAGTACGCGGAGGAGGCCTCCGGTCACCCCGCCATCGTCCAGAAGCTGGGCAACGGCACCATGCGTATCCAGGTGGCCGAGCTGAACACCAGCCAGGCCGCGCAGGTCAAGAGCGACCTGGCCCGCGATATGAAGATGGACGTCGACAAGATCGGCGCCGAACTGGTCGGTCCGAGCTGGGGCAAGCAGATCGCCAACAAGGCCTGGACCGGTCTGGCGATCTTCATGGTCCTGGTGGTGATCTATCTGGCCATCGCCTTCGAATGGAGAATGGCGCTGGCGGCACTGATCGCCCTGATCCACGACCTCACCATCACCGTCGGCGTCTATGCGCTCGTCGGCTTCGAGGTCACCCCGGGTACGGTGATCGGTCTGCTCACCATCCTCGGTTACTCCCTCTACGACACCGTCGTCGTCTTCGACGGTCTCAAGGAGGGGTCGAAGGACATCACCAAGCAGAGCCGCTTCACCTACAGCGAGATGGCCAACCGGAGCCTCAACGGCACCCTGGTCCGCTCCATCAACACCACCGTCGTCGCCCTGCTCCCGGTCGCCGGCCTGCTCTTCATCGGCGGCGGCTTCCTCGGCGCGGGCATGCTCAACGACATCTCGCTCTCCCTCTTCGTCGGCCTCGCGGCCGGCGCCTACTCGTCGATCTTCATCGCGACCCCGCTGGTCGCGGACTTCAAGGAGCGCGACCCGCAGATGAAGGCCCTGCGCAAGCGGGTCCTCGCCAAGCGGGCCAAGGGCGAGCAGACGGACGGCGAGCAGATCGAGCAGGACGGTCAGGACGGTGACGCGCAGGACGTGGTCCCGGGCGAGGCGGCGGTCGCAGCCGCCGGACCGGCCGGTGTCGTCGAGCAGCGGGGCCGCGGCCGGGGCCGCTCCTCGGGCAGGCGCCGATGACCCGCGCCCCCGGGGACGTCCGGGACCTGCTGCTCAGCCGGATCCGCGACGTTCCCGACCATCCCCAGCCCGGAGTGGTGTTCAAGGACATCACCCCGCTGCTCGCGGACCCGGCGGCGTTCACCGCGCTCACCGAGGCGCTCAGTGAGCTGTGTGTACGGCACGGGGCGACCAAGGTCGTCGGTCTGGAGGCGCGCGGGTTCATCCTCGCCGCACCCGTCGCGGTCCGGGCCGGCCTCGGCTTCATCCCGGTCCGCAAGGCGGGCAAGCTGCCCGGGGCGACGCTCTCCCAGGCGTACGACCTCGAATACGGCAGCGCCGAGATCGAGGTCCACGCCGAGGACCTGGACCCGGGCGACCGGATCATGGTCATCGACGACGTCCTCGCCACCGGCGGTACCGCGGGTGCCGCGGCGGAGCTGATCCGCCGCGGCGGCGCGGAGGTCGCGGGCGTCGCGGTCCTGATGGAGCTGGGCTTCCTCGGCGGCCGGGGCAAGCTGGAACCCGTTCTGCGGGGCGCTCCGCTGGAGGCGCTGCTCGCCCTCTGAGCGGCCCTGACACCACAGACCCCTGGAGCCCGGGAATGCCGGGCTCCAGGGGTCTGTTTTCAGCCTCGGGGGCATCCGCGGGGCCGGGTGGATACGATGGGCTCTCCGGACCTGCCCCGGGGGAACCGGACCGCACGAGGAGCTGTCTTGCCAGACGAGGCCCGTCCCGCCACCGCACAGCCCGGCCAGAAGGCCGACCAGGCCGCGGCGGCCGCAGCCGCGGCCGAGCCGACGCCCGATGCCCGCACCGGCCGGTCCGCTCCCGCCCGCGCGAGCGGAAATGGCGCGAATCCGGCCCAGGGCGCCGCTCCCGTACGGCCTGCCGCCCCCCAGCCGGGCCGTCGCGGCCCGGCCCCGGCGAATCGCCCCGCTCCCGCGCCGGCCGCCTCGTCCGCCCGCTCCGGCGGTTCGTCCAACCGGGTCCGGGCCCGTCTCGCCCGGCTCGGCGTCCAGCGGTCCTCCCCGTACAACCCCGTACTCGAACCGCTGCTGCGGATCGTCCGCAGCAACGACCCCAAGATCGAGACGGCGACGCTGCGGCAGATCGAAAAGGCCTACCAGGTCGCCGAGCGCTGGCACCGGGGCCAGAAGCGCAAGAGCGGCGACCCTTACATCACCCATCCGCTGGCCGTCACCACCATCCTGGCCGAGCTGGGCATGGACCCGGCGACCCTGATGGCCGGGCTGCTGCACGACACCGTCGAGGACACCGAGTACGGCCTCGACACCCTGCGCCGGGACTTCGGCGACCAGGTCGCCCTCCTCGTCGACGGTGTCACCAAGCTCGACAAGGTGAAGTTCGGCGAGGCGGCCCAGGCCGAGACCGTGCGCAAGATGGTCGTGGCCATGGCCAAGGACCCCCGGGTGCTGGTCATCAAGCTCGCGGACCGGCTGCACAATATGCGCACCATGCGCTTCCTCAAGCGGGAGAAGCAGGAGAAGAAGGCCCGCGAGACGCTGGAGATCTACGCTCCGCTCGCCCACCGGCTGGGCATGAACACCATCAAGTGGGAGCTGGAGGACCTCGCCTTCGCGATCCTCTACCCCAAGATGTACGACGAGATCGTCCGGCTCGTCGCCGAGCGGGCGCCCAAGCGCGACGAGTACCTCGCCATAGTGACCGACGAGGTCCAGTCCGATCTGCGGGCCGCCCGGATCAAGGCCACCGTCACCGGCCGCCCCAAGCACTACTACAGCGTCTACCAGAAGATGATCGTCCGCGGCCGTGACTTCGCGGAGATCTACGATCTGGTCGGCATCCGTGTCCTCGTCGACACCGTCCGCGACTGCTATGCGGCGCTCGGCACCGTCCACGCGCGATGGAACCCGGTCCCCGGCCGGTTCAAGGACTACATCGCGATGCCGAAGTTCAACATGTACCAGTCGCTGCACACGACGGTCATCGGACCCAACGGCAAGCCCGTCGAACTCCAGATCCGCACCTTCGACATGCACCGCCGGGCCGAGTACGGCATCGCGGCCCACTGGAAGTACAAACAGGAGGCCGTCGCCGGGGCCTCCAAGGTCCGTACCGACGTCCCCCGCAAGGGCGGCAAGGACGACCACCTCAACGATATGGCGTGGCTGCGCCAGCTCCTCGACTGGCAGAAGGAGACCGAGGACCCCTCGGAGTTCCTGGAGTCGCTCCGCTTCGACCTCTCCCGCAACGAGGTCTTCGTCTTCACGCCCAAGGGCGACGTGATAGCGCTGCCCGCCGGCGCGACCCCGGTGGACTTCGCCTACGCGGTCCACACCGAGGTCGGCCACCGCACCATAGGCGCCCGGGTCAACGGACGGCTCGTCCCCCTGGAGTCCACCCTCGACAACGGCGATCTCGTGGAGGTCTTCACCTCCAAGGCCGAGGGCGCCGGGCCGTCCCGGGATTGGCTGGGCTTCGTCAAATCCCCCCGGGCCCGCAACAAGATCCGCGCCTGGTTCTCCAAAGAGCGCCGCGACGAGGCCATCGAGCAGGGCAAGGACGCCATCGTCCGGGCCATGCGCAAGCAGAATCTGCCGATCCAGCGCATCCTCACCGGGGACTCGCTGGTCACCCTCGCCCATGAGATGCGCTACCCCGATATCTCCTCCCTGTACGCGGCCATCGGCGAAGGCCATGTGGCCGCCCAGGGCGTCGTCCAGAAACTGGTCTCGGCGCTCGGCGGCGAGGAGGCGGCCAGCGAGGAGATCGACGAGTCCGCACCGCCGTCACGGGCCAAGCGGGGCAAGCGGCGCTCCAACGCCGACCCCGGAGTCGTCGTGAAGGGCGTCGAGGACGTCTGGGTGAAACTGGCCCGCTGCTGCACCCCCGTGCCCGGCGACCCGATCATCGGCTTCGTCACCCGCGGCAGCGGGGTCTCCGTCCACCGGGCGGACTGCGTCAACGTCGATTCGCTGTCGCAGCAGCCGGAGCGGATCCTCGACGTCGAATGGGCGCCGACCCAGTCGTCGGTCTTCCTGGTCGCCATCCAGGTGGAGGCACTCGACCGGTCCCGGCTGCTCTCCGATGTGACGCGGGTCCTGTCCGACCAGCACGTCAACATCCTGTCCGCGGCCGTCCAGACCTCCCGCGACCGGGTCGCCACCTCCCGCTTCACCTTCGAGATGGGCGACCCCAAGCACCTCGGCCATGTGCTGAAGGCGGTACGGGGCGTGGAGGGCGTCTACGACGTCTACCGCGTGACCTCCGCGCGGCGCGGCTGACTAGGGTCGCGCCGTAGGAGCCGATGTGCTTCCCCGGCCGCGGCCCGTCGGTGGCCGTTCGCGCAGTTCCCCGCGCCCCTGAAAGACCCCACCTGCCGAGTGCGGGTGTTTGGGGGCGCGAGGAACTGCGCGAGCAACCGAAGACGGCGCGCGGCCGACAGACAACGGGTCCCGGCAGGCGCTTGGTCGCAGCGCGCAAGCCCGCGCAAGCGAAACCGCGGCCCCCGCCGACAGGGCGGGAGGCCGCGGTTGCGACAGCCCCCGGGACTCAGCCCCCGAACTCCTGGAGCCCCTTCAGCGCCTGGTCCAGCAGCGCCTGGCGGCCCTCCAGCTCCTTGGTGAGCTTGTCGGCCCTGGCGTTGTTGCCGGCCGCGCGCGCCGTGTCGATCTGGTCACGCAGCTTGTCGACGGCGGCCTGGAGCTGACCGGTCAGACCCGCGGCGCGGGCCCGCGCCTCCGGGTTCGTCCGGCGCCACTCGTTCTCCTCGGACTCCTGGAGCGCCCGCTCCACCGTGTGCATCCGGCCCTCGACCCGCGCCCGGGCGTCCCTCGGCACATGGCCGATGGCCTCCCAACGCTCGTTGATGCCCCGGAACGCGGCCCGGGCGGCCTTCAGATCCGTGACCGGAACGAGCTGCTCGGCCTCGGCCGCCAGCTCCTCCTTGAGCTTCAGGTTCTCGGTCTGCTCGGCGTCCCGCTCGGCGAAGGTCTCACTGCGCGCGGCGAAGAAGACGTCCTGGGCGCCGCGGAAGCGGTTCCACAGACCGTCCTCGGCCTCGCGCTGGGCCCGGCCCGCCGCCTTCCAGTCGGCCATCAGCTCGCGGTAGCGGGCCGCGGTGGCCCCCCAGTCGGTGGAGTGGGAGAGCGACTCGGCCTCGGTGACCAGCGCCTCCTTCGCCTTGCGGGCCTCTTCGCGCTGGGCGTCGAGGGACGCGAAATGCGCCTTGCGCCGCTTGGAGAAGGCGGAGCGGGCGTGCGAGAAGCGGTGCCACAGCTCGTCGTCCGACTTCCGGTCCAGCCGGGGGAGGCCCTTCCAGGTGTCGACCAGGGCCCGCAGCCGCTCCCCGGCGGCCCGCCACTGCTCGCTGGCCGCCAGCTCCTCGGCCTCCGCGACCAGCTCCTCCTTGGCCTTGCGGGCCTCGTCGTGCTGCTTGGCCCGCTGGACCTTGCGCTCCTCGCGGCGCCGGTCGACCGTCGCCACCAGGGTGTCGAGCCGCCGGCCGAGCGCGGCGAGGTCACCGACGGCGTGGTGCTCGGACACCTGCTCCCGCAGATGGTCGATGGCCGTCTGGGCGTCCTTGGCCGACAGATCGGTGGTCTTCACCCGCTTTTCGAGGAGATCGATCTCGACGACCAGGCCTTCGTACTTGCGCTCGAAATAGGCGAGGGCCTCCTCAGGGGTCCCGGCCTGCCACGATCCGACGACCTGCTCGCCGTCTTCAGTACGCACGTACACGGTGCCCGTCTCGTCGACACGGCCCCACGGGTCGCTGCTCACAGCGCCTCCTCCACCTGATGCCCACCGAGGGGTTCCCCCGGGCATCGTCCACAGTTTCCAGGGGCGAGCCGCGCCCGCCCTGCACAACGCCAATCTAGGCGACCGGTCGGCGCGCTGTCCGCACTCGGCGCCCACGCATTTCCGGTCCGCCGCGCTCCGCCTGCCGGCGCGGCGGAGCGGTACGGACCGCCGCCGGCCGGTTACCCCTTGGTCACGGCCGCCTTCGCCACGGTGACGGCCGTCTTCGGCGCCCCGTCCTTGGCGTTGCCCTCGACACCGCCGGCCGCGACCTTCTGGACCGCCTTCAGGCTCGCCGCGTCCATCGTCCCGAACGGCGTGTACGTGGGCGGGAGCCTGGTCTCCTTGTAGACCAGGAAGAACTGGCTGCCACCGGAGTTGGGCTGGCCGGTGTTGGCCATCGCGACCGTGCCCGCCGGGTAGGACACCGAACCGTCGGTGCCCGCCTTGCCCAGCGCGGTCAGGTTCTCGTCGGGGATGTTGTAGCCGGGCCCGCCGGTGCCGTCGCCCTTCGGGTCGCCGCACTGGAGGACGAAGATGCCCTCCGTGGTCAGCCGGTGGCACTTGGTCTTGTTGAAGTAGCCCTTGTCGGCGAGCGCCTTGAACGAGTTCACCGTACGGGGCGTCTTCGCCGCGTCCATCGCGATCGACACGGTGCCCTGGTCGGTCGTCATGGCCATCGTGTACTTCGCCTTGGCGTCGATCGCCATCTTCGGCTCGGGCCCCTTGGGCTCGCCGGCGGGCGGCGACGCGTCCTGCGACGGGTTGCTCTGGTCCCCGGCCACGGTCTGCTTGTCCTTGTCGTCCTTGCCGTCGACGACGGTCGCGGCCACGACCGCACCGCCGACCAGGACCAGCACCACCGCGGCGGCGATCGCGCCGATGCGCTGCCGCCGCTTGCGGGCCGCCGCCCGGCGCTCCTGCTGACGCTCGAACTTCTCCCGGGCGAGCTGCCGCCGCCGCTGATCGCTGCTGACCACCGAGTCCGCTCCTTCTCCGTCCGCGCAGCCCTGGTGTCGTGTGGGCTGCGCGGAGTGCTGTGATGGCCGCCGGCCGCCGTGGACTGCCGTCGTCACCTGGTTCTGTACGTCCACGGTTCACCGTACGGGTACGCGAGCCTGCTGCCGCGCGTGCCCGTACCGTATACGGGTTGGCTGTGGGAGCAGCAGGGCCGGTAGGCTCTGACCTGTCGCAATTCCGTGCCGTCCGGCACTCCGCCGGTCACTTCGCCGACCATCCAGCGAGGACATACGTGCTTATTGCCGGGTTCCCGGCCGGGGCCTGGGGGACCAACTGCTATCTGGTCGCCCCCGCCGCGGGCGAGGAGTGCGTGATCATCGACCCCGGCCATCAGGCCGCCGGCGGTGTGGCCGAGGCAGTCGCCAAGCACCGCCTGAAGCCGGTCGCCGTCGTCCTCACCCACGGCCATATCGACCATGTGGCATCGGTGGTCCCGGTCTGCGGGGCCCATGATGTGCCCGCGTGGATCCACCCGGCCGACCGCTACATGATGAGCGACCCGGAGAAGGCCCTCGGCCGTTCCTTCGGTACGCAGCTGATGGGCGAGCTGACCGTGGGCGAGCCGTCCGACGTGCACGAGCTGACCGACGGTTCGGTGCTGAACCTGGCCGGTATGCAGCTGACCGTGGCGCATGCGCCCGGCCATACCAAGGGGTCGGTGACCTTCGGGCTGCCCGAGGCCGGCGATGTCCCGCCGGTGTTCTTCTCGGGCGATCTGCTCTTCGCCGGCTCCATCGGACGCACCGACCTGCCCGGCGGGGATCACGCCGAGATGCTCGATTCGCTGGCACGCGTCTGCCTGCCGCTCGACGACTCGACCGTGGTGCTCTCCGGGCACGGCCCCCAGACGACCATCGGCCGTGAGCGCGCCTCCAATCCGTATCTGCGCGAAGTGGCGGCCGGCCTGGGGAGCAGCGACGCTCCCCGACGAGGAATGTGACGAGAGAACTGCCGTGAGTACTTTCCAGGCCCCCAAGGGCACCTACGACCTGCTGCCGCCCGTCTCCGCGACGTTCCTCGCGGTGCGCGAGGCGATCGCCGCGCCCCTGCGCAACTCCGGCTACGGCTATATCGAGACCCCGGGCTTCGAGGACGTCGAACTCTTCGCGCGCGGTGTCGGCGAGTCCACCGACATCGTCACCAAGGAGATGTACACCCTCACCACCAAGGGCGGCAGCCGGCTGGCGCTGCGCCCCGAGGGCACCGCGTCCGTTCTGCGGGCCGCGCTGGAGGCCAACCTCCACAAGCAGGGCGCGCTGCCCGTGAAGCTCTGGTACTCGGGCTCGTACTACCGCTACGAGCGCCCCCAGGCGGGCCGCTACCGCCACTTCTCCCAGGTCGGGGCCGAGGCCATTGGTGCCGAGGACCCGGCGCTCGACGCCGAGCTGATCATCCTGGCGGACCAGGCGTACCGCTCCCTCGGGCTGCGCCACTTCCGTATCCTGCTCAACAGCCTCGGGGACCAGGAGTGCCGGCCGGTCTACCGCGAGGCGCTCCAGTCCTTCCTGCGCGGTCTCGACCTCGACGAGGAGACCCGCCGCCGGATCGAGATCAACCCGCTGCGGGTCCTCGACGACAAGCGGGCCGAGGTCCAGCGGCAGCTCACCGGGGCGCCGGTGCTCGCGGACCACCTCTGCGACGCCTGCCGGGCGTACCACAAGCAGGTCCGGGAGCTGCTCGCGGAGGCGGGTGTCGCCTTCGAGGACGACGACCGGCTGGTACGCGGACTCGACTACTACACCCGCACCACGTTCGAGTTCGTCCACGACGGTCTGGGCTCCCAGTCCGCGGTGGGCGGCGGCGGCCGCTACGACGGCCTCTCCGAGATGATCGGCGGCCCCGCGCTGCCGTCCGTCGGCTGGGCCCTCGGGGTCGACCGCACGGTGCTGGCGCTGGAGGCCGAGGGCGTCACCCTCGACATCCCGCCCGCCACCAGCGTGTACGCGGTCCCCGTCGGCGAGGAGGCCCGCCGGGTGCTGTTCGGTGTGGTGACCCGGCTCCGCAAGGAGGGCATCGCCGCCGACTTCTCGTACGGCGGCCGGGGGCTGAAGGGTTCGATGAAGGCGGCGAACCGCAGCGGGGCGCGCTTCACGATCGTGGCCGGTGACCGGGATCTGGCCGAGGGGCATGTCCAGCTCAAGGACATGGAGTCCGGCGAGCAGACCCCCGTACCCCTGTCGGAGATCACCGACGTCCTCCGCACCCGCCTGTCCTGAGCCCCGGTCCCCGGGCGGGTTGCCGCACGGGACCTTCCCCGGTGTGACCGGCTCCCGGCGTCAACCCGGCGGGTGCCGGATCATCCCGCCGGACGACGCCGATTCGAGACCGCCGACGGCGGTTTCCGGCCGCCGGAGCGGGACCGGACCCGCCCCCTCCCGCAGCCGTCCCGCCGGCGCGGGACCCCGGGCCCGCCCACCGTGCCGCCCGGCCCCGTACAGCCCCGACGGGCCGTATTGCCCCGATGGATCCGCAGGTCGGGGAGTTCCCGTCCGCTTGCCGCGGACGGCGAACCGGCCCGCTCACCCCGCGGTCCGCAGGGGCCCCGGAGCGGCCGGCGGACCGGTACGTCCGGCCCCGCCGGAGGGCCGGTCGTACCCTCCGCCTGGGGCCGGCTCACAGGACCGTGCGGCACAATGACGCGTGCCCGAGCGGGCCCGGAGCGAGGGAAGCGGCGAGATCTTATGGCGACTGTGGCGGTGGACGACGTGATCGCGGACGAGGAGACCGGGACCGGCGGTGCCCGGGAAGGGATCGGCGGCAGCCGCCCCTTTGCCTGGCTGCTGATCATCACGGGCGCGGCGGGGCTGCTCGCCGCCTGGGTGATCACGCTCGACAAGTTCAAACTGCTGGAGGACCCGTCCTTCACCCCCGGATGCAGCCTCAACCCGGTGGTCTCCTGCGGCAACATCATGAAGAGTGAACAGGCCTCGGTCTTCGGCTTCCCCAACCCGATGCTGGGGCTGGTCACGTACGCGATGGTGATCGCCATCGGCGCCGGACTGCTCGCGGGCGCCCGCTACCGGCGCTGGTACTGGCTGGGGCTGAACGCCGGCACCCTCTTCGGCGCGGGCTTCTGCATGTGGCTGATGTACCAGTCGCTGTACAACATCGGTTCGCTCTGTCTGTGGTGCTCCCTCGCCTGGGCCGCCACGATCGTGATGTTCTGCTACGTCACCGTGCACAACGTCCGGCACCGGATCGTGATGGTGCCCGAAGGGCTGCGCAGCGGTCTGCTGGAGTTCCACTGGGTGCCGCCCGTGCTGTGGATCGGCATCATCGGCATGCTGATCCTGACCCGCTGGTGGGACTTCTGGACCAGCTGATCCCCTGCGTTCCCGCAGCCCGCGCCCCCGACAGTCCGCGCCTCCGGCCGGCCGGGGGCGCTGTCGGTGGTCTGGCATAGGCTTCCCGTGTGGAGCCCGATCTCTTTACCGCCGCCGCCGAAGAACGACTGGAGAAGGATCCGTCCGCCGGCCCCCTCGCCGTGCGGATGCGCCCGCGCACCCTCGACGAGGTCGTCGGGCAGCGGCATCTGCTGCGGCCCGGCTCCCCGCTCCGCAGGCTCGTCGGCGAGAGCGGGGGAAGCCCCGCCGGTGCCTCGTCGGTGATCCTCTGGGGTCCGCCGGGCATCGGGAAGACGACCCTGGCGTATGTGGTCTCCCGGGCGACCGAGAAACGCTTCGTCGAGCTTTCGGCGATCACCGCGGGCGTCAAGGAGGTGCGGGCCGTCATCGAGGGCGCCCGCCGGGCGGCGGGCGGCTTCGGCAAGGAGACCGTCCTCTTCCTCGACGAGATCCACCGCTTCTCCAAGGCGCAGCAGGACTCCCTGCTGCCCGCCGTGGAGAACCGCTGGGTCACCCTGATCGCCGCCACCACCGAGAACCCCTACTTCTCGGTGATCTCCCCGCTGCTCTCCCGCTCGCTGCTGCTGACGCTGGAGCCGCTGACCGACGACGATCTGCGGGGTCTGCTGCGGCGGGCGCTGGGGGAGGAGCGCGGGCTCGGCGGTGCGGTGACCCTGCCCGAGGACGCCGAGGCGCATCTGCTGCGGGTCGCGGGCGGCGACGCCCGCCGGGCTCTGACAGCCCTGGAGGCCGCGGCGGGCGCCGCGCTCGACAAGGGCGAGGCGGAGATCACCCTGGCGACGGTCGAGGAGACGGTGGACCGGGCCGCGGTGACCTACGACCGCGACGGCGACCAGCACTACGACGTGGCGAGCGCGCTGATCAAGTCCATCCGCGGCTCGGACGTGGACGCCGCGCTGCACTATCTGGCCCGGATGATCGACGCGGGCGAGGATCCCCGGTTCATCGCCCGGCGGCTGATGATCTCGGCCAGCGAGGACATCGGACTGGCCGACCCCACCGCGCTGCCGCTGGCGGTGGCCGCCGCCCAGGCCGTGGCGATGATCGGTTTCCCCGAGGCCGCGCTCACCCTCAGCCATGCGACGATCGCGCTGGCGCTGGCACCGAAGTCGAACACCGCGACGACGGCGATCGGCGCGGCGCTGGCCGACGTCCGGGCCGGGCTGGCCGGTTCCGTACCGCCCCATCTGCGGGACGGGCACTACAAGGGGGCGGCGGCGCTGGGGCATGCCCAGGGCTATGTCTATCCGCACGACGTCCCCGGCGCCATCGCCGCCCAGCAGTACGCGCCGGACGCCCTCCACGGCAAGCGGTACTACGAACCGACGCGGTACGGGGCCGAGGCCCGCTACGCGGATGTCGTGGAGAAGGTGCGGGAGCGGCTGCGCGGCGGCTGAGCCGCGGCCGCCGCGGTATCCGCCGGGAGCCGGCTCAGTGCGCGGCCGCCTCGAAGAGGGTGTGCATGGCCCGGCGCAGCCCGGTGATATCGCTTACGGGCTCGGGGAAGTCGAAGCGGGCGTCGAAGCAGTGGCTCCCGGTGAACCGCACCCGCAGTCCGAAGCGGTCCAGGGCCAGCGGGACCGCCCGCGGCGCGGGCCCGTCGCCGTCCGGTCCGGAGAGTGCGGCGGCGCGCTCACCGAGCAGTCCGCACAGCTCCTGCATCTGCGGTCCGTGCGCCGCGTGGAGATGCTGGAGCAGTTCCGCCTCGTGACCGGCGAGCGGATCGGCGTCGGCCCGCGCGAAGTCGTCGGGGTCGACCGGGGCGGTGCCCCAGAGATCGTCCACCCGCAGCTCGCCGACCTCCAGCCGGAGCATCGCGGTGCCCGGATCGGCCGCCCCCGGCGTCGTGGTCAGCCAGCCGGAGACCCAGGCCCGGCCGCGGATCCGGTGCGGGACGGCGACCGGCGCGACATCGGTGATCTCCAGTACGGCGCTCAGCTCGTCGTCCTGGGCATGGGCGGCGGCCCGTACGACGGGGGAGTCGGCCGGCAGCAGCAGGAACACCTCGCCGTCGGGGCCCACCGCGCGGGCGGTGGGCATGAGCTGCTCCGTACGGGTGGTCTCGACGCCCGTGACGAGCAGCACCGCGGAGCATGTACCCTGTACGAGAGTTCGTGTGCGCTCGGCTGCTGACGGCATCCGGGCGGATTCAAGTCCGCTGGGACGCGGCTGACCATGAGCTGATCGGACCTCCGTCGCCTCGACACCCGCAGCAGCGGGGTCGACGTCTTTTGTGCTGTCCGCGATGCGCTTGGTGTTCCCAGGGCGAGACATGCGATCTCCTTGAGTAAGGTGAGCCTAACCTAACCTATATCGGAGGTCTGGAGAACGTGCCTAACCAGTCGCGTCCCAAGGTCAAGAAGTCCCGTGCGCTCGGTATCGCGCTGACGCCGAAGGCCGTCAAGTACTTCGAGGCCCGCCCCTACCCGCCGGGCGAGCACGGCCGTGGCCGCAAGCAGAACTCGGACTACAAGGTCCGTCTGATGGAGAAGCAGCGCCTGCGCGCTCAGTACGACATCAGCGAGCGGCAGATGGCGCGCGCCTACGACCGCGCCCGCAAGGCCGAGGGCAAGACCGGCGAGGCGCTGGTCGTCGAGCTGGAGCGCCGTCTGGACGCCCTGGTGCTGCGTTCGGGCATCGCCCGCACCATCTACCAGGCCCGTCAGATGGTCGTCCACGGCCACATCGAGGTCAACGGCGGCAAGGTCGACAAGCCGTCCTTCCGCGTCCGCCCGGACGACGTCATCACGGTGCGCGAGCGCTCCCGTGAGAAGGCGCTGTTCCAGGTCGCGCGTGAGGGTGGCTTCGCCGCCGACGGCGAGACCCCGCGCTACCTCCAGGTCAACCTGAAGGCCCTGGCCTTCCGCCTGGACCGCGACCCGAACCGCAAGGAAATCCCGGTCATCTGCGACGAGCAGCTCGTCGTCGAGTACTACGCGCGCTGATCCACCGCGCCCGGGAAGCCTCCCGGGCACCCGGTACGGGCATGCGCCCCGGCCCGTCGTACCCCCGCCGTTCGCGGCGGGGGTACGACGGGCCTTCGCGTACCCCCGGGAGCCCCGGAATGCGGTAGGGGGCCCACCGGGATCGCGATAGGCTCGGAAGGACGTATCCCCGGGTCCCCGGGGGACAACCGGACGAGCAGGAAGCGGTGCAGTGTGACCGGTGGAGAGGTGGCCGGGATCCTGGTGGCCGTCTTCTGGGCGATCCTGGTCTCCTTCCTCGCCGTGGTGCTGGTGAGGCTGGCCCAGACGCTCAGGGCGACCACCCGGCTCGTGACCGAGGTGACCGAGCGGGCGGTGCCCCTGCTCACCGACGCGTCCGCGACCGTGCGCTCCGCGCAGACCCAGCTGGACCGGGTCGACGCCATCGCCACGGACGTCCAGGAGGTCACCTCCAACGCCTCCGCGCTCTCCACCACGGTCGCCTCCACCTTCGGCGGCCCGCTGGTCAAGGTCGCCGCCTTCGGATACGGCGTGCGCAAGGCGATGAGCCGCACCTCCGGCGAAGCCGGGGAGGAGCGCGGCCCGCGCCGCGGTCGCGCCGCCCGCACGGTGGTCGTCGGACGTACGGTGCCCCCGGCACGCGGTGGACGCGGCCGCTGGGGCGGAAAGGGCTGAGGCACGATGTTCCGCCGCACCTTCTGGTTCACCGCGGGCGCCGCTGCCGGCGTCTGGGCGACCACCAAGGTCCACCGCAAGATCCAGCAGCTCACCCCCGAGAGCCTCGCCGCACAGGCCGCGGGCCGCGCGGTCGACGCGGGCCACCGGCTGCGGGAGTTCGCCCTCGACGTCCGCGCCGGAATGATCCAGCGCGAGGAGGAGTTGGGCGAGGCACTGGGCACCAGCGCGCCGCCCGGCACCGAACTGCCCGCCCAGCGGATCCGCCCCGCACTCGGCGGCCCCGCCCGCGGCCCCCGCGCCGCCCACCCGAACCGCCCCCACACTTCGTACAACCGGAATGAGGACCACTGATGGAGTCGGCTGAGATCCGCCGCCGCTGGCTGAGCTTCTTCGAGGAGCGCGGGCACACCGTCGTGCCCTCCGCGTCGCTCATCGCGGACGACCCGACTCTGCTGCTGGTCAACGCGGGCATGGTGCCGTTCAAGCCGTACTTCCTCGGGGAGAGCCGCCCGCCCGCCCCGCGCGCCACCAGCGTGCAGAAGTGCGTCCGCACCCCGGACATCGAAGAGGTCGGCAAGACCACCCGGCACGGCACCTTCTTCCAGATGTGCGGAAACTTCTCCTTCGGCGACTACTTCAAGGAAGGCGCCATCAAGTACGCCTGGGAGCTGCTCACCGCGCCCCAGGACAAGGGCGGCTACGGCCTCGACCCCGAGAAGCTGTGGATCACCGTCTACCAGGAGGACGACGAGGCCGAGCAGATCTGGCGCGACGTCATCGGCGTGCCCGCCGAGCGCATCCAGCGCCTCGGCATGGGCCCGAACTTCTGGTCGATGGGCGTCCCCGGCCCCTGCGGCCCCTGCTCCGAGATCAACTACGACCGCGGTCCGGAGTTCGGCGAGGAGGGCGGCCCCGCCGTCAACGACGAGCGGTACGTGGAGATCTGGAACCTGGTCTTCATGCAGTACGAGCGCGGCCCGGGCCAGGGCAAGGAGGACTTCCCGATCCTCGGGGAGCTGCCCTCCAAGAACATCGACACCGGCCTCGGTCTCGAACGGCTCGCCATGATCCTCCAGGGCGTGCAGAACATGTACGAGACGGACACGCTCCGGGTCGTCATGGACAAGGCCACCGAGCTGACCGGAGTGCGGTACGGCGCCGAGCACGGCTCCGACGTCTCCCTGCGCGTGGTCGCCGACCACATCCGTACCTCGGTGATGCTCATCGGCGACGGCGTCACCCCCGGCAACGAGGGCCGCGGCTATGTGCTGCGCCGCATCATGCGCCGCGCCATCCGCAATATGCGCCTGCTCGGCGCCACCGGCCCGGTCGTCGCCGCGCTGGCCGACGTGGTGATCCGGACCATGGGACAGCAGTACCCCGAGCTGATCACGGACCGCAGCCGGATCGAGGCCGTCGCCCTCGCCGAGGAGGCCCGCTTCCTCAAGACCCTCAACGCCGGCACCAACGTCCTCGACGGTGCCGTGACCGAGGCCAAGCAGGCCGGTTCCGCCGTCCTCGCCGGCGACAAGGCGTTCCTCCTCCACGACACCTGGGGCTTCCCCATCGACCTCACCCTGGAGATGGCCGCCGAACAGGGCCTCTCCGTGGACGAGGAGGGCTTCCGGCGCCTGATGAAGGAGCAGCGGGAGCGCGCCAAGGCCGACGCCCGGTCCAAGAAGACGGGCCACGCCGACCTCTCCGCCTACCGCGAGGTCGCCGACACCTCGGGCACCACCGAGTTCACCGGCTATGTCACCAACGAGGGCGAGGCGACCGTCGTCGGTCTGCTCGTCGACGGAGTGCCGTCGCCCGCCGCCGTGGAGGGCGACGAGGTCGAGGTCGTCCTCGACCGGACCCCGTTCTACGCCGAGGGCGGCGGCCAGCTCGCCGACCAGGGCCGGATCCGGCTCGACTCCGGCGCCGTGATCGAGGTCCGCGACGTCCAGCAGCCGGTCCCCGGTGTCTCCGTGCACAAGGGTTCGGTCCAGGTCGGCGAGGTCACCGTGGGCGCCTCCGCCCACGCCGCCATCGACGCCAAGCGGCGCCGGGCCATCGCCCGCGCCCACAGCGCCACCCACCTCACCCACCAGGCCCTGCGCGATGCCCTGGGCCCCACCGCGGCCCAGGCCGGCTCCGAGAACTCCCCGGGCCGCTTCCGCTTCGACTTCGGCTCCCCGGCCGCCGTCCCCGGCACCGTCCTCACCGATGTCGAGCAGCGGATCAACGAGGTCCTCTCCCGTGAGCTGGACGTCCAGGCCGAGGTCATGAGCCTGGAGGAGGCCAAGAAGGCCGGTGCCATCGCCGAGTTCGGCGAGAAGTACGGCGAGCGGGTCCGGGTCGTCACCATCGGCGACTTCTCCAAGGAGCTGTGCGGCGGTACGCATGTCGGCAACACCGCCCAGCTCGGACTGGTGAAGCTGCTCGGCGAGTCCTCCATCGGCTCCGGTGTGCGCCGGATCGAGGCCCTGGTGGGCGTCGACGCCTACAACTTCCTGGCCCGGGAGCACACGGTCGTCGCCCAGCTCCAGGAGCTGGTCAAGGGCCGTCCCGAGGAGCTGCCCGAGAAGATCTCCGGCATGCTCTCCAAGCTCAAGGACGCCGAGAAGGAGATCGAGAAGTTCCGCGCGGAGAAGGTGCTCGCCGCCGCCGCCGGGCTCGCCGCGGGCGCCCAGGACGTCCGGGGCACCGCCCTGGTCACCGGACGGGTGCCGGACGGCACCACCGCCGACGATCTGCGCAAGCTGGTCCTCGACGTCCGCGGCCGGATCCCCGGCGACCGGCCCGCCGTCGTCGCCCTCTTCACGGTGGCGGGCGGCCGTCCGCTGACCGTCATCGCCACCAACGAGGCCGCCAGGGAGCGCGGGCTCAAGGCCGGTGAGCTGGTCCGTACCGCCGCCAAGACCCTCGGTGGCGGAGGCGGCGGCAAGCCGGACGTCGCCCAGGGCGGCGGCCAGAACCCGGACGCCGTGGACGATGCCGTCGCCGCCGTCGAGCGCCTGGTGGCCGAGGTCTCGTGAGACGCGGACGCCGCCTCGCGATCGACGTCGGGGACGCCCGGATCGGGGTCGCCTCGTGCGACCCCGACGGGGTCCTCGCCACCCCGGTGGAGACCGTGCCGGGACGCGATGTCCCGGCCGCCCACCGGCGGCTGCGCGCCCTCGCCGAGGAGTACGAACCCATCGAGGTCGTCGTCGGGCTGCCCCGCTCGCTCAACGGGCGGGAGGGCCCCGCCGCGGACAAGGTCCGGACCTTCGCCCGGGAGCTGGCGCGGGGCATCGCCCCCGTACCGGTGCGGCTCGTCGACGAGCGGATGACGACGGTCACCGCCGGACAGGGACTGCGGGCCGCGGGAGTGACGGCCAAGAAGGGCCGTTCCTTCATCGACCAGGCGGCCGCCGTGGTGATCCTCCAGAACGCGCTGGAGTCCGAACGGGCGTCGGGGGCACCCCCCGGTGAGAGCGTCGAAGGGATTGTCTGATCGCGATACGGTAACGTTCCGCGCCATCGGGCGGCTTATTCGAACGGCTGCCGCACTGAACCGTACAGCGGGACGTACACCCGCCCGACTCGCGGCCCTAGGGGATCAATGACTGAGTATGGCCGGGGCCCCGGCTCCGAACCGTGGCACCCCGACGACCCGCTCTACGGCGACCAGGGGCAGGGACCGCAGTCCGCTTCCGGCCATGATCCCTACGGCGGCGGTCAGCAGCAGTACCAGCAGCACCCGGGCGGGCCGCAGCAGGACTACGGGGTCCAGGACCCCTACCAGCAGCAGCCCCAGCAGCAAGGCCGGCAGGCCCACGACCCGTACCAGCAGCAGTACCAGCAGCACCCCGGCGGGCCGTACTACCACCCCGGTGACCAGCAGCAGTACGACGGCGGGCAGACCGGGTACGGCGCGGGCGACGGCACACAGGGCGGGCACGCCCCGTGGGACGGGGGAGCGTACCCGCAGCAGCAGCCGCAGGGCCCGCACCAGGGCCACGGCGGACACCCGCACCAGGCGCAGCACCAGGGCGGCGAACCGCAGCAGCAGGCGCCCCACCAGCACGCCCCGCAGCAGGGGCAGATGCCGCATCCGGCCGACCTCGGGGTCGCCTACGGAGCCGCACCCGGCGACAGATACGCCGCCAACCCCGCCGACACCTACAGCGGGCCCGTCCCCGGCTACCAGGACCAGGCCGAGGCCGACCACTACGCCACCCCCGACGCCTACCCCCCGCCGCAGCCCCCCGGGCGGCGCCCCGCCGAGCCCGAGGCCCGGGAAGGGGCCTGGGACGCCGAGGCCCCCGAGGAGGAGAAGCACCCCTTCTTCACCGGTGACGGCGAGGACCGCGACGACAGCGCCGCGGACGACGATCCGGCCGCCGCCCGGACCTCCCGCCGCGGCGGTGGCGACGGCGCGGGCGACGGCGAGCGCCGGGGCCGCCCCAAGAAGAAGAGCCGCAACGGCTGTGCCTGCCTGATGGTCTCCGCGGTACTGCTCACCGGCATCGGCGGCGTCTCGTACTTCGGCTACCAGTTCTGGCAGGGCCAGTTCGGCTCCGCGCCCGACTACAGCGGCGCCGGCAGCGGCTCCGTGGTCGTCGAGATCCCCCAGGGCGCCGGACTGGCGGAGATCGGCCGCATCCTCAAGCAGCAGGGCGTCGTCAAGAGTTCCGGGGCCTTCGTCTCCGCGGCCAACAGCAATGAGCGTGCCAAGGGCATCCAGGCCGGTGTCTACACCCTCGCCAAGGAGATGTCCGGCGCCAACGCCGTCAAGGCGATGCTCGACCCGCGCAGCAGCAGCAACATGATCATCCCCGAGGGCAAGCGGAACGCCGAGATCTACGCCCTGATCGACAAACGCCTCAGTCTCAAGGCGGGCACCACCGCCAAAACCGCCAAGGACCAGTCGGGCAAGCTCGGACTGCCCGCCTGGGCCAAGGGCGGACCCGATATCCAGGACCCGCTGGAAGGCTTCCTCTTCCCGGCCTCCTACCCCGCAGCCAAGGGTATGAAGCCCGAGAACGTCCTCAAGAGGATGGTCGCCCGCGCCAACGAGGAGTACACCAAGGCCGACGTGGTGGGGAAGGCCGCCGGACTCGGTCTGAAGAACCCCCTCCAGCTCGTCACCGTCGCCAGCCTGGTGCAGGCCGAGGGCAAGTACAAGGAGGACTTCGACAAGGTCGCCCGGGTCGTCTACAACCGGCTCAAGCCGGACAACACCGAGACCAACGGCCTGCTCGACTTCGACTCCACCGTCAACTACGCCCGGGGCGAGAGCAAGCTCGCCATCGGCAGCGTCGACAAGGTGCGGAAGTTCAACCACCCGTACAACACCTACCGCATCGTGGGCCTGCCGCCCGGACCGATCGGCAACCCGGGCACGGCCGCCATCAACTCCACGTTGAACCCGGCCGAAGGCGGCTGGTACTACTTCGTCTCGGTCACCGAGGACGAGACGGTGTTCTCGGAGACCCACGCGGAGCACGCCCGGGCCCGCGAGAGGTATCTGGCAGAGCTCGAGAAGAACCAGGAGTGACCGGCGTGATCAGCGTGACCCCAGGACGCGGCAGCGCGGAGGACGGCCGGACGGACGGTACGGCGCAGCGGCGCGCGGCGGTCCTGGGATCGCCGATCGCCCATTCGCTCTCACCTGTCCTGCACCGCGCCGCCTACACCGCACTGGGGCTCGCGGAGTGGACGTACGACCGCTTCGAGATCGACGAGACGGCGCTCCCGGGCTTCGTCCGCGGTCTCGACGCCGGCTGGGCCGGGCTCTCGCTGACCATGCCGCTCAAACGGGCGATCATCCCCCTGCTGGACGGCATCAGCGCCACCGCGGCCTCGGTGGAGGCCGTCAACACCGTCGTACGCGACGGAGACGGCCGCCTCACCGGTGACAACACCGATATCCCCGGCATGGTCGCCGCCCTGCGCGAGCGGGGCGTCACCGCCGTACCGTCCGCGGCGGTCCTGGGCGCCGGAGCCACCGCCGCCTCCGCGCTCGCCGCGCTCGCCAGGATCTGCGAAGGCCCCGTCACCGCGTACGTCCGCGGCCCGGCCCGCGCCGCCGAGATGCGCGGCTGGGGCGAGCGACTCGGCCTCGACGTCCGCACCGAGGACTGGGAGCGGGCCGCCGCGGCCCTCGAAGCCCCGCTGGTGATCGCCACCACGCCCGCCGGGGCCGCGGACGCCCTCGCCGACCGGGTCCCCGAACGGCCCGGCACCCTCTTCGACGTCCTGTACGACCCCTGGCCCACCCCGCTCGCGGCCGGCTGGGCCGCACGCGGCGGGGCCGTCGTCGGCGGTCTCGACCTCCTCGTCCACCAGGCCGTCCTCCAGGTCGAGCTGATGACCGGCCGCAGTCCCGCGCCGCTCGCAGCGATGCGCGAGGCGGGCGAACGGGCCCTGCGCGCCCGCTGACCGGCGCCCCGGACGGCCCTCCCGCCGCCCCGGCCCGGAGTCCGACTGCTGGACCGGGCACGGAGCCGCCCCCGGGACATGGGAGGATCGGAGGCGGGCGGGCCGGTGCCGCGCACCCGGCCGGGCCCGCAGTTCGAGGCGCGAGCATGAGGAGCACCGTTGAGCAGGTTGCGTTGGCTGACCGCGGGGGAATCGCACGGACCCGCACTGGTGGCGACGCTGGAGGGACTTCCCGCCGGTGTCCCGGTCACCACGGAGCTGGTGGCCGACCACCTCGCCCGCCGGCGCCTGGGCTACGGCCGCGGCGCACGGATGAAGTTCGAGCGCGACGAGATCACCTTCATCGGCGGGGTACGGCACGGACTCACCCTCGGCTCCCCGGTCGCGATCATGGTCGGCAACAGCGAGTGGCCCAAATGGGAGAAGGTCATGGCGGCCGACCCCGTCGACCCCGAAGAGCTGGCCGCGCTCGCCCGTAACGCACCTCTGACCCGTCCCCGGCCCGGCCACGCCGACCTCGCGGGAATGCAGAAGTACGGCCTCGACGAGGCCCGGCCGATCCTGGAGCGCGCCAGCGCCCGCGAGACCGCCGCCCGGGTCGCCCTCGGCGCCGTCGCCCGCTCCTACCTCAAGGAGACCGCGGGCATCGAGATCGTCTCCCACGTCGTCGAGTTCGGCGCCGCCAAGGCCCCCAAGGGCGTCTACCCGACCCCCGCCGACGTCGAGCGGCTCGACGCCGACCCGGTGCGCTGCCTGGACGCCGACGCCGGCAAGGCGATGGTCGCCGAGATCGACCAGGCCCACAAGGACGGCGACACCCTCGGCGGAGTCGTCGAGGTGCTCGCGTACGACGTCCCGGTCGGACTCGGCTCCCACGTCCACTGGGACCGCCGCCTCGACGCGCGGCTCGCCGCCGCGCTCATGGGCATCCAGGCCATCAAGGGCGTCGAACTCGGCGACGGCTTCGACCTCGCCCGGGTCCCCGGCTCCCAGGCCCACGACGAGATCGTCGCCACCGCCGACGGACTGCGCCGCACCTCCGGCCGCTCCGGCGGCACCGAAGGCGGCATGTCCACCGGCGAACTGCTCCGGGTGCGCGCCGCGATGAAGCCCATCGCGACCGTCCCCAAGGCCCTCGCCACCGTCGACATCACCACCGGCGAGGCCGCCGCCGCGCACCACCAGCGCTCCGACGTCGCCGCCGTCCCCGCCGCCGGGATCGTCGCCGAAGCCATGGTCGCCCTGGTGCTCGCCGACGCGGTCGCCGAGAAGTTCGGCGGCGACAATGTCGCGGAGACCCGCCGCAACGTCCGCTCCTACCTCGACAACCTGCACATCCGGTGAGCGCCCCGCTGATCGTCCTGGTCGGACCCATGGGCTCCGGCAAGTCCACGGTGGGCGAGGTACTGGCCCGGCGCCTCGGCGTCCCCTACCGCGACACCGACGCGGATATCGTCACCGCCGAGGGCCGGGAGATCTCCGACATCTTCATCGAGGACGGCGAACCGCACTTCCGCGAACTGGAACGGGCCGCGGTCCGGGAGGCCCTCGCCGTCCACAGCGGGGTGCTCGCCCTGGGCGGCGGCGCGATCCTCGACGCCACCACCCGCGCCCTCCTCTCCGGACTGCCCGTCGTCTACCTCTCCCTGGAGGTCGACGAAGCGGTCCGGCGCACCGGACTCAACCAGGCCCGGCCGCTGCTCGCCGTCAACCCCCGCCGCCAGTGGCGTGAGCTGATGGACGCCAGGCGCCCCCTCTACACGGAGGTGGCGCGGGCCGTCGTGGCCACCGACGACCGCACCCCCGACGAGGTCGCCGACGCGATCGTCGACGCCCTGGAGCTGAAGGACTACCCCGCATGACCGAGCAGGCAGTGACCCGGATCCGGGTCGGCGGCACCGAGGGCACCGCCCCGTACGACGTCCTCGTCGGCCGGCAGCTCCTCGGCGAGCTGGCCGGGCTGATCGGCCGGGCCCAGAGGGTCGCCGTGCTCCACCCGGAGGCGCTCGAAGGCACCGGCGATGCGATCGCCGAAGACCTCAGGGCCCAGGGGTACGAGGTCGTCGCCGTCCAGGTGCCCAACGCGGAGGAGGCCAAGACCGCCGAGGTCGCCGCCTACTGCTGGAAGGCGCTCGGCCAGTCCGGCTTCACCCGCACCGATGTGATCATCGGGGTCGGCGGCGGCGCCACCACCGACCTGGCCGGCTTCGTCGCCGCGACCTGGCTGCGCGGGGTCCGCTGGATCGCCGTGCCCACCACGGTCCTCGGCATGGTCGACGCCGCCGTCGGCGGCAAGACCGGCATCAACACCGCCGAGGGCAAGAACCTCGTGGGCGCCTTCCACCCGCCCGCGGGTGTGCTGTGCGATCTCGCCGCCCTGGAGTCCCTGCCCGTCCACGACTACGTCAGCGGACTCGCCGAGATCATCAAGGCGGGCTTCATCGCGGACCCGGCGATCCTCGAACTCATCGAATCCGACCCGGAGGGCGCGCGGACCCCCGCGGGACCGCACACCGCCGAGCTGATCGAACGGTCCGTCCGGGTCAAGGCCGAGGTCGTCTCCGGCGACCTCAAGGAATCCGGCCGCCGCGAGATCCTCAACTACGGCCACACCCTCGCCCACGCCATCGAGAAGAACGAACGCTACAAGTGGCGCCACGGCGCTGCCGTCTCGGTCGGCATGGTGTTCGCCGCCGAACTGGGCCGGCTCGCCGGACGGCTCGACGACGCCACGGCCGACCGGCACGCGGCCGTCCTCAGGTCCGTCGGCCTGCCGCTCACCTACCGCGGCGACCAGTGGCCCCGGCTGCTGGAGACCATGAAGGTCGACAAGAAGTCCCGCGGCAACCTGCTCCGGTTCATCGTCCTCGACGGACTCGGCAAGCCGAACGTCCTGGAGGGACCGGACCCGGCGCTGCTGCTCGCCGCCTACGGGGAAGTGTCGTCATGAGCCGCCGGGTGCTCGTCCTCAACGGCCCCAACCTCGGGCGCCTCGGCTCCCGCGAACCCGACGTCTACGGCGCCACGTCCTACGCGGGCCTGGTGGAGACCTGCCGCTCCCTCGGCGAGCAGCTCGGCCTCGACGTCGACGTCCGGGAGACCAACGACGAGGCCGAACTGATCCGCTGGCTCCACGAGGCGGCGGACGGGGCGATTCCGGTGGTGCTGAACCCGGGTGCGTTCACGCACTACTCGTACGCCATGCGGGACGCGGCGGCGCAGAAGACGGCGCCCCTGATCGAAGTCCACATCTCCAACCCGTATGCGCGGGAGGCGTTCCGGCACACCTCGGTCGTCGCGGCCGTCGCCACGGCCACGATCGCGGGCTTCGGCCTCGGGTCCTACCGGCTGGCGCTGCGGGCGCTGGCGGAGGAACTGGCGCCGTAGCGCCTCCCGCTGGGGGCCTGGGGGGTGTGCCGTGGGTGGGCTTGTGCCGGGGCCCGGCCGCGGGCCGGTGGGGGCTGGTCGCGCAGTTCCTCCCCCTACGCCTTCGGCAGCGGGAGCACCCCCAGCGCCCCTGGGTACCCGTTCCTTCCCGTCCCTGCGGGTGCGGGCCCTGAGATGGTCGGGTCGCGTTGCTCCGTGGGGTAGGCCCGGGGCCTTCTCCGGTGCGGGTGGGCCGGTGGCCTCCGGGCTCACCTCCTCGCCGGCGGCGATGCACCGCCCCGAAGAGCGTCCTGCTGGTCGCCACCGGCTGCGAGGGCGGCCCTGCACCCCCCTCCCAGGTGACCCCGATCTGAACAGCCCCCGAGGCGCCTGCCCTGTCCAGCTTCATGAGGACTCCCCGGGCAAGGACGGGTGCGAGCAGGAAGGGGGCGCCGGTCCCCACGCCGCAGGCACAGGGGACGGATTGCTCCGAGGCCGGGGAAACAGCGCCCGTCGGGCACGGTGTCTCCGGCGGCATCCCGGTGCCCGGGGGCGGTTCCCTACAGGTGTTGTGGAACCCGGTCGGCTCCGGAGACCTCTCACGGTACGGGGGAGCGTCTCCGGCGGGGCGGGGAGGTACCGTTCCCGCAGGGGCGGGGACCGACCGCCGTACGCAGCGAACGAGACGGAGTCGCACCGGATGCAGCACCCAACGGGCCCCCCGCCGCTGCCTCGCCATCAGGGGCAGGGCGGTGCCACCGGTCCCGTATCGCCTCCGCATGCCCCCGGCTGGGCCCAGCCGGGACCGCCCCACCCCGCCGCGCCTCCGCCGAGGCCCGAGGCCGCGCTGCCGCCCGTACCGTCCTCCCCCACGGAGCCGGACGCCGGCACCGGTGCGACGACCCTCGCCGTCCTCCTCATCGGACCCGCCGGCGCGGGCAAGACGACCGTGGCACGGCACTGGGCGGCCCGCCGCCCCGTGCCCACCGCGCATATCAGCCTCGACGACGTCCGCGAATGGGTGTGCTCCGGATTCGCCGACCCCAAGGCCGGCTGGAACGAACACTCCGAGGCGCAGTACCGCCTGGCCCGCCGCACCTGCGGCTTCGCCGCGCGCAACTTCCTCGCCAACGGCATCTCCTGCATCCTCGACGACGCCGTCTTCCCCGACCGCCCGGTCGTCGGGCTCGGCGGCTGGAAGCGCCATGTCGGACCCGGGCTGCTGCCCGTCGTCCTCCTCCCCGCGCTGGAGACCGTCCTGGAGCGCAACGCGCAGCGCAGCGGCAACCGCCGGCTGTCGGACGAGGAGGTCGCGAGCATCCACGGCCGGATGGCCGGATGGTACGGTTCCGGGCTGCCGATCATCGACAACACCAAGTACGACGTGGAGACGACCGCCCGCGTGCTCGACGAGGCCCTCGCCCGGTCGATCGCCAGCCCCCCGTCCTGGTAGCCGGGAGACCGGTCGGACGCGCTGGGCGCGCCGCGCGGCGCGAACACTCGTACGCTCGGATCATGGCAGAGGTGTTCGCGGCCCGCCGCGACCGGTTGCGGGAGCGGTACGCGGAGAACGGCGGCGCGGTCCTGATCTCCCGCCCCGCCAATGTGCGCTATCTCGCCGGGACGGCCCCGCCGGGGGCCGTCCTGCTGATCGGGCCGGCCGCCGGAGACGGGGACACCCTGTGCTGCCCCGCCACCCCGCTCTCCGGCGCCACGGTCACCGGCCGCCCCGACGATGCGCTCCGGCCCGCCCTGCTGCCCGAGGACGGTCCCGACCCGGTGATCGCGGCCGCGGGGCTGGCGCACCGGGCCAAGGCCGGGGAACTCGCCGTCGAGGAGCATCATCTGACCGTCGCCCGCTACCGCGCCATCGGCTCCGAGCTGCCCCGGCTCCGGCTGGCCGATGTCGGGCTCGCCGTCGAGCGGCAGCGGATCGTCAAGGACGAGGAGGAGATCGCCTGCCTCCGGATCGCCGCCGAGATCACCGACCAGGCCCTCGGCGAACTCCTGGAATCCATCCTGGTGGGCCGCACCGAACGGCATCTCGCCCTGGAGCTGGAGCGCCGGCTGGTCGACCACGGTGCCGACGGCCCCGCCTTCCCCACCTCCGTCGCCACCGGACCGAACTCGGGCCGGCGGGGCCACCGGCCCACCGACCGGCGGGTCGAAGAGGGCGACTTCCTCACCGTCTGTGTCGGCGCCGACTACCGCGGCTACCGCTGCGAGATCGGCCGTACCTTCGTCATCGGCACCACCCCGGCGGACTGGCAGATCGAACTGTACGACCTGGTCTTCGCCGCCCAGCGGGCCGCCCGGGAGTCCCTGCGGCCGGGCATGGCCTACCGCGATGTGGACCTCGCCGCGCGCCGGATCCTCGACGGTGCGGGCCATGGAGCGGGCCTGGCGCCGCTCACCGGGCACGGGGTGGGGCTCGAAATCGACGAGGACCCGCAGTTGACTCCTGCGGCCATGGGTAAACTGGACGCTTGCGTGCCGGTCACCGTCGAACCGGGGGTCCACCTTCCGGGCCGGGGCGGGGTCCGGATCGATGACACGCTCGTCGTACGCCAGGAGGCGGACGGCGGACCCGAGCTACTCACCATCACGACCAAGGAGCTGCTCGCGCTCTAGCGGGCGCGTACCGCGGTGGCCCCAGGTCGTCCACGTCAGTCCAGGAGATTCCGCAACCGTGGCTTCCACGAACGACCTCAAGAACGGCATGGTGCTCAAGCTCGACAACGGCCAGCTCTGGTCCGTCGTCGAGTTCCAGCACGTCAAGCCCGGCAAGGGCCCGGCCTTCGTGCGCACCAAGCTCAAGAACGTGCTGTCCGGAAAGATCGTCGACAAGACGTTCAACGCCGGTGTGAAGGTCGAGACGGCCACCGTCGACCGCCGTGACATGCAGTTCTCGTACATGGACGGCGACTACTTCGTCTTCATGGACATGCAGACGTACGACCAGCTCCACATCGAGCGCAAGGCCGTCGGCGACTCCGCCAACTTCCTGATCGAGGGCTTCGAGGCCACGGTCGCCACCCACGAGGGCGAGGTGCTCTACGTGGAGCTGCCGGCCGCCGTCGAGCTGGTGATCGCCGAGACCGAGCCCGGCGTCCAGGGCGACCGCTCCACCGGTGGCACCAAGCCCGCCAAGCTGGAGACGGGCTACGAGGTGCAGGTGCCGCTCTTCATCACCACCGGTGAGAAGATCAAGGTCGACACCCGCTCCGGCGACTACCTCAGCCGGGTGAACAGCTAACCGTGGCCGCTCGCAGCAAGGCCCGTAAGCGCGCCTTCCAGATCCTCTTCGAGGCCGACCAGCGCAACGCATCCGCGCAGACGGTGCTCGCCGACTGGATCCGCCACTCACGGACCGACGACCGGCAGCCGCCGGTCAGCGAGTACACGATGCAGCTGGTCGAGGGGTACGCGGGATACGCGGCCCGGATCGACGAGCTGATCTCCACCTACGCGACCGACTGGGACCTCGACCGGATGCCCGTCGTCGACCGGAACATCATCCGGCTCGGCGCCTACGAGCTGGTCTGGGTCGACGAGACGCCGGACGCGGTGGTGATCGACGAGGCGGTGCAGCTCGCCAAGGAGTTCTCCACCGACGATTCGCCGTCCTTCGTCAACGGTCTCCTGGGCCGGTTCAAGGAGCTGAAGCCGTCCCTGCGGCGCGACGGCTCCTGACGGCCGTCACCGGCCGCCCCCGAGGTACGGGCCCGGGTCCCGTGGATCGCAAGGTCCGCGGGGTCCGGGCCCGCCTGTTTTCGCCGGGCGGAGGCCGGGAGCCGTGGGAGCCACGGCGGTGGAGGCTCCGTTACGGCCCCGGGAGGCGGCGCAGCACGGTTTCCGGACCTGCCCCGGGGTGCTGCCCCTACCCGGTGTTCCGAGGGGCGTGTGGGGCGCCTGAGGCGGGTGCCCCCCCTCGAAGGGCGACGGGAGTGCCGCTGCTGCCCGGCTGCGCCGAGGACCTGCTGATGGCCGGGCACGGCTCGGACGGACCCGCCCTGAGCCCTGCACCGCGTGCCCGACCCGGCTCCGGTACCGCCCGAGCCGGCGCGGGACGCATGGGCGCGACCGTGGTCCGCGCCTGCCCGAGGCGCGGGGCCCGGTTTCGCCCTCGGGCGGGGCGCACACCGCCCGGCCGTCCGGCTGTCCCCGGGCCGAGGGTCCGGAGACAGCCCGGCCGCACGCAGGAACGCCGGAGGGCGGGACCCGTCCGGGTCCCGCCCTCCGGCGTGACGATTCTCCGCAGCCCCCGCGGGGGCGGGCGTCAGTTGTCCTCGTGGCTCACCGCGCGCCGCGCGTCGGCGTCCAGCACACCCCAGTTGATCAGCTGCTCGGTCAGGACGGACGGCGACTGGTCGTAGATCACGGCCAGGGTGCGCAGATCGTCCTGGCGGATCGACAGCACCTTGCCGTTGTAGTCGCCGCGCTGGGACTGGATGGTCGCCGCATACCGCTGGAGGGGGCCCGCCTTCTCGGCCGGGACATGCGCCAGCCGCTCCAGGTCGAGGACCAGCTTCGGCGGCGGCTCGGCGGCCCCGCCCGGGGTGGTGCCCGGCAGCAGCTCCTGCACCGGAACCCCGTAGAAGTCGGCCAGCTCGGCCAGGCGCTGGACGGTCACAGCGCGGTCGCCGCGCTCGTAGGAGCCGACCACCACGGCCTTCCAGCGGCCCTGGGACTTCTCCTCCACGCCGTGGAGGGACAGACCCTGCTGCGTGCGGATGGCGCGGAGCTTGGCCCCGAGCTGCTTTGCGTATTCGCTGGACATATAGCTCCCCGGACGCTGTGACAACGTGCGGCTCCGCCGCGCTGCTGGTGACTCACTGTGAGGTTACGCAGCGTGATTCGGAAGCGTCAAGCCGAACGGGTCCAGACCGGTGGCCTGTCATGATCACAGCGGGCATCGCCGCAGGTCCGGACCAGCCCCGGCAAGGTTCCCCCGAATGGCCCTGGTACGGTAGTGAGCGCACTATCCGACGTCCTTTAAGGTCCGTCCCGTGAGGCGGAGAAGGAGGTCTGTTTCGCCATGGAATCCATGGACACGAACAGCCACACCGGCGGCCCCGACACGGCCCGCCCCGTTCTGGAAGCGCCCGATATCGCACGGGTGCTGACCCGGATCGCCCACGAGATCGTCGAACGCGCCAAGGGCGCCGACGACGTGGTCCTCCTCGGCATCCCCACCCGCGGCGTTTTCCTCGCCCGCCGGCTCGCCGGAAAGCTGGAGCAGATCACCGGACGCACCGTCCCGGTCGGCTCCCTCGACATCACGATGTACCGCGACGACCTGCGGCTGCGCCCCGCCCGCGCGCTCGCCCGAACCGAGATCCCCGGTGACGGCATCGACGGCCGCCTCGTCGTCCTCGTCGACGACGTGCTCTTCTCCGGCCGCACCATCCGCGCCGCACTCGACGCCCTCGGCGATATCGGCCGCCCCCGCGCGGTCCAGCTCGCGGTCCTCGTCGACCGCGGCCACCGGGAGCTGCCGATCCGCGCCGACTACGTCGGCAAGAACCTGCCCACGTCCCTGCGCGAGACCGTCAAGGTCCTCCTCTCCGAGGAAGACGGACGGGACACCGTGCTGCTCGGCGTGCGCGAGACCGACCACCGCTAGCAGCCCGACGGCCCCGCGCGCCCGGAGCGGCGTGACGGGCGCCCCCGTGCGCCCGCGTGCCCGGACACCCCGGGAGCGCGGTGGCGCGCCGCCGCAAGCCGCGCAGCCGCGTACGCCGCACGTGCCGACCCGAGCCGAACCCACCGGAGCCCACCAGATGAAGCACCACCTCATCTCGGCCGCCGATCTCACGCGGGACGACGCCGTCCTCATCCTCGACACCGCCGAGGAGATGGCCCGCGTCGCCGACCGGCCGATCAAGAAGCTGCCCACCCTCCGGGGCCGTACCGTCGTCAACCTCTTCTACGAGGACTCGACCCGGACCCGGATCTCCTTCGAGGCCGCAGCCAAGCGCCTCTCCGCCGACGTCATCAACTTCTCCGCCAAGGGATCCTCGGTCTCCAAGGGCGAATCCCTCAAGGACACCGCGCTGACCCTGGAGGCCATGGGCGCCGACGCCGTCGTCATCCGCCACCACGCCTCCGGAGCGCCCTACCGGCTGGCGAACTCGGGGTGGATCGACGGATCGGTCGTCAACGCGGGCGACGGCACCCACGAGCACCCCACCCAGGCCCTCCTCGACGCCTTCACCGTGCGCCGCCGGCTGGTCGGCAGGGACGCAGGCATGGGACGCGACCTCGCCGGACGCCGGATCACCATCGTCGGGGACGTACTGCACAGCCGGGTCGCCCGATCCAACGTCCTGCTGCTGAACACCCTTGGCGCCCAGGTCACCGTGGTCGCCCCGCCGACCCTGGTGCCCATCGGCGTCGAGAGCTGGCCCTGCGAGGTCTCCTACGACCTCGACGCGGTGCTCCCCAAGTCCGACGCCGTGATGATGCTGAGGGTGCAGCGCGAGCGGATGAACGCCGCCTTCTTCCCCACCGAGCGCGAGTACGCCCGCCGCTACGGCCTCGACGGGGACCGGATGGCCCGGATGCCGGAACACGCCGTCGTCATGCACCCCGGACCGATGAACCGGGGTATGGAGATCACGGCCGCGGTCGCCGACTCCGACCGCTGCACCGCCGTCGAACAGGTCGCCAACGGGGTCTCCATCCGGATGGCGGTCCTCTATCTGCTGCTCGGCGGCAACGAGTCCGCCGCCCACACGTCCCGTACCGAGGAGACCCAGTAACCATGAGCAAGATCCTTATCCGTGGCGCCGGGATCCTCGGCGGACGGCCCCAGGACGTCCTGATCGACGGCGGGACCATCGCCCGGGTCGCCGACGCCATCGACCCCGAGGTCGCCGGAGCCGCCACCGTGGTCGAGGCCGCGGGACGGATCCTCCTGCCCGGCCTGGTCGACCTCCACACCCATCTGCGCGAGCCCGGCCGCGAGGACTCCGAGACCGTCCTCACCGGCACCCGCGCCGCGGCCGCCGGCGGCTACACCGCCGTCCACGCCATGGCCAACACCTTCCCCGTCGCCGACACCGCCGGTGTGGTCGAGCAGGTCTACCGGCTCGGCAAGGAGTCCGGCTACTGCGACGTCCAGCCCGTCGGCGCCGTCACGGTCGGCCTGGAGGGCAAGCAGCTCGCCGAGCTGGGCGCCATGCACGACTCCGCCGCCGGAGTGAAGGTCTTCTCCGACGACGGCAAGTGCGTCGACGACGCGGTGATCATGCGCCGCGCCCTGGAGTACGTGAAGGCCTTCGACGGCGTCATCGCCCAGCACGCCCAGGAGCCCCGGCTGACCGAGGGCGCCCAGATGAACGAGGGCGTCGTCTCCGCCGAACTCGGACTCGGCGGCTGGCCCGCCGTCGCCGAGGAGTCGATCATCGCCCGTGACGTCCTCCTCGCCGCGCACGTCGGCTCCCGGGTCCATATCTGCCACCTCTCCACCGCGGGCTCCGTGGAGATCGTGCGCTGGGCCAAGTCCAAGGGCTGGAACGTCACCGCCGAGGTCACCCCCCACCACCTCCTCCTCACCGACGAACTGGTCCGCACCTACGACCCGGTCTACAAGGTGAACCCCCCGCTGCGCACCGCGACCGACGTGATGGCGCTCCGCGAGGCCCTGGCCGACGGCACCATCGACTGCGTCGCCACCGACCACGCGCCGCACCCCCACGAGGACAAGGACTGCGAGTGGGGCGCCGCCGCCATGGGCATGGTCGGTCTGGAGACCGCGCTCTCCGTCGTCCAGGAGACGATGGTCGAGACCGGGCTGCTCGACTGGGCCCAGGTCGCCGACCGGATGTCCTTCCGGCCCGCCCGCATCGGCCGCCTCGAAGGACACGGCCGGCCCGTCGCGCCGGGGGAGCCCGCCAACCTGGTGCTGGTCGATCCGGCTTACCGTGGTGCGGTGGACCCCGCGGGCTTCGCCTCCCGCAGCCGCAACACCCCCTACCAGGGCCGTGAGCTGCCGGGACGTGTCACCCACACCTTCCTGCGGGGCCGGGCAACGGTCGTCGACGGGAAGCTGACGTGACAACACTCACCACCATCGCAGCAGGGCTCGCAGCCGAGGAGCGCAGGTCGGCGGAGGTGACCGACTGGGCCGCCCGTATCGGCTGGGTCGTCGGACTCCTCCTCTTCGTCGTCCTGGTCTACTGGCTGATGCGCCAGGGCTGGAAATGGCGCGGCAGCCTCCAGTCCGGTCTGCCCGCACTCCACGGACTGTCCGCATCCTCCGGCACTCCGGTCGCCGCCCTCAGCGGCCGCTACCACGGCTCCACCACCGCCGGGCAGTGGCTCGACCGGATCGTCGCCCATGGACTGGGCGCCCGCAGCCGGGTCGAGCTGACCCTCACCGAGGCCGGAGTGGACGTGGTACGCCCCGGGGCGGCCGACTTCCACATCCCCCGCTCCGCCCTGCGCGGCGCCCGCCTCGACAAGGGCATCGCCGGAAAGGTCCTCGCCGAGGGCGGACTGCTCGTCCTCACCTGGGAGCACGGCGGAACCCTCCTCGACTCCGGCTTCCGCTCCGACCGGGCCGCCGAGCACAACGACTGGGTCACCACCCTGAACCAGCTGATCACCACGAAGGAAGGCGCACGATGACCACCTCCACCAGGGGAACCGCCGCACGGCGGACCACGGTTCCCGCCGTACTCGTCCTGGAGGACGGCCGCACCTTCCGCGGCCGTGCCTACGGGGCCGTGGGGGAGACCTTCGGCGAAGCGGTGTTCAACACCGGCATGACCGGGTACCAGGAGACGCTGACCGACCCCTCGTACCACCGCCAGGTCGTCGTCATGACCGCCCCGCACATCGGCAACACCGGCGTCAACGACGAGGACGACGAGTCCCGGAAGATCTGGGTCGCCGGCTACGTCGTCCGCGACCCCGCCCGGACTCCGTCGAACTGGCGCTCCCGCCGCACCCTCGACGACGAGCTGACCGCCCAGGGCATCGTCGGCATCAGCGGAATCGACACCCGCGCCCTCACCCGCCATCTGCGCGAACGCGGCGCCATGCGGGTCGGCATCTTCTCCGGCGACGCCCTCGCCGACGAAGCCGCCCTGCTCGCCCGGGTCCGGTCCGCCCCTCGGATGAAGGGCGCCGACCTCTCCGCCGAGGTCGCCACCGCGGAGACGTACACCGTCCCCGCGATCGGCGAGAAGCGGTTCACCGTCGCCGCCCTCGACCTCGGCATCAAGGGCATGACCCCGCAGCTGATGGCCGAGCGCGGCATAGAAGTCCACGTCCTGCCCGCCACCGCCACCGCCGACGAGGTCTACGCGATCGCCCCGGGCGGACCTGACGGTGTATTCCTCTCCAACGGCCCCGGCGACCCGGCCACCGCCGACCTCACCGTCGTCAAGGCCGTCCTGGAGCGCGGCACCCCCCTCTTCGGGATCTGCTTCGGCAACCAGCTCCTCGGCCGCGCCCTGGGCTTCGGCACCTACAAGCTGAAGTACGGCCACCGAGGCATCAACCAGCCCGTCCAGGACCGTGCGACGGGCAAGGTCGAGGTCACGGCCCACAACCACGGCTTCGCCGTCGACGCCCCCCTCGACACCGTCTCCGACACCCCCTACGGCCGCGCCGAGGTCTCCCACGTCTGTCTCAACGACAACGTGGTGGAAGGCCTGCGCCTGCTCGACCGGCCGGCCTTCAGCGTTCAGTACCACCCCGAGGCGGCCGCGGGCCCGCACGACGCCGCGTACCTGTTCGACCGCTTCGTCTCCCTGATGGAGGGCCAGCGTGCCTAAGCGCACCGACATCCAGTCCGTCCTGGTCATCGGCTCCGGCCCGATCGTCATCGGCCAGGCCGCCGAGTTCGACTACTCCGGCACCCAGGCCTGCCGCGTCCTCAAGGCCGAGGGCCTGCGGGTGATCCTGGTCAACTCCAACCCGGCCACGATCATGACCGACCCGGAGATCGCCGACGCCACCTACGTCGAGCCGATCACCCCCGAGTTCGTCGAGAAGATCATCGCCAAGGAGCGCCCCGACGCGCTGCTGCCCACCCTCGGCGGCCAGACCGCGCTGAACACCGCGATCTCCATGCACGAGCAGGGCGTCCTGGAGAAGTACGGCGTCGAACTCATCGGCGCCAATGTCGAGGCCATCAACAAGGGCGAGGACCGCGACCTCTTCAAGGGCGTCGTCGAGGCCGTCAAGGCCAAGATCGGCTACGGCGAGTCCGCCCGCTCGGTCATCTGCCACTCCATGGACGACGTCCTCCAGGGTGTCGACACCCTCGGCGGCTACCCCGTCGTCGTCCGCCCCTCCTTCACCATGGGCGGCGCCGGCTCCGGCTTCGCCCACGACGAGGAGGAGCTGCGCCGCATCGCCGGCCAGGGCCTCACGCTCTCCCCGACCACCGAGGTCCTCCTGGAGGAGTCCATCCTCGGCTGGAAGGAGTACGAGCTGGAGCTGATGCGCGACAAGAACGACAACGTCGTGGTCGTCTGCTCCATCGAGAACTTCGATCCGATGGGCGTCCACACCGGCGACTCCATCACCGTCGCCCCCTCGATGACCCTCACCGACCGCGAGTACCAGCGGCTCCGCGATATCGGTATCGCGATCATCCGCGAGGTCGGCGTCGACACCGGCGGCTGCAATATCCAGTTCGCGGTCGACCCGGAAGACGGCCGGATCATCGTCATCGAGATGAACCCCCGGGTCTCCCGCTCCTCCGCACTCGCCTCCAAGGCCACCGGCTTCCCGATCGCCAAGATCGCCGCCAAGCTGGCCGTCGGCTACACGCTCGACGAGATCCCCAACGACATCACCGAGCAGACCCCGGCGTCCTTCGAGCCCACCCTCGACTACGTCGTGGTCAAGGCCCCCCGCTTCGCCTTCGAGAAGTTCCCCTCCGCCGACGCCACCCTCACCACCACCATGAAGTCGGTCGGCGAGGCCATGGCGATCGGCCGCAACTTCACCGAGGCCCTCCAGAAGGCCCTGCGCTCCCTGGAGAAGAAGGGCAGCCAGTTCGACTTCACCTCGCCCACCGGGGACAAGGACGAGCTGCTGCGCGAGGCGGTACGCCCCACCGACGGCCGCATCAACACCGTCATGACCGCGATCCGCGCCGGGGCGACCCCCGAGGAGGTCTTCGAGGCCACCCGGATCGACCCCTGGTTCGTCGACCAGCTCTTCCTCATCAAGGAGTACGCGGACGAGCTGGCCGCCGCCGACAAGCTCACCCCCGAGCTGCTCGGCGAAGCCAAGCGGCACGGTTTCTCCGACGCCCAGATCGCCGGTATCCGCGGACTCCGCGAGGACGTCGTCCGCGAGGTCCGCCACGCCCTCGGCATCCGCCCGGTCTACAAGACCGTCGACACCTGCGCCGCCGAGTTCGCCGCCCGGACGCCGTACTTCTACTCCTCGTACGACGAGGAGACCGAGGTCGCGCCGCGCGAGAAGCCCGCCGTGATCATCCTCGGCTCCGGGCCCAACCGCATCGGCCAGGGCATCGAGTTCGACTACTCCTGCGTCCACGCCTCCTTCGCGCTCAGCGACGCCGGCTACGAGACCGTGATGGTCAACTGCAACCCCGAGACCGTCTCCACCGACTACGACACCTCCGACCGGCTCTACTTCGAGCCGCTCACCCTGGAGGACGTCCTGGAGATCGTGCACGCCGAGGCGCAGGCCGGACCGATCGCCGGAGTCGTCGTCCAGCTCGGCGGCCAGACCCCGCTGGGTCTCGCCCAGGCACTCAAGGACAACGGCGTCCCCGTCGTCGGAACCTCCCCGGAGGCCATCCACGCCGCCGAGGACCGCGGAGCCTTCGGCCGGGTCCTCGCGGAGGCCGGACTGCCGGCCCCCAAGCACGGCACCGCGACCACCTTCGCCGAGGCCAAGGCCATCGCCGACGAGATCGGCTACCCCGTCCTGGTCCGCCCCAGCTACGTCCTCGGCGGCCGCGGGATGGAGATCGTGTACGAGGAGGCCCGGCTGGAGTCGTACATCGCCGAGTCCACCGAGATCAGCCCCACCCGGCCGGTCCTGGTCGACCGCTTCCTCGACGACGCCATCGAGATCGACGTCGACGCCCTCTACGACGGCAGCGAGCTGTACCTCGGCGGCGTCATGGAGCATATCGAGGAGGCCGGAATCCACTCCGGCGACTCCGCCTGCGCCCTGCCCCCGATCACCCTCGGCGGCTTCGACATCAAGCGGCTGCGCGCCTCCACCGAAGCCATCGCCCGCGGCGTCGGCGTCCGCGGACTGATCAACATCCAGTTCGCCCTGGCCGGGGACATCCTCTACGTCCTGGAGGCCAACCCCCGGGCCTCCCGTACGGTCCCCTTCACCTCCAAGGCGACCGCCGTGCCGCTGGCCAAGGCCGCCGCCCGGATCTCCCTGGGCGCCGGCATCGCCGAACTGCGCGCCGAGGGCCTGCTGCCCGCCACCGGCGACGGCGGCACCCTGCCGATGGACGCGCCGATCTCCGTCAAGGAGGCCGTGATGCCGTGGTCCCGCTTCCGGGACATCCACGGCCGCGGTGTCGACACCGTCCTCGGCCCGGAGATGCGCTCCACCGGCGAGGTCATGGGCATCGACACCGTCTTCGGCACGGCGTACGCCAAATCGCAGGCGGGCGCCTACGGACCGCTGCCCACCACGGGCCGCGCGTTCATCTCGGTCGCCAACCGCGACAAGCGTTCGATGATCTTCCCGGCCCGGGAGCTGGTCGCCCACGGCTTCGAGCTGCTCGCCACCTCCGGCACCGCCGAGGTCCTCAAGCGCAACGGCATCAACGCCACCGTGGTGCGCAAGCACAGCGAGGGCGAGGGCCCCAACGGCGAGAAGACCATCGTCCAGCTGATCCACGACGGCGGGGTCGACCTGATCGTCAACACCCCGTACGGCACCGGCGGCCGCCTCGACGGCTACGACATCCGGACCGCCGCCGTCGCCAGGGCCGTACCCTGCCTCACCACGGTCCAGGCGCTTGCCGCCGCCGTCCAGGGCATCGACGCGCTCAACCGCGGCGACGTCGGCGTCCGCTCCCTCCAGGAGCACGCGGAGCACCTGACCGCGGCCCGCGACTGACCGGCCCGAGGGGCGCGAGGGGAGGGGGACACCGCACACGCGGTGTCCCCCCCCCCACGACAGCCCCCCGCAGGCACCGCCCGCCGGACCGGCCGGGGACCGCCGCACAGGATCCCCGCCCGGCCGGTGAGGTCACCGACGCCGACCCCGGCCCCGAGGAACCCACCATGTACCAGCTCTTCTTCTCCCTCTTCTTCAAGCGGATGGACCCCGAGGCGGCCCACCACCTCGCCTTCCGCTGGATCCGGCTCCTCGCCCGGATCCCCGTCCTGCGCACCTACGCCGCCGCCGTCCTCGCACCCCGCCACGAGGAACTGCGCACCGAGGCCTTCGGACTGCGGATGCACGGCCCCTTCGGCCTCGCGGCCGGCTTCGACAAGAACGCCTCCGGCATCGACGGCCTGGCCATGCTCGGCTTCGATCACGTGGAGATCGGTACGGTCACCGCGCTGGCCCAGCCCGGCAACCCCAAGCAGCGACTCTTCCGCCTGGTCGCCGACCGGGCCCTGATCAACCGGATGGGCTTCAACAACGACGGCTCCGCCGCGGTCGCCCAGCGGCTGGGGGAGCGCCGCCCGGTCTTCCGTACCACCGTCGGCGTCAACATCGGCAAGACCAAGGTCGTCCCGGAGGCGGAGGCGGCCGCCGACTACGTCACCTCCACCGAGCGACTGGCCCGGCACGCCGACTACCTCGTGGTCAACGTCTCCTCGCCGAACACCCCCGGCCTGCGCAACCTCCAGGCCACCGAATCCCTGCGCCCCCTGCTGACCGCCGTCCGGGAGGCCGCCGACCGCACCGAGACCCGCCGCCGGGTCCCGCTGCTGGTCAAGATCGCCCCCGATCTCGCCGACGAGGACATCGACGCCGTCGCCGATCTCGCGGTCGAGCTGGGGCTCGACGGGATCATCGCCACCAACACCACCATCGCCCGCGACGGCCTCGTCTCGCCCGCCGAGCTGACCGCCGAGACCGGCGGGCTCTCCGGAGCGCCGCTGAAGGACCGCTCCCTCCAGGTCCTGCGGCGGCTGTACGCCCGGGTCGGCGACCGGATCACCCTGGTCGGCGTCGGCGGTATCGAGGACGCCGAGGACGCCTGGCAGCGCATCCTGGCCGGAGCCACCCTGGTCCAGGGCTACAGCGCCTTCGTCTACCAGGGGCCGTTCTGGAGCCGTGCCGTCCACCAGGGGCTGGCGGCCCGGCTCAAGGCGAGCCCGTACGCCACCCTGGCCGAGGCCGTCGGCGCCGGTGTCCGGGCCGGCGCCGACGGGACCACCACCGAGGAGACCGCCGCATGACCACCACGAACCTCCCCTTCGGCGCCCGGCTGCGCGCGGCGGCGGACGACCGCGGTCCGCTCTGCGTCGGGATCGACCCGCATGCCTCCCTGCTCACCGCCTGGGGGCTGAACGACGACGTCGCCGGTCTGGAGCGGTTCGCCCGCACCACGGTCGAGGCGCTCGCCGACCGGGTCGCCGTCCTCAAACCGCAGGCCGCGTTCTTCGAGCGGTTCGGCTCCCGGGGCGTCGCCGTCCTGGAGAAGACCGTCGAGGAGGCCCGGTCCGCGGGCGCACTGGTCCTGATGGACGCCAAGCGCGGCGATATCGGCTCCACCATGGCCGCGTACGCCTCGGCCTTCCTCGACCCGGCGTCGCCGCTGTTCTCCGATGCCGTCACGGTCTCCCCGTACCTCGGCTTCGGCTCCCTGCGCCCGGCGCTGGACGCCGCGGCCGCCGCCGGATCGGGCGTCTTCGTCCTGGCGCTCACGTCCAATCCGGAAGGGGCCGAGGTACAGCGGGCCGTCGCCGCCGACGGCCGTACGCTGGCGCAGGTGATGCTCGACCATATGGCCGCAGAGAACGCGGACGCCCGGCCGCTGGGCTCGGTCGGTGCCGTGGTCGGCGCCACGCTCGACGGTGCCGGGGTGGACCTGGAGATCAACGGACCGCTCCTCGCCCCGGGCATCGGCGCCCAGGGGGCGACCCCGGCGGACCTGCCGCGGGTCTTCGGAGCGGCGGTCGGCAACGTCGTCCCGAGCGTCAGCCGGGGCGTCCTGCGCCACGGCCCCGACCCGGCCGCGCTCCGGGCGGCCGCGGAACTCTTCGCGGAGGAGTGCCGGGCGGTGGTCGAGGGAGCGCGGTAGCCCCGCCCCGGCGCAGTCGCCCGGATCAGCGGATTCCCCGGATTCAGCGGTCTCGGTGATGCGGCGCATCTGCGGACCCGGTGCACCCGGTGGATGCGGTGGATGCGGCGCAGCGGTGATCGGTGCAACGGTGAAATACGGAGACGGTCCGTCCCGGGCGCATCACGGTGGAATCCGGCCGGATCCACCGGAAAGGCCCGACCCGGGGCAGGGCGCCGGTCCGGCGGTGGCCGGCCGGGGGCTCTCATCGTGTGTAGATGTACTGACCAGCGGATTTGTCGGCGGAGGCCGCCGGGCCGTCCGGGCGGCCGTTCGCACAGCGAGTTGACAGAATCTTGACGCAAAACCTCGCCGTTTTGTCGTAAAAGTCCTGGTCGGTCGATGCTGACCAGGACTTTTCGTCTGTTCTCGCTGACTGGAGCGGTGCGGCCCGCTAGTCTCCGTCGAAGAGCGGCACGAGCACTGCGTTGCTCGTTGCTCGCCTGGTGTGGGGCGACTAGGTTCCTCACCGGTCCGTATCCGACAGTTCGACATCCGAGGTGACGTAGGCGTGGCTCTTCCGCCCCTTACCCCTGAACAGCGCGCAGCCGCGCTCGAAAAGGCCGCCGCGGCTCGCCGGGAGCGGGCCGAGGTCAAGAATCGACTCAAGCACTCCGGCGCCTCGCTCCACGAGGTCATCAAGCAGGGCCAGGAGAACGACGTCATCGGCAAGATGAAGGTCTCCGCGCTTCTGGAGTCGCTGCCCGGCGTGGGCAAGGTCCGCGCCAAGCAGATCATGGAGCGGCTCGGCATCTCCGAGAGCCGCCGGGTCCGTGGTCTCGGCTCCAACCAGATCGCTTCCCTGGAGCGGGAGTTCGGCGGCGGCCCCGCCTGATCTCCTCCCGATGTCCGGGGCGGCGGTCCCGGACACTCCGGAGAACCGGGATAATCGCTGCATGGCAGCAGAAGTACGTCCGCGGCTGACCGTGCTCTCCGGCCCCTCCGGGGTCGGCAAGAGCACGGTCGTCGCGCATATGCGCAAGGCTCACCCCGAGGTCTGGCTCTCGGTGTCGGCCACCACGAGAAAGCCGCGCCCCGGCGAGCGCCACGGCGTCCAGTATTTCTTCGTCACCGACGACGAATTCGACAAGCTGATCGCCAACGGCGAGCTGCTGGAGTGGGCGACCTTCGCGGGCAACCGCTACGGCACGCCCCGCGGGGCGGTCCTCGACCGACTGGACGCGGGCGAGCCGGTGCTGCTGGAGATCGACCTCCAGGGCGCCCGGCAGGTGAAGGAGTCCATGCCGGAGTCCCGGCTGGTCTTCCTCGCCCCGCCGAGCTGGGACGAACTGGTCCGCCGGCTCACCGGCCGGGGCACCGAATCGGCCGCGGTGATCGAGGAGCGGCTGGCCGCCGCCCGGATCGAACTGGCCGCCGAATCGGAGTTCGACACGACCCTGGTCAACACCTCCGTCGAGGACGTGGCGCGTGAGCTGCTAGCCTTGGTGGCGGTGTCTTCCGGCGAGTGATCCTTCTGCGGGATCTCACCGGACCCGGCGGAGCGACGCGGATCCCTCCACGTACCTCCGCCTTCGGCCGAACCGGCCGAGTTCATCATTTTTCCTCTTTCGGAAGGTAGAGCGTGTCCTCTTCCATGACTGCGCCCGAGGGCATCATCAACCCGCCGATCGACGAGCTGCTCGAGGCCACGGACTCGAAGTACAGCCTCGTGATCTACGCGGCCAAGCGGGCGCGCCAGATCAACGCGTACTACTCGCAGCTCGGCGAGGGTCTCCTGGAGTACGTCGGCCCGCTCGTCGACACCCACGTCCACGAGAAGCCCCTCTCGATCGCGCTGCGCGAGATCAACGCCGGTCTGCTGACCTCCGAGGCAGTCGAGGGCGCGACCAACTGATTCACCGCTGCCCGGACGCGCCCGGACGGGCGTCCGCGGCAGCTCTCCATCACCAGGCCCGGCGGGAAGTCCGCCGGGCCTGTGGTGTGTCATGGGTGGTGACAACCGAGAGTGGGGAGAGACCATGGCCGGGCCGGATCAGCCGCAGGCATCGTCCGACAAGCCGCGAGTCGTGCTGGGTGTCGGCGGGGGCATCGCCGCCTACAAGGCCTGTGAGCTGCTGCGCCGGCTCACGGAGTCCGGCCATGACGTCCGTGTGGTGCCGACGGCCTCGGCCCTCCGCTTCGTCGGCGCTCCGACCTGGGAGGCCCTCTCCGGCCACCCCGTCCGGGCCGAGGTCTGGTCCGAGGTGCACGAGGTGCCGCACGTCCGGATCGGCCAGCACGCCGATCTGGTGGTCGTCGCCCCTGCCACCGCCGATCTGCTGGCGAAGGCGGCCCACGGCCTCGCCGACGATCTGCTGACGAACACCCTGCTCACCGCCCGCTGTCCGGTCGTCTTCGCGCCCGCGATGCATACCGAGATGTGGGAACACCCCGCCACCCGGGAGAACGTGGCCGTGCTCCGCCGCCGCGGCGCCGTCGTCATCGAGCCCGCGGTCGGCCGGCTGACCGGCGTCGACACCGGCAAGGGCAGGCTGCCCGACCCGGGCGAGCTGTTCGAGATCTGCCGCCGGGTACTGGCCCGGGGGGCCGCCGGGCCGGATCTGGCGGGCCGCCATGTGGTGGTCAGCGCGGGCGGCACCCGGGAGCCGCTCGACCCGGTCCGGTTCCTCGGCAACCGCTCCTCCGGCAAGCAGGGGTACGCGCTGGCGCGGACCGCCGCCGCCCGGGGTGCCAGGGTGACGCTGGTCACCGCGAATACCACCCTGCCCGATCCGGCGGGCGTCGACGTGGTCCCCGTCGGTACGGCCCTGGAGCTGCGCGAGGCCGTGCTGGCGGCCGCGGTGGACGCGGACGCGGTCGTCATGGCGGCGGCGGTCGCCGATTTCCGCCCGGCCGATTACGCCACCGGGAAGATCAAAAAGAAGGACGGGGTCGAGCCCGAGCCCGTCGCGCTGGTCCGCAATCCGGATGTGCTCGCCGAGCTGTCCGCCGAACGGCCCCGAGCCGGTCAGGTGGTCGTGGGCTTCGCCGCCGAGACGGACGACGTGCTCGCCAACGGCCGCGAGAAGCTCCGCCGCAAGGGCTGCGATCTGCTCGTCGTCAACGAGGTGGGGGAGCGCAGGACCTTCGGCTCGGAGGAGAACGAGGCCGTGGTGCTGGCCGAGGACGGTACGGAGACCCCGGTGCCGTACGGGCCCAAGGAAGCCCTCGCCGATACGGTCTGGGACCTGGTCCTGCCCAGGCTGGACTGACGCCGTCCCTCCCGGATCAGCAGCCCGCCCACCACCGGTCCGGGGCGGCTGATCCCGGAGGGACAGCAGGACACTCCGGTGGCCCCTGTGTCTCCGCCCGCCCCGGGGAAACGCCCGAAAGGATCCCGACGGGACGGCTGATTTCGGCCGTTCCTTCGGCCGGTCAGCCCCATCGCCGCAGCTCAGGGATCAACCACACGGCTCTCACGAATCGGGACGGGTGGACTGACGGCGGACGGTGGCGGATAAACTGGTGTGCGGAACGTCGCGGGGCGCAGCCCCCTGCCGGTCCACCCATGATCAGCCAGCAGCCGCTGCAACCCCAGGGAGCGATGTGTCCCGCCGTCTTTTCACTTCGGAGTCCGTGACCGAGGGTCACCCCGACAAGATCGCCGATCAGATCAGCGACACCATCCTCGACGCCCTGCTGACCGAGGACCCCACCTCTCGTGTCGCCGTCGAGACGCTGATCACCACTGGACTGGTCCATGTGGCCGGCGAGGTCACCACCCAGGCGTACGCAGACATCCCCACGCTCGTGCGCAACAAGATCCTTGAGATCGGCTACGACTCGTCGAAGAAGGGCTTCGACGGCGCGTCCTGCGGAGTGTCGGTGTCGATCGGCGCGCAGTCCCCGGACATCGCCCAGGGCGTCGACGTGGCGTACGAGAAGCGGGTCGAGGGTGCCGACGGCGAAGACGATCTCGACCGGCAGGGCGCGGGCGACCAGGGTCTGATGTTCGGCTACGCGTGCGACGAGACGCCCGAGCTGATGCCGCTCCCGATCAACCTGGCGCACCGGCTCTCCCGCCGGCTCTCCGAGGTCCGCAAGAACGGCACCATCCCCTATCTGCGGCCCGACGGAAAGACCCAGGTCACCATCGAGTACGACGGCGACAAGGCCGTCCGGCTCGACACGGTCGTGGTCTCCTCGCAGCACGCCTCCGACATCGACCTGGACTCGCTGCTCGCACCCGATATCCGCGAGTTCGTCGTGGAGCACGTGCTCAAGCAGCTCGTCGAGGACGGCATCAAGCTGGACACCGACGGCTACCGGCTGCTGGTGAACCCCACCGGCCGGTTCGAGATCGGCGGCCCCATGGGCGACGCCGGACTCACCGGACGCAAGATCATCATCGACACGTACGGCGGTATGGCCCGCCACGGCGGCGGTGCCTTCTCCGGCAAGGACCCGTCCAAGGTGGACCGCTCCGCCGCCTACGCCATGCGCTGGGTCGCGAAGAACGTCGTCGCGGCGGGCCTGGCGGCGCGCTGCGAGGTGCAGGTCGCGTACGCCATCGGCAAGGCCGAGCCGGTCGGTCTCTTCGTCGAGACCTTCGGCACCGCCACGGTCGACGTCGAGAAGATCGAAACGGCGATCGCCCAGGTCTTCGATCTCCGCCCGGCGGCGATCATCCGCGATCTGGACCTGCTGCGGCCGATCTACGCCCAGACCGCGGCGTACGGCCACTTCGGCCGTGAGCTGCCGGACTTCACCTGGGAGCGCACGGACCGCACGGCCGCGCTGCGTACCGCCGCGGGCCTCTGAGCCTGCGGAGTCTGCGCGTTCACGCGGTCTCACGCGTTTCACGGTTTCACGTCTGAGCGGGCTCGCGTTTCCGCGGGCTCGCCACGGGACCCCGCCGCCCTCGCCGGGCGGCGGGGTCCCGTGCGTTGCGGCCTGCGGTTCGGAGCCTGCTCGGCGGCGGGGCTCTCGATGTCAGTGGGCTCTGCCAGAATTGCGGGCGTGAGCAGGGAGGACGGGTCGGCCCCGGGTGAGGAGCCGGCCGCGCCGGAACAGCTGGCGCTGATCCGGGACGCGGTCCGGCGGGCGAACGTGCCCCGGGCCAAGCCGCGGACCTGGCGCGGTGCCGATCTCGCCGACGAGCTGCCCGTGGCCCGCGTCGTGGTCAACAAGGGCGTGCTCCATCTCGACCAGTTCTTCGACTACGCCGTGCCGAAGGAGCTGGACGCCCAGGCGCAGCCCGGGGTCCGGGTCCGGGTCCGGTTCGGGGCCGGCGGCAGCCGGGTGCGGCAGGGCCGCCGTGAGGGCGGTGGGCTGATCGACGGTTTCCTCGTGGAGCGCCGCGCCGAATCGGACTACGGCGGGGCGCTCGCCGCCCTGGCGAACGTGGTCTCCCCGGAGCCCGTGCTCAGCCCGGAGGCGCTGGCACTGGCCCGGGACGTCGCCGACCGGTACGCGGGCTCGCTGGCCGATGTGCTCCAGCTCGCGGTGCCGCCGCGCAATGCCAGGGCCGAGGGCCGGCCCTCGGCGCCCGCGCTGCCGCCGCCCCCGCCGCCGGACCCGGAGTCCTGGCGGCGGTACACCAGCGGGCCGGAGTTCCTGCGGGCCCTAGCGGCCGGCGGGAGCCCGCGCGCGGCCTGGACGGCGCTGCCGGGGCCCCACTGGCCCGAGGAGCTGGCCCGGGCCGTGGTGGCCGCCCTGGCGTCCGGCCGGGGCGCGCTCGTCGTCGTTCCCGACGGGCGCCGGGTGGCCCGGATCGACGAGGCGCTGACCGCGCTGATGGGGTCCGGGCGGCATGCCGTGCTGACCGCCGAATCCGGCCCCGAGAAGCGGTACGGGCAATGGCTCGCCGTGCGCCGGGGCTCCGTCCGCGCCGTCGTCGGCACCCGCGCCGCGATGTTCGCGCCGGTACGGGACCTGGGCCTGGTCGCCGTCTGGGACGACGGCGACCCCAGCCACAGCGACGACCACGCCCCCTTCCCCCATGTCCGCGAGGTGCTGGAACTCCGCTCCCGCAACGAGTCCTGCGGCTTTCTGCTGGGCGCCCTGAGCTGCACGGTGGAGGCGGCCCAGCTCGTCGGCAGCGGCTGGGCCCGGCCGCTGCGGGCCCCCAGGGAACAGGTCAGGGCCGCCGCGCCCCGGATCCGCACGGTCGGGGACGAACAGCTGGGGCGGGACGGCGCGGCGCGGGCCGCCCGGCTCCCGACGCTGGCATGGGAGACCGTGCGGGACGGACTGAAGGACGGCCCGGTGCTGGTCCAGGTCCCCCGCCGGGGGTACGTGCCCCGGCTGGCATGCGAGCGGTGCCGTACGCCCGCCCGGTGCGACCACTGCTCCGGCCCGCTCCAGGCCCCCGACGAACGGGCGCTGTGCTGCGGCTGGTGCGGCCGGGAGGCCACCGGCCGGCACTGCCCCGCCTGCGGCGGCACGCGGCTGCGGGCCTCGGTGGTCGGGGCCCGGCGGACCGCGGAGGAGCTGGGGCGGACGTTCCCCGCGGTGCCGGTGCGCACCTCGGGCCGCGACCACGTACTGGACTCGGTGCCCGGACGGCCCGCCCTCGTGGTGAGCACGCCCGGGGCCGAGCCGGTCGCCGAGGGCGGCTATGCGGCGGCGCTGCTGCTGGACGGCTGGGCCATGCTCGGCCGCCCCGATCTGCGGTCGTCCGAGGAGGCGCTGCGGCGCTGGACGGACGCGGCGGCGCTGGTGCGGGGCGGGCCCGAGGGCGGTGCGGTGGTCATCGTCGCGGAGCCGACACTCCGGCCCGTCCAGGCCCTGGTGCGCTGGGATCCGGTGGGCCATGCGGAGCGGGAGCTGGCGGACCGCGCGGAGCTGGGGTTCCCGCCGGTGTCCCGGATGGCGGCGGTGACGGGCCGGACGGACACGGTCGCCGCGTTTGTGGCCGGTGCCGGGCTGCCGCCCGAGACGGAGGTCCTCGGGCCGGTGCCGCTGCCCGAGCCCCCGCCGGGGCGGCCGAGGCGTCCGGGCGACCCCCCGGTCGGGGAGCTGTGGTCACGGGCGCTGCTGCGGGTGCCGCCGGGGAGCGGGGCGGCCCTGGCGCGGGCCCTGAAGGCGGCCAAGGCGGCACGGACGACGCGTGGGGGCACGGACCAAGTACGGATCCGTATCGACCCCCTGGACATCGGCTAGCCGCATCCCGCGGTGCCCCGCCGACCCCGGGGGGCGCCCAGCCCAACGGGGGCTGTCGTCCGGCTCCCCCTGGTCCGTGGCTTGTCGCGCAGTTCCTCCCCCTGCGCCTGGCGGCGTGGGGGGACCCCCAGCCACGCCCGGCGGCGTAGGGGGAACCCCAGCGCCCCTTTCCGGCCTCCCCGCCCCGACACGTGCAGGAGCCGCACGCGCCGAAGGCCTGGGGCAGGAGTACCCAGGGGCGCGGGGAACCGCGCGAGAACCAGCTGCGGTCTGTGGCCGGGGGCAGACCTTGCTGCGCCGGGCGCCCCCCCGTTACCGGGCTCGGGAAGGGGGGCCCGGGCGCTGGAGGTCCCCCACGCCGCCAGGCGTAGCCGGGGATCCCCCCATGCCCTTGGGCACAGGGGGCGGAACTGCGCGACAGCCACAGACCGGCGGTAGGCGGGCAGCAACATCCGCAGGGCTGGGCGCTCCCCGTGGCCGGGGGTCAGCCGTTGCGGGGGCCGGGGAACGCACCCGGGCGTGGTTCGGGTGCCGGGGTCGCCGGGGGCTGCGGCGGCATGCTCCGGGCCGCCGGGACCGACGCGGACGCGGGCAGCGCGGCCGGGGCCGGGAAGGGGTGCGGCTGCTGCTCCGGATCCGCCCCGACCGCGGTGGGTGCCGAGCGCCGGGCGCCGTACCGCCGGTGGACGGCCTGCTTGGTGACCCCGAGCGCCGAACCGACCGCGTCCCAGGAGAAACCCAGCGAGCGGTCGAAGTCGACCGCGGCCGTCACCAGGGTCTCGACGCTGTCCCGCAGCTCCTGCGCGAGGCGGACGGTGGGCGCCGGGGCCCTGCCGTAGACGACGAAGCCCGTGGAGGGACCGGTGCGGCGCGGGCGGTACACATTGCCGAGCTGGGCGGTGAGTGTGCGCAACGCGTCCACCTGCCGGCGGACCCGTTCGATGTCCCGCACCAACAGGTGCAGGCTTGCCCTGGCTTGGGCGTCGTGGGTTGCGTGGTCGGCCATCGGGAAGCCTCTCGAACCGGCGTGGAAAAGGATCCGGGCCGCCTGGGCCGTGTCGTCAAAATCCCGCCCGGCCCGCGACGCCCGGCCCGCACACTCGCTGCGCTGCCGGGATGCCCCTCGTACGTCCCGTACGAGGAAAACCCCTCCGCCTTGCGAGTGCCGGGCCGGGGAGCCGCAGGCCCCGCCCTTCGGGCGGACGGCGCCATTTTGACGACACGGCCCAGGGGAGCGGCCCGCGTCGGCCGATCCCCGGCGACCGCGTGAGCCGTCCCCCCGGAGATCGGTCAATCTGTCTTGACCAACGCCGTACCCGCCGTTGTGGTCACGCTGCGGGGGCGTAAGCGCATACCGTCCCGGCGCACGGGCTCCCGTACGCCCCCCGGTCCGGCCCCGGAAACCTGCACCGCCGGGAGCCGCGCTGCGCCCGGCGGCGCCGCCCGGCCCGTGAGCCCGGCGCGGTCCACCGGACGACCTAGACTGGTGCGCCGCCCGTGCCGTATCCGTACCTCCGCACTCACCCGTACAGCCGAGAGGCAGTCAGCCACCCATGAAGCTCGTCTTCGCCGGCACCCCCGAGGTCGCCGTCCCCGCCCTGGACGCCCTGATCGCCTCCGACCGACACGAGGTCGCCGCGGTGATCACCCGGCCCGACGCCCCCGCCGGGCGCGGCCGGAAGCTGGTGGCCAGCCCGGTCGCCCAGCGCGCCGAGGAGGCCGGGATCGAAGTCCTCAAGCCCGCCAAGCCGCGTGACGAGGACTTCCTGGCCAGGCTGCGGGAGATCGGGCCCGACTGCTGCCCGGTCGTCGCCTACGGCGCGCTGCTGCCGAGGGTTGCGCTCGACGTTCCGGCGCGCGGCTGGGTCAATCTGCATTTCTCGCTGCTGCCCGCGTGGCGCGGCGCCGCCCCCGTCCAGCACGCGGTGATCGCCGGTGACGAGGTGACGGGCGCCGCGACCTTCCTCATCGAGGAGGGCCTGGACTCCGGGCCGGTCTACGGAGTGGTGACGGAGCTGGTCCGGCCCGCCGACACCAGTGGCGATCTGCTGACCCGGCTGGCCTTCGCCGGGGCGGGACTGCTGGCTGCCACGATGGACGGTATCGAGGACGGCACCCTGACCGCGGTCCCGCAGCCCGCGGACGGTGTCTCGCTGGCGCCGAAGCTCACCGTCGACGACGCCCGGGTCGACTGGCGCGCCCCCGCGCTCCGCGTCGACCGGCTGGTCCGCGGCTGTACCCCCGCGCCCGGGGCGTGGACGGTCTTCCGCGGCGAGCGGCTGAAGCTGGTCTCGGTGGCGCTCGACCCGGCGCGCACCGATCTGGCCCCCGGCGAGCTGGCCGTGGGCAAGAACGACGTCCGGACCGGCACCGGCTCGCACGCCGTGGAGCTGCTCTGGGTCCAGCCGCAGGGCAAGAAGCCGATGCGGGCCGCGGACTGGGCGCGCGGTGTACGGATCACCCCGGGCGAACGCCTCGGCGCCGACGCGGGCTGACCCCGCCCGGGGCCGCGTCCGGGGGCCCGGCGGCCCGGCCGCCGGGCCGGACGTAACCTGGGAGCGAACCCGACTGATCAGATACCGCGGAGCACCTTTGAACGACCAGGCACGCCCCCAGGGGGCTCGCCGGCCCCGTCCCCCCAAGCCGCACCGGCGCCCGGTGAAGGATCCCGTCCGGATCCTCGCCTTCGACGCCCTGCGGGCCGTCGACGAACGGGACGCCTACGCGAACCTCGTCCTCCCGCCGCTGCTGCGCAAGGCCCGCGAGAACGACGGCTTCGACGACCGGGACGCGGCCCTGGCGACCGAACTGGTCTACGGGACGCTCCGCCGCCAGGGCACGTACGACGCGATCATCGCCGCCTGCGTCGACCGGCCGCTGCGCGAGGTCGACCCGCCCGTCCTCGATGTGCTGGCCCTCGGTGCCCACCAGCTGCTGGGCACCAGGATCCCCACCCATGCCGCGGTCTCGGCGAGTGTGGAGCTGGCCCGGGTGGTGCTGGGCGACGGCCGGGCGAAGTTCGTCAACGCCGTCCTGAGGAAGATCTCCCGCGACGATCTGGAGACCTGGATCCAGCGGGTGGCGCCGCCGTACGACGAGGACCCCGAGGACCATCTGGCCGTCGTGCACTCGCACCCCCGGTGGATCGTCTCGGCCCTGTGGGACGCCCTCGGCGGCCCGCGCGCGGGCATCGAGGAGCTGCTGGCCGCCGACAACGAACGGCCCGGGGTGACGCTGGTCGCCAGGCCCGGCCGGGCCGCCCCCGCCGAACTGCTGGAGCTGGACGCGGCCGAGCCGGGCCGCTGGTCGCCGTACGCGGTGCGGATGGCGGACGGCGGCGAACCGGGCGCGGTCCCCGCCGTCCGCGAGGGCCGTGCCGGGGTCCAGGACGAGGGCAGCCAGCTCGTCGCGCTCGCCCTCGCCGGCGCCCCGCTCGACGGCCCCGACAGCCGCTGGCTGGACGGCTGCGCCGGACCCGGCGGCAAAGCGGCCCTGCTGGCCGCGCTGGCGGCGGAGCGCGGTGCGTCCCTGCTGGCCGCCGAGAAGCAGCCGCACCGCGCCGGGCTGGTCGCCCGGGCGCTGGCGGGGAACCCCGGCCCGTACCAGGTCGTGACCGCCGACGGCACCCGCCCGCCGTGGCGGCCCGGCAGCTTCGACCGGGTGCTGGTCGACGTTCCGTGCTCGGGTCTCGGTGCCCTGCGGCGCCGCCCGGAGTCCCGCTGGCGCCGCCGGCCCGAGGACGTCGAGGGCTTCGCGACGCTCCAGCGGTCCCTGCTGCGGGAGGCCCTGAAGGCCGTCCGGGTCGGCGGAGTCGTCGGCTACGCGACCTGCTCGCCGCATCTCGCGGAGACCCGGATCGTGGTCGACGACGTACTGCGCGGCCGCGGCGGTGAAGCTCCGGCCGGTGCGGAGTGGATCGACGCCAGGCCGCTGATGCCGGACCTCCCCGGCCTCGGGGACGGCCCGGACGTCCAGCTCTGGCCCCACCGGCACGGTACGGACGCCATGTATCTGGCGCTGCTGCGGCGTACCGCCTGACGGGCAGCGCCGGGGGTGCCGGGACCCCGGCCCGTACGGACACCGAAAGGATCCGGACGGCCCGGGGCCCCCGGCCCGCCGCCGTCCTGCCGGACTTGCCGGGAATGCGATGGCCGGAAGTGCTCTTTCCGTACCGGAGGGCGGACGGAGGCGGGGAACCACCCCGGTCCATGGCAGGCTTGGCCCATGGCCGTACAGATCAGTCCCAGTATTCTCTCCGCCGACTTCGCCCGACTGGCCGAGGAGGCGAAGGCCGTGGGGGGCCCCGGCGGCGCCGACTGGCTCCATGTCGATGTGATGGACAACCACTTCGTGCCGAACCTGACGCTGGGCGTCCCGGTCGTGGAGTCGCTCAGCCGCGCCACCGACACCCCCCTGGACTGCCATCTGATGATCGAGGACCCCGACCGCTGGGCGCCGCAGTACGTGGAGGCCGGAGCGGGTTCGGTGACGTTCCATGTGGAGGCGGCGGCCGCGCCGGTCCGGCTGGCCAGGGAGATCAGGGCCAAGGGGGCCAGGGCGTCGATGGCGCTCAAACCGGCCACCCCGATCGAACCGTACGAGGACCTGCTCCCCGAACTGGACATGCTGCTGATCATGACGGTGGAGCCGGGCTTCGGCGGCCAGGCCTTCCTGGACATCATGCTGCCCAAGATCCGCCGTACCCGGGAGCTGATCGCCAAGCACGGCCTGGAGCTGTGGCTCCAGGTCGACGGCGGGGTCGCCGCCTCGACCATCGAGCGGTGCGCGGAAGCCGGTGCCGATGTGTTCGTCGCGGGCTCCGCGGTGTACGGCGCCGAGGACCCGGCCGCCGCGATCCGCGCGCTGCGCGGAGCGGCCGAACAGACCGTCGCCACGGCGGGCTGGGCCTGCGCACACTGACCTGGAGGCGTCGGGGCGGGGCCGCCGGCCCCGCCGGGGACGTACCACCCGGCCCGGAAGGTCACCACGGGCGACCACCGGACCACATGGAGATGAACTCGGCCCGACCGGGCCGATCGACAGCGGCCGGATCTGACAGGATGACGGATCCGGAGTCTGAACAGGAGTGAGGAGACGCGGTGTCTGCTAGGTCGGCAGGACGGTCTGCCCTGCGGATGGGACCCGCGGAGCTTGTCCAGGCGGCGGCGATGGCCCGCCGGTTCTATCTGGAGGGCAAGTCCAAGATCCAGATCGCGGAGGAGTTCGGCGTCAGCCGCTTCAAGGTCGCACGGGTCCTGGAGACCGCGCTGGAACGGGATCTCGTCCGGATCGAGATCAGGGTCCCGGCCGAACTGGACGCCGAGCGTTCCGACGCGCTGCGGGCCCGGTTCGGGCTGCGGCACGCCGTGGTCGTCGAATCCCCGGCGGAGGCCGACGAATCGCCCGATCCGGAGAATCTGGGCGAGGTCGCGGCGGATCTGCTGGGCGAGCTGGTGGCCGAAGGGGACGTCCTGGGCCTGGCCTGGGGCCGCTCCACGATCCATATGGCCGCGGCCCTCGACAAGCTGCCGCCGTGCACCGTCGTCCAGCTCACCGGGGTGTACGACGCGGGGACCGCGGAACGCGGCTCCGTCGAGGCGGTCCGCCGGGCCGCCCAGGTCTCGGGCGGCGACGCCCACCCCATCTACGCACCGATGCTGCTGCCGGACGCCGCGACGGCTGCCGCGCTGCGCCACCAGACCGGGATCGCGCGGGCCTTCGACTACTTCGACAAGGTCACGGTGGCCGCCGTCTCCATCGGCTCCTGGGAGGCGGGCATCTCCACCGTCCACGACATGCTCTCGGACGAGGAGCGGGCCCGCTACGCCTCCTACGGCGTCGCGGCGGAGATGTCCGCGCATCTCTTCGACCGCGACGGCCGCCGGGTCGGCCGCGATCTCGGCGAGCGGTGCATCACCGTCGAGGCGGACCGGCTGCGCCGGATCCCCGAGGTCGTCGCCATCGCCGGAGGGCAGCGCAAGGCCGAGGCGATCGGCGCCGTACTCCGGTCCGGTCTGGTGACCAGCCTGGTCACCGACACGGCGGCGGCCGATCTGCTGCTGACCTCGCCGCCCGGACTGCGCCCGGCGCTGGAGCGCGCCGACCCCGACGCCTGAGGGGTCCGTGGTCCCGGGCAGTCGAGCCCGGGACCGCGGAATCGTATCTGCGGGGTCCGGCGGCCGGATTCGCCGTTCCGGACCCGGTTCAGGGCTGCTGCGGGCGGGGGAGGATCTGCCGGGCCAGTTCGTCACGGAGCCCGAAGCGGTGCCATTCGCGGGGATAGCCCAGCGACACCTCCTCGAATGGCACCCCGTCGTACACCGTGCTGCGGGGGATGTGCAGATGGCCGTAGACGACCGCCCGGACGTCGAAACGGGTGTGCCAGTCGGCGGTTCTGACCGTGCCGCACCACTGGGCGAACTCCTGGTAGGTCATGACCTCCGTCGGCGTCCGCACCAGCGGCCAGTGGTTGACCATGACCAGCGGGAGATCACCCGCGACCTCGTCGAGCCTGCGCTCGGTCTCCTCGATCCGGGCGGCGCACCACTCGGCCCGGCCCGGGTAGGGGTCCGGATGGAGATAGAACTCGTCGGTGCAGACGATCCCGGCTTCGTGGGCCGCGGCCAGCGACTCCTCGACCGTTGTCGTCCCCGGGGTCAGGAAGCTGTAGTCGTACAGCAGGAACATCGGGGCGATCCGCACCGGCCCGCCGGCGCCCGTCCAGACCGGCCAGGGGTCCTCCGGGGTGAGCACGCCGATCCGGCGGCACAGCTCCACCAGGGCCCGGTACCGCGCCACCCCGCGCAGCGGACTGGTCTCCTTCTTGACCGTCCACAGCTCATGGTTGCCCGGCACCCAGATCACCCGGGCGAACCGCTCCGCCAGCAGGCCGAGGGCCCACTCGATATCGGCCATCAGCTCCCCGACGTCCCCGGCCACGATCAGCCAGTCGTCGGGCGAGTTCGGCTTGAGCCCCGCCACGATGTCGCGGTTCTCGTCGTAGGAGATATGCAGGTCGCTGATCGCCCTCAACGCTCCGTCGGTCTTCGCCACGTCCGCCAGCCTAACCGCAACCCTCCGCGACCGGCCGGGTACACGAGCCGCCGGCGGCATCACCGGGCGGCAGGCCGGGCAGGCTGGGCAGGGCGGCCGGGGACCGCCGGAGGTGCGGAACATCGCTGATCTGTTCGATCTCGGGTAACCTTTCGACGTAAGGCAGGCCCACGGTCCTGCGCACCAGCCCCCGCATCCCCGGGGCCGCCCCCACCGGGGCGACCTTGGAGGAAAACACAGCACGGGGGTTCTTTGTTGTGTCGTTCGTGGGAGTGACCTGCTCCGTTTCGCTTGAAAATGTGAGACTTATGCGTTTTCTTGAGCCCGGTACGGGCCGGCTGACCGCCAGCCCCTCGGTCCCCTACGACCTGACCTACGACGATGTGTTCATGGTGCCCAGGCGCTCGGCCGTCGGTTCCCGCCAGGGTGTGGACCTGTCGTCGAAGGACGGCACGGGCACCACGATCCCCCTGGTCGCAGCGAATATGACGGCGATCGCCGGACGCCGGATGGCGGAGACGCTGGCCCGCCGCGGCGGTCTGGCCGTCATCCCCCAGGACATTCCGATCGAGGTCGTCACCGATGTCGTCTCCTGGGTGAAGTCCCGCCATCTGGTCCTCGACACCCCCATCGTGCTCACCCCGCACCAGACCGTCGCCGACGCCCTCGCGCTGCTGCCCAAGCGGGCCCACGAGGCCGGTGTCGTCGTGGACGAGGACCGCCGGCCGGTCGGTGTCGTCACCGATGCCGACCTCCTCGGCGTCGACCGCTTCACCCAGCTCTCCGAGGTGATGTCCCGCGATCTGGTGGTGCTGGACGCCGATATCGACCCCCGCGAGGCCTTCCACCACCTCGACAACGCCAACCGCCGCTACAGCCCGGCCGTGGACGCCGAAGGCCGTCTCGTCGGCATCCTCACCCGCAAGGGCGCGCTGCGCGCCACCCTCTACACCCCCGCCGTGGACGCCCGGGGCAGGCTGCGGATCGCCGCCGCCGTCGGTATCAACGGCGATGTGGCGGGCAAGGCGAAGCAGCTCCTCGACGCGGGCGTCGACACGCTTGTGGTGGACACCGCCCACGGCCACCAGGAGAGCATGATCGCGGCGGTCCGCGCGGTCCGTTCCCTCGACCCGGAGGTCCCGATCGTCGCGGGCAACATCGTGTCCGCCGAGGGCGTCCGCGACCTCGTCGAGGCGGGCGCCGACATCATCAAGGTCGGAGTCGGTCCCGGTGCCATGTGCACCACCCGCATGATGACCGGCGTCGGTCGGCCGCAGTTCTCCGCCGTTCTGGAGTGCGCCGCCGAGGCCAAGAAGTACGGCAAGCACGTCTGGGCCGACGGCGGGGTGCGCCACCCGCGCGATGTGGCGATGGCCCTGGCCGCCGGTGCCTCCAATGTGATGATCGGCTCCTGGTTCGCCGGTACGTACGAATCGCCCGGCGATCTCCAGCAGACCGCCGACGGGCGGCTCTACAAAGAGTCGTTCGGTATGGCGTCGGCCCGCGCGGTCCGCAACCGGACCAGCGACGAATCCGCGTACGACCGGGCCCGCAAGGCCCTGTTCGAGGAGGGCATCTCCACCTCCCGGATGTTCCTCGACCCGGCCCGTCCGGGCGTCGAGGACCTGGTCGATTCGATCATCGCGGGCGTCCGTTCCTCCTGCACCTACGCGGGCGCCGGCTCCCTGGAGGAGTTCGCCGAGCGGGCGATCGTCGGAGTCCAGAGCGCCGCCGGATACGCGGAGGGCAAGCCGCTCCACGCGAGTTGGAACTGACCTTTCGCCACACCGGCTCCGGCCCCGGGACACCTCCCGGGGCCGGAGCCGTGCCATGGTCCGCGGGACCCGGTGCCCCGGCGCCGGGGCCGTCCGCCGCGCGGTCCGCGCCGCGCCGCCCGGCGGTGTGTTCTACTGCGTTCCACCGCGGTGACGGCAAGATCCGAAAGAGACGGCCTGCCGCCCTGCTCAGGACCGGTCCAGCGAAGAAGAGTGAACCACCCTCCGTGCGACTCAACGATCTCGACGAACGCATCGTCCACGCCCTGGCCGAGGACGCCCGCCGCTCCTACGCCGATATCGGCGCGCAGGTCGGCCTCTCCGCCCCCGCTGTGAAGCGGCGCGTCGACCGGCTGCGCGAGTCCGGGGCCATCACCGGCTTCACGGTACGGGTCGATCCGGGCGCGCTCGGCTGGGAGACCGAGGGGTACATCGAGCTGTACTGCCGCAGCAACACCTCGCCCGAGGCGATCGAACGCGGCCTGGAGCACTACCCCGAAATCGTCTCCGCCTCCACCGTCACCGGCGAGGCCGACGCGATCGTCCAGGTCTTCGCCTCCGACATGCGCCACTTCGAACGGGTGCTGGAGCGGATCGCGGGGGAGCCGTTCGTCGAGCGCACCAAGTCCGTCCTGGTGCTCTCCCCGCTGCTGCGCCGCTACTCCTCGGGCCCGTCCGCCTGACCCTCCGGGCGGCCCCGCGGGCCCCGGTCCGCCGACCCGCGATTACCGTTCCGAAACCCTTGAACCGCCCTCTCCGCGGAGCGGCGGCACCCCGTACGACCTGCGACGACGCCCCCGCACAACGAATCGACGCGACGGGCCGGACAGACGCAACGAATCGCCCGTTCGTACGCAACGGTCGCGCCTTGTCCCGGACGGAGACGGGACCGTACCGTCTCAGAAGACGAAGCGCCCTCGGGCGTTCCCCCGCGAACCGCCCGAGGTCAGCCCATGCCGCCGCTGCGCACCGCCCTGCTCCGGAACTCCGGAACCCTTGGTTCCGTCGAGGCGAACCCGGCTGAGCGGGACCCGGCGGAGCGGGATACGGCTGCGGCCCGTGCGGCGGCCGCGGGCGCCCGGGGCTGATCCCCTACCCCGTCCGGACCCCCTCTCCGTACCCCCGTCCGTACCGCTCGTCTTCGACACCGCAGTCCCGCTGTTCCCGCAAGGAGTCCGTACCCATGACGTCCACGGTGCCCACCGCCGTCCAGCACACCGACGCGCAGCCGCCGATCACCATGTTCGGACCGGACTTCCCCTATGCGTACGACGATTTCCTCGCCCACCCGGCCGGGCTCGGGCAGATCCCGGCCACCGAGCACGGCAGCGAGGTCGCGGTGATCGGCGGCGGGCTCTCCGGGCTCATCACCGCGTACGAGCTGATGAAGATGGGCCTCAAGCCCGTGCTGTACGAGGCCGACCGGATCGGCGGACGGCTGCGGACCGTCGGCTTCGACGGCTGCGACCCGGAGCTGAGCGCCGAGATGGGCGCCATGCGCTTCCCGCCGTCGTCGACCGCGCTCCAGCACTACATCGACCTGGTGGGGCTCACCACCCGGCCCTTCCCCAACCCGCTGGCGCCCGAGACCCCGTCGACCGTGGTCGACCTCAAGGGCACGTCGCACTACGCGCGGACCGTCGACGACCTCCCGCAGATCTACCGCGATGTGATGAACGCGTGGAACGCCTGTCTGGAGGAGGGCGCCGACTTCACCGCCATGAACCGGGCGATGCGGGAGCGGGACGTACCGAAGATCCGGGAGATCTGGGCCCGGCTGGTGGAGAAGCTGGACAACCAGACCTTCTACGGTTTCCTCTGCGCCTCCGAGTCCTTCTCCTCCTTCCGCCACCGGGAGATCTTCGGACAGGTCGGCTTCGGCACCGGCGGCTGGGACACCGACTTCCCCAACTCCATCCTGGAGATCCTCCGGGTCGTCTACTCGGAGGCCGACGACCACCACCGCGGCATCGTCGAGGGGAGCCAGCAGCTGCCGCTGCGGCTCTGGGAGCGGGCGCCGGAGAAGATCGTCCACTGGCCCCAGGGCACCTCCCTGGCCTCCCTCCACGAGGGCGGCGAACACCGCCCGGCCGTGACCCGGCTCAACCGGACCGCGGGCAACCGGATCACCGTCACGGACGCCTCAGGCGATATCCGTACCTACCGGGCGGCGGTCTTCACCGCCCAGTCCTGGATGCTGCTGTCCAAGATCGCCTGTGACGACGAGCTCCTCCCGATCGACCACTGGACCGCCGTCGAGCGCACCCACTACATGGAGTCGTCGAAGCTGTTCGTCCCGGTCGACCGGCCGTTCTGGCTGGACCGGGACCCGGTGACCGGGCGGGACGCGATGTCGATGACGCTCACCGACCGGATGACCCGCGGGACGTACCTCCTGGACGACGGCCCGGACAAGCCGGCCGTCATCTGCCTCTCGTACACCTGGTGCGACGACAGTCTGAAGTGGCTGCCGCTCTCCGCGAACGAGCGGATGGAGGTGATGCTGAAGTCGCTCGGCGAGATCTACCCGGACGTCGACATCCGCAGCCACATCATCGGCAACCCGGTGACCGTGTCCTGGGAGAACGAGCCGTACTTCATGGGCGCGTTCAAGGCCAATCTGCCCGGCCACTACCGCTACCAGCGGCGGCTGTTCACCCACTTCATGCAGGACCGGCTGCCGGAGGGCCGGCGGGGCATCTTCCTCGCGGGCGACGACATCTCGTGGACCGCGGGCTGGGCCGAGGGCGCCGTGCAGACCGCGCTCAACGCGGTCTGGGGCGTTATGCACCACTTCGGCGGCAGTACCGACGCGTCCAATCCGGGGCCGGGCGATGTGTACGAGGAGATCGCGCCGGTCGAACTGCCGGAGGACTGAGAGACGGTACGGGTACGGCCGGGGTGCCGGAGGGTCCGAGCGCGGACCGGCCGGCCGAGGGACCGGGGCGCGGATGCGTCCCGGTCCCCACCCCGACCGATATGAACCCCGCCGAAGGTGAGGACGCCGATGAGGTGCGGGCGTCGACGGCGCTCGGGAGCTTCCTCGCCCCCGAGGACATCGCCGCGACGGTGGTCCATCGCGCCGGGCCCGGCGGGAGGCTGATCACCGGCACGGAGATCACGGTGGACGCGGGCGTCAACGCCTGACCGGCAGCCGGCCCGGCAGGGTCGGGTTGCGTCCTTGTCCTCCGGATCGGGCGAGTCCGGCGGGATCCGCGAGAGCGGGCCCGGGGTGTGTCCGGTCCGCGAAGGACCGCCGTCCGCAGGCCGGGCGGGACTCTGCGGACACGGCCTACGGCCACGGCGTCAGCAGGCAGCGGCTCACCAGCCCGACGCCCGTGTCCAGGCGTTCGGTGAACTCTCCCGTCAGCCCGGGGAGTTCCCGTACGCCCCACAGCAGTCCGGCCGTGGACCAGGCGGCGTCCCGGGCCCGTTCCAGACTCCAGACGCCGACGAGATGGGTGAGGGGATCGGCGACTTCCAGCAGGTCGGGACCGGGCATCAGATCCTCCCTGATCCGCTCCTCCAGCAGGACCAGCACCTCCCCGATCCGGTCGAAGTCCCGTTCCAGTGCGTCCGGGGCGCAGTCCAGCGCCCGGCAGGTGTCGACCACCGCCAGCGCCAGATCGTGCCCGATATGGGCGTTGATCCCGGCCAGGGCGAACTGGAGCGGCCGTACGCCGGGATGCCGCCGGTACTCGACGAGGGGGCGCCAGCAGGCGGGCGGGCGGTCACCGGACTCCGCCCGTCCGACCGCCGCCAGATAGCGTCCGGCGAAGAGGACCGCGAGCGTGCCGGCAGTCCGCCGGTCGGGGAACTCGCCCCGTGCGATCCGCCGCTCCACCTCCTCCGTCACCGCGAGATAGACGCGGTTGAAGACGGCGACACCGTCCCGGGCGGGCCAGCGGGCGGCCAGCGCCCGCATCCGCTCGGCGATCTCCGCCACACCGACCGCCGCGCTCTGTTCCATCCGGACCATGGCGGCAGCGTCCCAGCCGCCGCGACGGTCCGGAAGGGGGGCGGCCGGGACGTCCCCGGAACGGGCGAACGGTCAGTCGCGGTCGCCGGGCTCCCGCTTTCCGGCCGAGCCGTCGCGCCCGTTGCCCTCGCCGGGGGCCGCGGGATCGGCGGCGGACTCGGAGTCGTAGCTGGAGGTCCCCGAGTCCAGCAGCGGTTCCTCGGTCTTCATATGGGCCGGGGCGAAGGCCCGCAGTACGTGGTAGCCGGTGATGACGACGATCGTGCCGAGCGCGATCCCGCCCAGCTCGAAATCGTCCGTGATCTTCAGCTCGACACCGCCGACGCCGATCACGATGCCCGCGGCGGCCGGGACCAGATTCAGCGGATTCCGCAGATCCACCTTGGCGTTGATCCAGATCTGGGCGCCCAGCAGGCCGATCATTCCGTACAGGATGACGGTGATACCGCCGAGCACACCGCCCGGGATGGCCGCCACGATCGCGCCGAACTTCGGGCAGAGGCCGAAGAGGAGCGCGAAGACGGCCGCGGCCCAGTAGGCGGCCGTGGAGTAGACGCGGGTGGCCGCCATGACGCCGATGTTCTCGGAGTACGTGGTGTTGGGCGGGCCGCCCACCGCGGTGGAGAGCATCGACGCGGCACCGTCCGCCGCGATCGCCGTCCCCAGTTTGTCGTCGAGCGGATCGCCGGTCATCTCACCGACCGCCTTGACATGGCCCGCGTTCTCCGCGATCAGCGCGATGACGACGGGCAGCGCCACCAGGATCGCCGACCATTCGAAGGCGGGGGCGTGGAAGGACGGCAGCCCGACCCAGTCGGCCTTGGCGACCCCCGAGAGGTCCAGCCGCCAGTGGTCCACGGCCGTGCCGCCGCCCATGGGGGAGTTGATCTTGCCGAAGACCCGGTCGAGCACCCAGGAGAGCAGATAGCCGAAGAGGAGGCCGAGGAAGATGGCGATCCGGGAGAAGAAACCGCGCAGACAGACCACGGCGAGCCCGGTGAACAGCATCACCAGCAGGGCCGTCCACTGGTCCTGGGGCCAGTACGTCGTCGCCGTCACCGGGGCCAGATTGAAACCGATGAGCATGACGACGGCACCGGTCACGATCGGGGGCATCGCCGCGTGGATGATCCGCGCGCCGAACCGCTGGACGGCCAGACCGGAGAGGAAGAGCGCGACACCGACGACGAAGACCGCGCCGGTGACGGTGGCGCTGTCCCCGCCGCCCGCCCGGATCGTGGCCGCGACACCGACGAACGAGAGCGAACAGCCGAGGTAGCTGGGGACCCGGCCGCGGGTCGCCAGCAGGAAGATCATGGTGGCGACGCCGGACATCATGATCGCGAGGTTGGGGTCGAGACCCATCAGGACCGGCGCGACGAAGGACGCTCCGAACATCGCCACCACGTGCTGGGCGCCGAGCCCCGCGGTCCGCGGCCACGAGAGCCGTTCGTCGGGGCGTACGACGGCGCCCGGAGCGGGGGTCCGCCCGTCGCCGTGCAGGGTCCAGCGCACGCCGAGGTTCACGGGCGGCTCCACTTCTCACGGATGGTCGGTCAGGAGTGAGCGCCTCAGGGGTCCTGCGGCGATCGGCGCAATGGTAGTGGCACTTTTCGGCCGTCGACCCCTCACGGGTGCCCGGGGCAGCGCCCCGGCGGCCGCCGGAGCCGGCGGGGCCGATACGGCTCCGGCCTCGTACGACCCGGGCGGCAGCCCCGGCGCAGGTGCGGGCGCCGGGGCGGGGGAGGGGCCGGGGAGGAGACCGTACGGCCGAAAAAGCCTCCCCGGCGGGGGCGGGGGCCGGCCGGCGGGTGCCCCGGGCGGCGCTGCGGTGCGTGACCGAAGGGGCCGCCGGGTCGGGCCCCGAAGGCGGAGCAGGCCCCGGACGGGCGGGTGGCAGTGGGCCCGTCCGGGGCCGGTTCAGGGGGCGCCGCCGGTCGGGCGGCGCCGCTTCAGGTGCCGGGCTCGGCCACCGCCGGGCCGTCGGCCGGGGACTTCGCCCCGCCCCTTCCGGCCGGACGCAGCACCCCCGCGCCGACGATCAGACCGAAGGCCAGCACCGTGACCAGCCCGAAGGAGACGACCAGACTGGTCGCGTCGGCGACCGCGCCGAGCGCGGACGGCGCGATCAGGCCGGAGGTGTACGTGATGGTCGCGACGCCCGCGATCGCCTGGGCCGGGCGGGGGCCGCTGTGCCCCGCCGCCGCGAAGGCGAGGGGCACGACGACGGCGACCCCGAGCCCGATGAACGCGAAACCGGTCAGGGCCACCGCCGGATGGGAGGCGGCGACGACCAGCAGTCCGCCCGCGGTGGCCAGCGCGCCGCCGGTCCGGACCGTGGGCACCGCGCCGAACCGGTCCACGATGCGGTCGCCCGCCAGCCGGGCGACGGCCATCGTCAGGGCGAACGCCGTGGTCGAAGCGGCCGCCAGCGCGGGGGAAGCGCCGAGGACGTCCTTCAGGTAGACCGCCGACCAGTCGAGACTCGCCCCCTCCGCGAACACCGCGCAGAACCCGATCGCCCCGATGACCACCGCGGACTTCGGCGGGATCGCGAAGTGCGGCGGCGGCTCGTCGCCGGGCCTGCTCCGTACGTCCAGCACACCCTGGCAGGCCACCAGAGCGAGCACGGTGAGGACCGCGGCGGCGAACGCGTGGTGCACCCGGGCGTCGGTGTCCAGATGCGCGGCGAGCGTCCCGCCCGCCGATCCGATCAGAGCGCCGACGCTCCACATCCCGTGCAGCCCGGACATGACGGACCGCTTCATCCGGTTCTCGACCTCGACGCCGATGGCGTTCATCACCACGTCCGCAGTTCCGGCGGTGGCGCCGTAGACGAAGAGCGCCGCGCACAGCCGGAGCAGATCGGGGGCGAGTGAGGGGAGCGTCAGGGCCAGCGTCCAGAGCGCGAGCAGCCAGCGCAGGGCGTTGCGCGCACCGAGCCGGTGGCTGATCGCCCCGGCGACGGGCATCGCGAGCGACGCGCCGATGGCGGGGAAGGCGAGCGCCAGCCCGAGCTGGCCGGCGCTGAGCCCCGCATGGTCCGCGATCCACGGGATCCGGGTCGCGAAGCTTCCGGTGACCGCTCCGTGCACACAGAAGACCGCGCCCAGGGCGATTCTCGCCCGCCGCACCTGCCCCGGACCGGGATCCCCGGCACCCGCCGCGTACTCCGCCATCTGACCGTGCCCCTCCGTCGTCCCGGTTGCGTTCCGGGTCTCGGCTGTGTCCCGCGTCCTGCCACGGGTGTCCGGATTCCGCCCGGCGGGATCTGGTGCCCGGCGGACTGGGCGTAAACTATCAGGAACCTTGCCTGATAGTTAGCCCTCCTGTCGATCGCATCATTCGCGACCCCGCTCCGGATCTCCCCGGAACGACCGGCCGCCACCCTTCGGCCGGACCCGGAAACCGATCTGGAAGGATTTCGGCATGCCCGCATCCCCGAGCACCGCCCGGGCCATCAACGACCGGCTCGCGCTGGATTTCCTCCAGCGCGAAGGCCCGCTGACGGCCGCGCAGTTGAAGGTCCTCACCGGGCTCTCCCGGCCCACCGTCGCCGATCTCGTCGAACGGCTCCAGGAGTCCGGGCTGATCCGGATCGTCGGCGAGGCCGGTGCCCGGCGCCGCGGCCCCAATGCGCGGGTGTACGGGATCGCGGCGGACCGGGCCCACTTGGCCGCCCTCGACGTCCGTACCCAAGGTGTCTCCCTGGTCGTCGCCGACCTCCTCGGCACCACGCTCGCCGAGGCCTCCCTCCCGATCGCCCGGTCCATGCCCACCGGGCCGGCCGTCGAACGCGCGGCCGCGCTGCTGGAGCGCACGGCCCGGGACGCGGGGGTGACCCGGCTGCACTCGGTGGCCGTCGGCGTCCCCGGGCTGATCGACCCCGGCACGGGTGAACTCCGCGAATCGGGTCTGCCGGGCTGGCACCGCAGTCTGGTCGCCGCGCTCCAGGAGCGGCTGCCCGCGCGGATCGTGCTGGAGAACGAGACCAACCTCGCGGCCGTCGCCGAGCAGCGGTCCGGGGCCGCCCGCGACCGCGACACCTTCGCTTTTCTCTGGCTGGGCCACGGCGTCGGCGCGGCGCTCTCCCTGGACGGACGGATCCGCAAGGGGGCTTCCGGCGGCGCGGGCGAGATCGGCTTCCTGCCCGTGCCCGGTACGGGGGGACTGCCGTCGGCCTCCGGCTGCGACGGGGGATTCCACTCGCTGGCGGGCTCGGCCGCGATCGGCGCGCTCGCCGTCGAGCACGGGCTGACGGCGCCCGCCGACCCGGAGACCGTGGCCTCCGCGGTGGTGGCGGAGGCGGTCGCCGCCGGTGCCGGGCGGGCGGGTGCGGGCGCCTTCCTCGACGCCCTCGCGCACCGGATCGCCCTGGGGGCGGCGGCCGTGACGTCGATCCTGGACCCCGGGTGCGTGGTCCTCGGCGGCGAGGTGGGGCTGGCGGGCGGCGAGGAGCTGGCGCACCGGGTCGCGGCCCGGCTGGCGGCTCTCAACCCCCTGCCGACGGAGGTCCGCCCGGGGGCGCTCGGCGGCAGGGCGATCCTCCACGGCGCCCTGCTGACGGCACGCGACCAGGCCCAGGAGGACCTTTTCGCCTCCGGCGCGTAGGGGGTTTCGGCCGGGTCGGGCCGGATCGGTGAGCGGGGTATGCCTCGCGGGCTCTCCCCCGGGGGGCGCGCCTTCCGGGCGGCCGGGTCCAGGGGCCGTGGACGGCTGACGGCAACGCAGCGGTACTGCCCGGGGGCCCGGCCCGTACCCGGAGGCACCGGGGGAGGGAGTGCCCCGGCGCCTCCGGCGACAGCCGGGGACAAGCTGACCCGGCAGGGTTCGAAAGAGATGACCAGGCGGTCGTACGGGGCCGGAGCCCGCGGCCCCGTACGGACGGGACGGGACCGCTGCCGCGCCTGCGGGACGGAACCCGTCGCCCTGTCCGGGCGGACCGGCGGGCCCGGCGACCGTACGGCAGCGACCGCTCCGGTCGACCTCCCGCTCCGGTGCTTTGCCGCGCGGATCGCCGCCCACGGGATTCCGCCACGGTGGCCGCCTACGGCCGGTCCGCTGTCGTCCCTCCGGTCGGTCCCCGCCTCCGGCCGGTCCGCTGTCGTCGGCCGCCGTGGACCGGGACCCCGGCCGTCGCCCGCGCGGCCCGCCGCCCCTTGCGCCGGGACGGCCGTCAGCGCGTGTGGGTGTGGGCGCGGCGTTCGAGGTAGATACCGGTGAAGACGGCTACCTTCGCCCGCAGCACCCAGGGGTCGAAGGGCTTGCCGATGTAGTCGACCGCGCCCGCCGCGTAACCGCGGGCCGAATGCTCCGGGTCGGCGCCCATGGCCGTCAGGAAGATGATCGGGACGTTGCTGCTGCGGCTGCGCCGCTTGATGTGCGCGGCCGTCTCGTAGCCGTCCATCACCGGCATCTGGACATCCATGATGATCACCGCGAAATCGTCGTGGTCCAGCAGAGCCTTGAGCGCTTCCCGCCCGGACGACACCGCCACCAACTCCTGGTCCAGCGTGGCCAGCACTGCCGTCATCGCCAGCAGATTGTCCTTCTGGTCGTCCACGATCAGCACCCTCGGCAGCGCCCGCCCCACCGGCCCGGCGGGCGGGACCAGCGTGGGCAGCCCGGTGCCGCTCCGGACCTTCTCCATCGCTTCCAACTGGCGCTCCAGCAGTCCGCACCGCTCCTCGGCGCAGTCGCGCTGGAGCCGGGTGGCCGCGAGTTCCTCCGCCAACTGCCCCACCTGCCCTTGCAGCGCCTCGCGCTCCCGGAGCAGCTCGGAGACGTCGGGCGCGGCCTCGGCGAGCCGGTCCGACCGCTCCCGCTCCGCGCTCCACGCCGCCTCCAGCTCACTGATCCGTACCTCCAGATCCGCGATCCGGTGCTGCCGGTCCAGCAGCGCCTCACCGAGGACGTCCCCGCGGACGGAGGAGCGGCGCGAAATCCGGTCGGCGTCGGCGAGCTGCCGCTCCAGCACCTCCATGGCGTGCCGAGGGGAGGGCACGGAGGTGGTCAGCGCCGTGCGGTGCAGTCTGCGCACCAGTTCGATCGCCTCGGGGGTGGCCGCCGTACCGCGGTGCTCCGCGAGATCCGTGAAGAGGTCCGTCACCACCTCCCAGGGCGGCACCCGGGTGCCGTTCAGATAGCGGGAGAACGTGCCCGCGTCGCGCAGCCGCCGGGCCGCGTACCGCCGTACGGACACCTGGAGCGCCTGGAAGAGCCTGCGCAGCTCCAGGGCGAGCGCACGCGCCTCCGGGCTCAGACCGGGGCCCAGCGGCTTCAGCTCAGCCACGCCGGTCACCCCCGTCCGTACCCGCGGCGCCCGCCGGACCGGGTGCCCCCGCCGTGGCGTTCACCCCTGCTGTACCGCTTGCGCCCGCGGCGCCCGGGTGCGGCCCGGGGCCCGGGATCGCGTCCGCCGGGCCGTCCGCCCGGTGCGGCGCCGTCCACGCGCCCCGGTCCTCCAGACCGATGAGCCGGTCGAAGAACGGCACCGCGAGGGCGGTCGCGGCGAGCCCGCACAGCACGCTGCGGGCGGTGTTCTCCCCCGCGACTCCGGCGAGCACCCCCGCGCCCAGCCCGGCGAGAACCGCGAGTAAGAGGATGAGAGTGGCTCTCAGCGACAGCAGCGGGCGCTCCATGGCGTCCTCGTCCTTTCGTCGCCCCGCCGGACCCCCGGCAGGGACGGGCACCTCCTGACGGTCGCCGGAAGGTGAGGGACAGCATGGGGGGCGGGCCGGGCGTTGCGCCGCCCGAACCGCACAACGGCAACGTTGGCGATCCGCGCCCGGCCGCCGCCCGGATCCGCGCAACACCGGTCACCGCTGGTGGGAAGCGTGCACCGGCCGGACGGCGGCGATCGCGCCGCCGGGTGTTGCGGGACAACACCGGCGGGCGGCGCAGCCCGCCCGCCCACAGCAGTCGCGCGCCGGGGGCGCGCAGAGGTGCATTACGCTCCCGCCTCAGAGGCGGCGCAGGGGCGGACGGCCTTCGGGGTACGGCGCCGAGGCGCGGACCCCGGGCACGGCGGCAGGGTCGTACGGCCCAGGGCACGGCCCCGGGCCACCGGCTCCGGGACCGGACGGGAGACGCCGCCCCGGAAGCGCCGGACACCACGGAAGGGCGGGGCGGGATGACGGAAGCGACCGGCACGGCAGCAGGGGCCCGGAACGGCGACGGGCGGAACGGCGGTCGGGGCGAAGGGAGCGGTGGCAGGCTGCGCTGCGCCGTACTCGACGACTACCAGGACATCGCCCGTACCCTCGCCGACTGGGACCGGATCGGCGACCGCGTCGAAACCCGCTTCCTGCACGAGCCGCTGTCCACCCACGACGAGGTCGTGGCCGCGGTCGGCGACTGCGAGATCCTCGTGGTGATGCGGGAGCGCACCCCCTTCCCCGCCGCACTGCTCGACCGGCTGCCCCGGCTCCGACTGCTGATCACCTCCGGAATGCGCAACGCCGCGCTCGACCTCGCGGCCGCCGCCCGCAACGGCGTCACCGTCTGCGGTACGGCCAGCAACTCCGAACCGCCCGCCGAACTCACCTGGGCGCTGATCCTCGGCCTGGCCCGCGGAGTGACCACGGAGAACGCGGCCCTGCGCACCGGAGGGCCCTGGCAGCAGACCCTCGGCGCCGATCTGCACGGCCGCCGTCTGGGCCTCCTCGGTCTCGGGAAGATCGGCACCAAGGTGGCCCGGGTCGGTGCCGCGTTCGGCATGGACGTGGCCGCCTGGAGCCCGAACCTCGATCACCGGCGGGCCGCCGACGAGGGCGTCACCCCCTGCGCCGCCAAGGAGGAACTCCTGGAGACCAGTGACTTCGTCTCCGTGCACCTGGTGCTCGGAGAGCGGAGCCGGGGGCTGATCGGAGAGGCCGAACTGCGGCGGATGCGCCGTACCGCCTTTCTCGTCAACACCTCGCGTGCGGGCATCGTCGACCAGCCGGCGCTGCTGCGCGCGCTCCGCGAGGGCTGGATCGCGGGGGCGGGCGCGGACGTCTTCGCCACCGAGCCCCTTCCGGCGGACGATCCGCTGCGCACCGCGCCCCACTTCCTCGGACTTCCGCATCTCGGCTATGTGACCCGCCGCAACTACGAGGGCTACTTCGGTCAGGCGGTCGAGGGCGTCGAGGCGTATCTGGCGGGTCGGCCCGTCCGCACCCTGGGCTGACCGGGGCGTTCCCCACGGTGTCCCGGGGGCAGGGCTCAGCCCGGCATCGGACGCCCGGCGGCGGCAAGGGCCGGGACTCCACCGCCGGGCGCACGCACCCCGCGCGCGAGCGGAGTGGCGCCGACACTAAAAGGACTAGACCAGTGCGTCAATAGCCCGGAGGTAGCGGTGCGTTCACGGCCGCCTCCGCCTCCTCCTCCGCGTTCGTCCCCGTCCCCGTCCCCGTCCCCGTCCCCGTCCCCGTCCCCGTCCCCGTCCCCGTCCTGCACCCGCGCGTTGCCCTGCGTTCCGCGTGAACACTCCCCGGCCGCCTGTGAGTCACCCCACAGTTGTTCCGTCGACCGGCCCCCGGGGCGCGTGGCACACTGGCCCTGTATCAGCAGCAGCGCACTCCGGGGTCGGTGCAATTCCGAGCCGGCGGTTACAGTCCGCGACCCGTCCGCAGCCAGCGGCCGGTTGACCAGGTGAAACTCCTGGACCGACGGTGAAAGTCCGGATGGGAGGCAGTGCGCGGCGGGCGATGTCGGCTTTCCGGCACGCCGGCCGTACGGAGCTGATCGCGCGCCTTCATGGGCGGGCGTTCGGCTTTCGACGGCCGTGCGCGGCCGTATGCCGGTTTCATCGTCCGTCCCTGTCGTTCGTCGACAGCCCCGGAGTCCGTGCCCGAAGAGGCAGGAGGACCCGGTGGCCACCGCAGCCGACCTTGCCGCCATGCGCCGAGCCATCGCGCTCGCCGCCCGCGGTCTCGGCTCCACGAGCCCCAACCCCGTCGTCGGCTGTGTCGTCACCGATGCGGCGGGCCGGATCGCGGGCGAGGGCTACCATCGCCGCGCGGGCGGCCCCCACGCCGAGGTCCACGCCCTGCGCGCGGCCGGCGACCGGGCCCGCGGCGGCACCGCCTACGTCACCCTCGAACCCTGCGACCACTCCGGCCGAACCGGTCCCTGCACCCGTGCGCTGACCGAAGCCGGGATCAGCCGGGTGGTGTACGCGGTACCCGACCCCACCCCCCAGGCCGCGGGCGGTTCCGCGACCCTGCGCGCGGCGGGGATCTCCACCGAGTCCGGGCTGCTGGCCGCCGAGGCCGCCGAGGGCAATACCGCCTGGCTGACCGCCGTGCGGACCGGCCGCCCCTATGTGCTCTGGAAGTACGCGGCCACTCTCGACGGCCGGATCGCCGCTGCGGACCGCACCAGCCGGTGGATCACCTCGCCCGAGGCCCGTGCCGACGTCCACCGGCTGCGGGCCGAGGCCGACGCGGTCGTCGTGGGCTCCGGCACCCTCGCCGCCGACGATCCGCAGCTCGCGGTCCGGGGCATCGAGGGTGCCGTCCAGCCGCTGAGGGTGGTCCTCGACACCCGGGCCACCGTCCGCCCCGGCGCCCGGGTCCTCGACGGTACGGCTCCCACCCTGGTCGCCGTCGGCGCGGGCGCCGACCCCGGCCCGGTGCCCGGCGCCGAGTTCGTCGAACTGCCGCCGGCCGAGGACGGCGGTCCCGGACTCTCGGTCCGCGCACTCCTGGCCGAGCTGTACGGGCGCGGCGTCCGCTCCGTCCTCCTGGAGGGCGGCCCCACCCTGGCCGGGGCCTTCGTCGCGGCGGGCGCGGTCGACCGGGTCGTCGGCTATCTCGCCCCCGTCCTGCTGGGCGCCGGACCCGCCGCACTCGGCGGAGCCGGAATCGGCACGATCGCGGATGCGTTCCGTCTCGACCTGACCGAGACCGTCCGCATCGGCCCCGACCTGCGGATCACCGCCGTCCCCGCCACCGCGGACGCCGTCGATGCGAAGCGCGCCGCCGTCCCCGCCACTGCGGACGCCATAGACGCCGTAGACATGATGCCCGTACCCGCACCCAAGGAGCGCTGAAGTGTTCACCGGAATCGTCGAAGAACTGGGTGAGGTCACCGCCGTCGAGCACCTCGACGACGCCGCCCGATTCACGCTCCGAGGCCCCCTCGTCACCGAAGGGGCCCGCCACGGCGACTCCATCGCCGTCAACGGCGTCTGCCTCACCGTCGTCGAAACCGCCGACGGCGCGTTCACCGCCGATGTGATGGCCGAAACCCTCAAACGCTCCAGCCTCGGCGCCCTGGTGCCCGGCGCCCGCGTCAACCTGGAACGCCCCACCGCGGTCGGCGGCCGGCTCGGCGGCCATATCGTCCAGGGCCATGTCGACGGGGTCGGCACGATCCTCGCCCGTACCCCCTCCGAACACTGGGAGACCGTGGAGATCGGCCTCCCCGCCACCCTGGCCCGCTATGTCGTGGAGAAGGGCTCCATCACCGTCGACGGCGTCAGCCTGACCGTCGTCGACGCCGGGGACGACCGGTTCACCATCAGCCTCATCCCCACCACCCTCGCCCTCACCACCCTCGGGGTGAAGCAGCCCGGCGATCCGGTCAATCTGGAGGTCGACGTGATCGCCAAGTACGTGGAGGAGCTGCTCGGCGCCCGCGCCGGGACCGGGGAGACACTGCGATGAGCGCCGTCTCCTGGCTGAACTCCGAGGCCTTCACCGCCTTCGGGCAGCACATCATGTGGTCCGACATGATCGGCAACATCGTCGGACTCGCCGCCCTCGCCCTCGGCTGGCGCCGCTCGGTGTGGACCTGGCCCGCCCAGCTCCTCTCCGGCGCCGTCCTCGTCACCGCCTATGCCTCCGCCCAGCTCTCCGGCGGCGTCGGCAAACAGCTTCTGGTCATCGTCGTCGCCCTCTGGGGCTGGCAGCAGTGGACCCGGGGCCGGCAGCGGGCGCAGGACGGGACGCTCGCCGTCCGCTTCGCCACCTGGAAGGAGCGCGCTCTCCTCGCCGGCGGCGCCGCCGCGGGCACCCTCGCCGTCGGCGGGCTCTTCACCCTCTACCCGTCCCTGTCCTGGAGCCCCTGGGCCGACGCCTACATCTTCGTCGGCACCCTCGTCGCGATGATCGCGCAGGCCCGTGGACTGGTCGAGTTCTGGTTCGCCTGGCTGCTGGTCGACCTCGTCGGCGTCCCCCTCGCCTTCAACAGCGGACTGGCCTTCTCCGGTCTGGTCTACATCGTCTACTTCGCGCTGGTCCTCTGGGGGCTGCGCGACTGGTGGCTGCGCACCCGTACCCCGGCTCTGGAAGGAGCAGCGGCATGATCCCGGCACCCACGTGGTACTCCACCGACAATGTCGAGGACCTCGCCCTCGACCCGGTCGAACAGGCCGTCCGCGATATCGCGGCGGGCCGTCCTGTCGTCGTCGTCGACGACGAGAACCGCGAGAACGAGGGAGATCTCGTCGTCGCCGCCGAGAAGGCCACCCCCGAGCTGGTGGCCTTCATGATGAGCGAATGCCGCGGCCTGATCTGCGCCCCGATGGAGAGCGAAGAACTCGACCGGCTCGACCTGCCGCAGATGGTCGAACGGAACACCGAGTCCATGCAGACCGCGTTCACCGTCTCCGTCGACGCCGCGCCCCGCCACGGCGTCACCACCGGTATCAGCGCCGCCGACCGGGCCGCCACCCTCCGGCTGCTCGCCTCCGGCACCGCCGAGCCGTCCGATCTGGTCCGGCCGGGACACGTCTTCCCGCTGCGCGCCAAGCCCGGGGGAGTCCTCACCCGGCCCGGCCACACCGAGGCCGCCGTCGACCTCGCCCGCCTCGCCGGACTCCGCCCCGCCGGGGTGATCGTGGAGATCGCGGGCGAGGACGGGGTGATGCTGCGGCTGCCGGAACTGATCCCCTTCGCCCGTAAGCACGGGCTGACGATCATCTCCATCGAGGACCTCATCGCCCACCGCCGCGCCACCGAGCCCGCCGTGCGCCGGGAGGCCGAGGTCGACCTCCCCACCGCTTTCGGCCGGTTCACCGCCTACGGCTACCGCTCCACCCGCGACGGCATCGAACACGTCGCCCTGGTCCACGGCGACCCGGCCGCCGACGCCGACAACGTCCTGGTCCGGGTCCACTCCGAGTGCCTGACCGGCGATATCTTCCACTCCCTGCGCTGCGACTGCGGCCCCCAGCTCCAGGAGTCCCTGCGGCGGATCGCAGCCGAGGGCCGGGGCGTCGTGGTCTATCTGCGCGGGCACGAGGGCCGCGGTATCGGACTGCTGCCCAAGCTCCGCGCGTACGAACTCCAGGAACGCGGCGTGGACACCCTCGACGCCAATCTCGAACTCGGCCTGCCCGCCGACGCCCGGGACTACGCCGCCGGGGCCGAGATCCTGGCGGACCTCGGGGTCCGCGGAGTCCGGCTGATGACCAACAACCCCGACAAGATCAGCGCCCTCACCGATCTGGGGCTCACCGTCCACGGCCGTGAGCCGATGCCGGTCCAGGCGGGCGAGCACAATCTGCGCTATCTGCGGACCAAACGGGACCGGATGGGCCACGATCTGCCGTGGCTGGACCCCTCCGCCGTCTCGACCTGCGGCAACCAGTAGCGCCACGGCCACCGTCCGGGCGACGATCGTCCCGGCGCACCGGCCGTCCACGGGCCCGCCGCCCCGGCCCTGCCCCCCACCCCCGAATCCCCACCCCATCCCCCCGCCCCCATCCTGACCTCCATCCCACCCCACCCCATCCCCCCATCCCCATTCCGATTCCATTCCGAGGAGAAGCGTGAGCGGCAAGGGCGCACCCGAACTGTCCGTACGGAACTGCAGTGACCTGCGGGTCGCGGTGATCGCGGCCCAGTGGCACGAGAAGGTGATGGACGGGCTCGTCGACGGCGCCCTGCGCGCCCTGCGCGAACTCGGCATCGACGAGCCGACCCTGCTGCGGGTCCCCGGCAGCTTCGAACTCCCCGTCGTCGCCAAGGTCCTCGCGGGCCGCGGCTACGACGCGGTCGTCGCCCTGGGCGTCGTGATCCGCGGCGGCACCCCGCACTTCGAGTACGTGTGCCAGGGCGTCGCCCACGGTCTGACCCAGGTATCCGTGGACACCGGAGTGCCCATCGGCTTCGGCGTCCTGACCTGCGACACCGAGGAGCAGGCCCTCGACCGGGCCGGGCTGCCGGGCTCCCGCGAGGACAAGGGCCACGAGGCGGTCACCGCCGCCGTCGCCACCGCGGCGACGCTGCGCTCGGTGAGCGAACCCTGGCGCTGAGCGGCACCCCGGACCCTTTACCCTGAGAGCATCATGGCGAACACGACCCGCAAAAGTTTCGAAGAGCTCTTCGCCGAGCTCCGGCTCAAGGCGGAGACCGGCGACCCCGCCACCTCCCGCACCGCCGAACTGGTGGACAAGGGCGTCCATGCCATCGGCAAGAAGGTCGTCGAGGAGGCCGCCGAGGTGTGGATGGCCGCCGAGTACGAGAGCAAGGAAGCGGCCGCCGAGGAGATCTCCCAGCTCCTCTACCACGTCCAGGTGATGATGGTGGCCCGCGGAATCTCCCTCGACGACGTCTACGCCCATCTCTGACGGGCCCAGGCCCCCCGGCCGACCCTGTCGTCTCCGTCGTCTCTGTCTGCTCCGCCTGTTCCGCCCGTTCCGTTCCGCCGTACCGTCACGTTAGGAAGCCGATCCCATGCTGCGCATCGCCGTCCCCAACAAGGGCTCACTGTCCGGACCCGCGGCGGCGATGCTCCATGAGGCCGGTTACCAGCAGCGCAAGGAGTCCAAGGAGCTGGTGCTCGTGGACCCCGTCAACGAGGTCGAGTTCTTCTACCTCCGGCCCCGCGATATCGCCATCTACGTCAGCTCCGGCCGGCTGGACATCGGTATCACCGGCCGTGATCTGCTGCTGGACTCCGGAGCCGACGCCGAGGAGATCCTCGAACTCGGCTTCGCCCGCTCCACCTTCCGCTACGCCACCCGGCCCGGCACCGCCCGCGGTGTCGAGGACTTCGGCGGGATGACGGTCGCCACCTCCTACGAGGGGATCGTCGCCCAGCACCTTGCGGAGAACGGCATCGACGCCGCCGTGGTCCACCTCGACGGCGCCGTCGAGACCGCCATCGAACTCGGTGTCGCCCAGATCATCGCCGATGTCGTCGAGACCGGCACCTCCCTGCGGAACGCGGGACTGGAGGTCGTCGGCGAGCCCATCATGACCTCCGAGGCGGTCGTCGTCCGCCGCAAGGGCGCGGACCGCGACGAGCCCAAGGTGCAGCAGTTCCTCCGCCGTCTCCAGGGCGTCCTGGTCGCCAGGGCGTACGTGATGATGGACTACGACTGCCGGGTCGAGCACCTGGAGCAGGCCGTCGCCCTCACCCCCGGCCTGGAGTCCCCGACGGTCTCCCCCCTCCACCACGAGGGCTGGGTCGCCGTCCGCTCCATGGTCGCCGCCAAGGAGGCCCAGCGGATCATGGACGATCTGTACGAGCTGGGCGCCCGGGCCATTCTCACCACCGCCATCCACGCCTGCCGGCTCTGAGGAACCCCGTCACCATGTCTGCCGCCCCCGCCGCTTCGGCCCCCGCTCTTCCGGTCACCTTCCGCCCGCATCGCACCCGGATCGTCCTTCTCTCGGTCGGCGCGGTGATGTTCACCGTGATCGCGGGGACCGGGCTCGTCCTGGACCGGCTGAGCCTGGGGGAGCGGATCAGCTTCGTCACCACCGCGACCGGCTTCCTCTTCGTCCTGTGGCTGCTGGCCCGGCCCAAGGTGGTCGCGGACGAGGACGGCGTCACCGTCGTCAACTTCACCCGTAGCCGCAGGCTGGCCTGGGCCGAGATCCTCCGGGTCAATCTGCGGCGGGGCGACCCCTGGGTCTTCCTCGACCTCAGCGACGGCACCAGCCTGCCCGCGCTCGGCATCCAGCCCGGTATCGCCAAGGAGAAGGCCGTCGCGGACGCCCGCGCCCTGCGCGCCCTCGCCGAATCGCGCGCCGCCGCCGAGGCCCGCTGAGACGAACCCGCGAGCGGTCCGGCCCCGGGTACGGGACCGGACCGCGGCCTACGAGCCCGGCGGGATCCGAGAGGGACGGCCTAACCCAGGGGATCCCCCGGCCCGCGCTCCAGCGGCCCGCGGCCCGACAGCACCTCTCCGTACGCCTGCATCAGATCCGGCAGCCTCAGCGTCGACAGGTCCTCCCGGGTCGGGGTGCCCGGATAGCCGGAGAGCCGCAGATCCCGGTAGGCGCAGCTCTTCTCGTACAGCGTCCGCAGAAAGCGCCCGTTGCCCAGTTCGTCGATCCACCGCTGGTCGACCACATGGCCGCAGATGGACCGCAGCTCCTCCACCGCCTCCTGGTCCCAGCAGTCGCCGTTCTCGGCGGCGAGCACCTCTCCGATCCGTGTCAGCTCCAGCGGACGGTACGAGGGGAAGTCGACCCGGGTGGTGAAACGGGACGTGAGCCCGGGATTGGCGGCCAGCAGCCGGTCCATCCCCTCGGGATAGCCGGCCAGGATGACCACCAGATGGTCGCGGTTGTCCTCGGCCCGCTTCAGCAGTACCTGGAGCGCCTCGTCGCCGTAGGCGTCCCCCTTCGCGTAACCGGAGTTGGAGAGGCTGTACGCCTCGTCCACGAACAGCACCCCGCCGAGCGCCGAGTCGATGAGTTCGTTGGCCTTCACCGCCGTCTGGCCGAGGAACTCGCCCACCAGATCGGACCGCTGGGCCTCCACGAGATGGTCGCCGCCGAGCAGCCCCAGCGCGTAGAAGACCCGGCCGAGTATCCGGGCGACGGTGGTCTTGCCGGTGCCCGACGGGCCCGAGAAGACGAAATGCCGCTTCGGCGGCTGGACCGGCAGCCCCTGGCCCGCCCGGAGCCGGGCCATCTCCAACTGGGCCGAGAGCGCCTTCACCTGCCGTTTCACCGGCTCCATCCCGACCATGCGCTCCAGCTCGGCCAGCGCATCCGCCAGCAGCAGCGGATCCGTGGGGCCCGCGGGGAACGGCGCGCCGGGTCCTCTGCCGTCCGGCGCGTCCCTGCTGCGCCCGAAGTCGGCGGGGACCGGGGCGACCGTGCCCGGCGGCCGGTCGGCGGGCTCGCCGCCCGCGCGGGGCCCGTCCGGCGGCGGCATCCCGTCCTCCGCCTCCACGGTCTCCTGCCCCGGCCCGTAGCCGGCCAGGGAGACCGCGAGCCCGGCCCCGGCCGGATCGTCGTGGTACGAACCGGTCTCCACCGGATCCGTACCGTCGTACTCGGCGATGGCGGCCAGCCGGGCCGAGGTGTCCATGAACCCCGGGTCGACCCGGTGCACCGCCCGGTACAGCGGCAGGGCCGCGGCGGTCCTGCCGGTGCCCTCGTGGGCCCGCGCCAGCCAGTACCGCAGCTCCTTGCGCTGCGGCTGCTCGCTGCGGCAGCGCATCAGGGCCGCCGAGAGCAGCGGTTCCGCCTGCCCGTACATCTCCAGCCGCACCCGCGCCATCCCGGCGAACAGCCCCGCCTCGATACCCAGGAGCGCGTCACCGACCAGCGGCTCCGTGTGCCGGACGAGCTGCTCCCAGTCCTTGACCAGATAGGCGCGGCAGGAGTGCAGGAACCGTACCTGCGGATCGGTGTCGACCGGCGGCAGCCCGGCCAGCGCCCGGTCCAGCTCGGGGACATGGCGCCCGTCCAGCCAGTGGGACGCGTGCGCCAGCAGCAGATCGCGCGGGCTCTCCAGCACCGGCTGCACCCACCAGCCCAGCCAGTACCAGGAGTTGAGCGCCCGGCGGTGCCGGGCCCGCTGCTCGCCGAACCGGTCCCGGGCGCGGTACATCCGCAGCAGAGCGTTGGTGGTGTCGACCCGCAGGGCGTGCAGCCCGAGCCAGCCGTCGGCCATTCCGGGATCGAGGCGTACCGCGGTACGGAACTCCTCCTCGGCCTGCGGATAGGCCCCCATCGTGTAGGCGTCCACACCCCGCGCCCAGGCGAGATCGGCCGGGGCCGGAGCGCCCTGCGTGCCGAGGTCCATCAGGTCCCCCATAAGTACACCGACTGAACCGCCTTGATGCGGACGGGAAGTGCCCCCACGGGAGGGCATCGTACCTGCGCAGGGGGGTGCGGCTTAAGGGCGGCGAGGTGATACGGCTGTGGTGACCGAGGGTGAGGGGGCGAGGTCGGCGTGGCCCGGGACCGAGCCCGGGAGAGGACAGAACGAAGCCCCCGATCACGGGGGAACAACCGGGGGCTTCGCGTCTGCGGCGGCCTCAAAAGCCGCACATTGAGAACGTAAGACCTGTACACCCCCCGGGTCAAGCGGAGTTCGGGCACTCATGAGGCGGATTCCCGACACCTCTGTGCGACCGACAGGAGTAGTCACTCTATGTGATGATCTGATGCATTCATACGGTCGTGGGGTGTCCCGGGAGCAACTCGTATCCCTCATTGCGCTCCCTCACCAGAATGTCGGCGTACGGACGCGAAGGATCGGCCAGGAAATGACGGGTCTCGGCCACGGTCCAGCCGTCCCAGAAGGCCGAAAGCCCGATGCCGTCGCGCTGCCGGCCGCGCGGCCACGACTCGTCGGGTGTCCGCTCCAGCCAGAGCAGCCGGGTCAGATGGGGGCGGACCGCGGCCCGTCCGGCACCGACCCCTTCGATCAGGACCACGGGGGCGGCGGGCAGGGCGCGCGGCGCCGTGAAGCGGCGTGTGTTCCAGTCGTACGGCTCGTAGTGCGCCGTCACGCCCCGGGCCAGCGGATCGACCACCTGGTCGAGCAGGCGCCCGGTCCAGCCGAACAGGGCCTCGTGGCTCGCGAGGTCGTCGAGATGGAGTACCGGGACCTCGCCGCCCGGCACCCGGGGGGCGAGCGCGGCCGCGAGCCGGGCGGTGAAGGTCGTCTTGCCCGACCCGGCGTGACCGTCGACCGCGATCAGCCGCACCGGACCGCAGGACGGGTCCGCGGCGGACAGTTCACCGGCCAGCGGGTCCAGCCCGTGGCGCGCGGCTCCTGCCGGGCTCCCCGGCTCGTGCTCCATGGGCCCAGCCTATGCCGGTACGCGACGGCCGCCCGGCCTCCGCCCGGGCGGGAGGCGCCGGAGGCCCGGGACCACTGCCATTGGTCGGACCAATATTGATGGACGGCGCGGGCCGTGAACGCTGGCACCGGGGACGGGCCGCGGGTGATAGTGGCGTGCGCCGTCCGGTCCGGACCCGCGGCTCCGGCGCGGCGGCCGAGTCCGTTCCGTCCGCAGCGCTGCCCGCGGCAGCGCGACCGATCCTGGGGGTCGTCATGGCCAGAGCCACCACGCGCAGGACCCTGCTGGGCGCCGCGATCGCGGCTGCCGGTACGGGGGCGCTCACCACCACCACAGCCGCCCGCGCCGCGGCGCCGCCCGCCGCACCCGTACCGCCCACCGCCCCCGTGAGGACCGCCCGGCTCGTGGACAACCGTTTCTGGACCTCCTACACCGACTGGCGCTGCGGCAGCGCCGACGGCACCCGGGCCGTCGCGGGCCGCCGCCCCGGCGTGGTCATCGGCCGGTCCGCCGGGGTCACCGACTACACCGATCCGCACACCGGGCGCACCGAACCGTGGGAGTACGCCGTCTGGGTTTCGGCCGAGCACCGGCCCGCGGTCCCCGCGACGGAGGTGATCGCCTCCTGGAACGCCCACACCCCGGCCGGCACCTGGCTCCAGGCCGAGCTGAGCGGCACCTACTCGGACGGCACCGCCACCCCCTGGTTCGTCATGGGCCGCTGGGCCTCGGGCGACGGCGACATCCGGCGCACCTCGGTCGACGGCCAGACGGACGGCCGTGCGAGCATCTGGACCGACACCTTCTCCGTCGACGACGCGGCGAGCGGGCTGCGGCTCGCCGCGTACCGGCTCCGGCTCACCCTCTACCGCAGGCCCGGCAGCGGGCTCACCCCCACCGTATGGCGGCTCGGCGCCATGGCCTCGGACGTTCCGGACCGCTTCACCGTGCCCGCGACCACCCCCGCGCCCGCCCGTGAACTGGCCGTGCCGCGCTACTCGCAGAACATCCATATCGGGCGCTATCCCGAGTACGACAACGGCGGCGAGGCCTGGTGCAGCCCCACCTCCGCCCAGATGATCATCGAGTACTGGGGGCGCAAGCCCACCGCCGGCGAACTGTCCTGGGTGGATCCCGCGTACGACGACCCCCAGGTCTGCCACGCGGCCCGGTTCACCTACGACTACCAGTACCAGGGCTGCGGGAACTGGCCCTTCAGCACGGCCTACGCCGCGAGCTACCCGGGGATGAACGCCGTGGTGACCCGGCTGGGCTCGCTCACCGAACTGGAGCGTCTGGTCCGGGCCGGCATCCCCGCCATAACGTCGCAGTCCTTCCGCAAGGAGGAGCTGACGGGCGCGGGCTACGGGACGGCGGGCCATCTGATGACCGTCGTCGGCTTCACCCCGGACGGCGATGTGATCGCCAACGACCCGGCCTCCGAAAGCAATGCCGCCGTCCGCCGCGTCTATCTGCGCCGTGAGTGGGAGAACATCTGGCTCCGCACCAAGCGCTACGACGCGAACGGCAGGGTCAGAAGTGGTACGGGCGGGGTCTGCTACCTCATCTGGCCGGTCCACCCGGTTCCGAGCCAGTACCGGGTGCTGAAGTCACTCGGCCTGCTGTGAGCAGACGGGCCGCCCGCTCCCGGTCCGCCCGCCCGCGCCCGGATCGGCCGGACCGTCGTTGAAGGCGAGCACGTGCGAGTCATCGGACTGCGGCCCGGAACAGCATGGGACGGGCGGGTGACGGTCCCGGTACGCCCCGGGACGGGATCACTTGAGGATTTCCAGCATCCGCTCTCCCATGACCGGGGCCGAAGCCGGGTTCTGCCCGGTGACCAGGTTGCGGTCCTGGACGAGGTAGGGCTCCCACTTCGGGCCGCGGCTGAAGTTGACCCCGACCCTCTCCCGGACCTCGGTTTCCAGCAGCCACGTCACCCTGGAGGCCAGTCCGACGCCCTCTTCCTCCTCGTTGGTGAAACAGGTGATGTTGTAGCCCTTGAACGGCGACTCGCCGTGGATCCTGGTGGCCAGCAAGGAGGCGGGGCCGTGGCAGACGATGAACAGCGGGTTGCCCGAGGCCAGCTGCCGGGTCAGCAGCCGCCCCATGTCGGCGTCGAAGGCCAGGTCCGACATCGGACCGTGCCCGCCCGGTACGTACACCGCGTCGTAGTCCTCCAGGCGCACGTCCGAGAGCTGCAGCGGGCGGCGCAGCGCCTCCGCGGAACGGATGATCGCCTCCAGCTCCAGGGCGTTGTCGTTGCCGCCGACCATCTCGGGGCGCAGACTCATCATGTCGACGGTCGGGATGACGCCGTCCGGCGTCGCGACCGTGACCTCGTGACCGGCGTCCGTGAGGATCTTGTACGGGTGCGCGAACTCCTCGGCCCAGTATCCCGTCGCGTACCTCGTGCCGTCCTTCAGTACCCAGTAGGCGGCACCGCTGACGACGAACAGTACTTTCGCCATGGCAAGGAACTCCTCTCGGATACGCGCGAGGGTTCGGCGGGACAACCCGTGAAACCGGTCCGCTCCGCCGGTCTCCCCCTTCCGGGACCATATGCACGTCTGCCGGCGGGCGCACCCGGACGCCCTCTCCGCCACGGTCGCCCGCCTCGCGGGAACACCTTCGAGGGAACACCCTCGCGGGAACACCCGAGGAGACACCAACGGCGCGGAGCGGCGGACTCTCCGCCATGAAGGGAGAAGACAATGGATCCCGACAGCCGGACCAGGGCCGCGGTCGAGGAACACTGGCGGGCATCGGAACGCGGGGACACCGAAGCCGAGCACACCATTTACGCCGAGGACGCGATCCTCGACTACCCGCAGTCAGGTGAGAGGTTCCGAGGCCGCGGGACGATCGCGGCGCAACGTGCCGGACACCCTGCCGGCCGGCACTTCACCGTCCTCCGGATCGTCGGCGGCGGGGATCTCTGGGTGAGTCAGTGCGTCATCACCTACGACGGGCTGCCCAGCTACTCGGTGAGCATGATGGAGTTCGCGCACGGGCAGGTGGTACACGAGACGCAGTACTTCGCCGGCCCCTTCGGTGCACCCGAATGGCGGACCGCACTCGCGGAGCCGATGCCGGGCAGGGATATCGCCAGGGCTTGACCCCGGGCCGGGTCGCAGAGCGCACGTCTGCGCCTGCCGGTCTGCTCCGGGGCGGATCCGGGCCCGATGCCGGTGCCGCAGCGGAAGGGTCCGCCCGTCCGCGCCCGCACCGCCTGCCGCCCGCACCATCCCCGGGGCCCTCGGCGGCGATGGGCACGAGTTCCGCCCCATTCGGCCGGATCCGGTCCCCGGCAGCCCGTCCGGGTCCGGATTTCCCCTGGTGACGGCCGTGCGGTGATCGGGCATACTCAACGCGCCGACAGCCGCCGTGAGGCCCTTCCGCGATCCGGAGGGGCAGCATCGGCACGGCAGCAGAGCGGTGGTACGCGTCCCCACCCCGAGGGCGCGTGACACCCCAGCGCCCGACAGGGAGGAGAGCGCCGCAATGTCCGACCGCGCCACGCAATGGGTGGAACGCACCTTGCCTACCGAGGAGGCCGGGGAACTGATCGCCCTGGTGCGGGAGATCGCCCAGCGGGAGATCGCCCCCCGGACGGCCGAGGAGGAGGACGCGGGGCACTTCCCGCGCGACACCTTCACCCTGCTCTCCGAATCCGGGCTGCTCGGCCTCCCCTACGACACCGAGTACGGGGGAGGGGACCAGCCGTACGAGGTCTACCTCCAGGTGCTGGAGGAACTGGCCGCCGCCCGGCTCACCGTGGGTCTGGGCGTCAGCGTTCATTCGCTCGCCTGCCACGCGCTCGCCGGATACGGCACCAAGGAACAGCGGACCGAGTATCTGCCCGCCATGCTGGGCGGCGGTCTGCTGGGCGCGTACTGCCTCTCGGAACCGTCCTCCGGGTCCGACGCGGCCTCCCTGCGGACCCGGGCCGTGCGCGACGGCGACCACTGGGTGATCACCGGCACCAAGGCGTGGATCACCCATGGCGGTATCGCCGACTTCCACACCGTTTTCGCCCGTACCGGCGGTGAGGGGGCCCGGGGCATCACCGCCTTCCTGGTGCCCGGCGGCGCCGAGGGGCTGGTTCCGGCCGTGCCCGAGCGGAAGATGGGGATGAAAGGGTCACCGACCGCGCAGCTCAGCTTTGACGGCGTACGGGTCCCCGACGGCCGCCGGATCGGTGAGGAGGGGCAGGGGTTCGCGATCGCCCTGGCCGCGCTGGACGCGGGCCGCCTCGGCATCTCGGCCTGCGCGATCGGTGTGGCCCAGGCCGCCCTCGACGAGGCTCTGTCGTACGCCGCCGGACGCCGTCAGTTCGGCCGGCCGATCGCCGACTTCCAGGGGCTGCGGTTCATGCTCGCCGATATGGGGACCCGGGTCGAGGCGGGCCGGGCGCTCTATCTGGCCGCCGCCCGGCTCCGGGACGCGGGCCGGCCGTACTCCCGCGAGGCCGCCATGGCGAAGCTGTTCTGTACGGACGCGGCGATGAGCGTCACCACCGATGCCGTACAGGTACTCGGCGGATACGGCTACACGGCCGACTTCCCCGTCGAACGGCTGATGCGGGAGGCCAAGGTGCTGCAGATCGTCGAGGGCACCAACCAGATTCAGCGGATGGTGATCGCCCGCCATCTGCTCGGCCCGGAGACCGGCAGGGGCTGAGGGCTCCCGCCGCGGAGGGTGTCCGGGCGGCTTCCGGCCCGGCGGGCCGCTGTCCGCCCGGCCGGTGCGGGGATCTTCTCCGGGGCACCCCGTCCGCGGCGGGCCTTGGACGGGGTCGGTGAAGGCGATGCGGTGACGGAACCGCGGTTCAGGCCGCGCGCTCGCGCATCGCGGGCAGTCGGCGCAGCGGGCGCGAGCCCGGACCGCCGACGTGCGAGAAGGGCTGCATCCGCCAGTCCAGCCCCTGGGGCAGGGTCAGCAGCAGACCCATCTCCTGCTCCTGGGGCTCCGGGGTGTCGTCGGCCGGCCGCGCCTGCGAAGCCGGCCTGCCGGTGCCCGTGCACACCGTCAGCCCGAAGGGGTTCCACGGGGTGGGGCACAGGGCGTGCTCGGGGAGTACGTCCTCGTCGGCGAGCAGCGCGATGGGCTGCGCGCAGTCCGGGCAGACGACCCGGTACATCTCGAAGGTGTCGTATACGTTCAGCTCGTCCAACTCGGCAGACCTCGCAGACTCCGCCGGATCAACAGGCTCCGGTTCGGTACGGCGGATGTTCCTGACACTCTGCATGGAGATTCTCCCCCTCGGGTGGGCCAACCGGGCTCATGTGGCCTCGACCACACCAAGCACTTCCCATCCCGACCCCCGGATAACCATCCGGTCACGGTCAAGACCATTCCCATGCTGTGGCGTTCATCACATAGTGGTGGTGGCGCGCCGGTCGAACGGCCGAGCGGTGTGCCGGAACCCGTGCGGGCAATTAAGTTGATGCTCATGGAGGACCTGGATCGTCAGATCGTCGAGCTGCTCGTCAAAGACGGGCGGATGAGCTACACCGACCTCGGCAAGGCCACCGGCCTGTCGACCTCGGCGGTGCATCAGCGGGTCCGCCGCCTGGAGCAGCGGGGTGTTATCCGCGGGTACGCGGCCGTGGTCGACCCGGAGGCGGTGGGGCTGCCGATGACCGCGTTCATCTCGGTCAAGCCCTTCGACCCCAGCGCCCCGGACGATATCGCCGAACGCCTCGCGGGCGTCCGCGAGATCGAGGCCTGCCACAGCGTCGCGGGCGACGAGAACTACATCCTCAAGGTCCGCGTATCGACCCCGGTCGAGCTGGAGAACCTGCTCACCCGTATCCGTACCCTCGCCGGTGTCTCCACCCGGACGACCGTGGTGCTCTCCACCCCCTACGAGGCCCGTCCGCCGAGCATCTGACCTGCCCTCGGCCCCGCTGCCGCGGCGCCCGAGGCGCGCCGGTCCGGCCGCACGCCCCGCCCGGCCGGGGCTGCTTCCGGAGGCCCGGTCCGCAAGGGCGCGGGCTCCGCCGTACGGGTTTCCCCGGGTCCGTCCGGGACCGTTTCAGGGGGTACGGGCTCCGCCGTCCGGGCGGTCGCCCCGGGCCTTCGGGCACGGCCTACGCTGGTGCCATGAGTGATCGCACCGCCCCCGCCCCCGGCGCCTCCACCGGCGGCGACAGCCGCACGGTCCTGCTGCGCGGCGGAGAAGTCCACAGCCCCGCCGACCCCTTCGCCACCGCCATGGTCGTCGAGCGGGGGCATATCGCCTGGGTGGGCTCCGAAGGGGCGGCCGACGCGTTCACCGACGGGGTCGACGAGACCATCGACCTCGCCGGCGCCCTCGTCACCCCCGCGTTCACCGACGCACATGTGCACACCACCGCCACCGGACTCGCGCTCACCGGCCTCGACCTCTCCGGCGCCACCGGTCTCACGGACGCGCTCGCGCTCGTCCGGAAGTACGCCGCCGGCCGCCCCGGCGACGCCGTACTGCTCGGCGGCGGCTGGGATGCGGCCCGCTGGCCCGAGCGGCGGCCGCCGTCCCGGGCCGAACTCGACGAGGCGACCGGCGGCCGACCCCTCTACCTGCCCCGTATCGACGTCCACTCGGCCGTGGTCACCACCGCCCTGCTGGACCTGGTGCCGGGTGTCGCCGGGCTGCCGGGCTACCACCCCGAGGCGCCCCTCACGGCCGCGGCCCACCACGCCGTACGGGCGGCCGCTTACGGCGCCGTCACCCCTGCCCAGCGCACGGCGGCCCAGCGCGCCGCCCTGGACCGCGCCGTGTCGCTCGGGATCGGGACCGTCCACGAATGCGCCGGCCCCGAGATCTCCGACGAGGCGGACTTCACGGGGCTGCTCGGCCTCGCCGCCGAGGGGCCGGGCCCCCGTGTCGTCGGCTACTGGGCCGAACGCATCGCAGACGCGAAGGGTGCCGAACGGATCCGGCGGCTGGGCGCCCTCGGCGCCGCGGGCGATCTGTTCGCCGACGGCTCCCTCGGCTCCCACACCGCCTGTCTGCACACCCCCTATGCCGACGCGGACCACACCGGCACCCTCCACCTCGACGCGGACGCCGTCGCCGCCCATGTCGCCGCCTGCACCGAGGCCGGCCTGCAGGCCGGTTTCCACGCCATCGGCGATGCCGCGCTCAGCGCCGTCGTCGAGGGGGTGCGAGCCGCCGCCGAACGCGTGGGTACGGCCCGGATCCGCGCCGCCCGCCACCGCGTCGAACACGCCGAACTGCTCACCCCCGAACACATCGCCGCCTTCGCCGAGTTCGGGCTGACCGCATCCGTACAGCCCGCTTTCGACGCCGCCTGGGGCGGCGCCGACGGCATGTACGCCGAACGGCTCGGCGCCGAACGGGCCCGCGCCCTCAACCCGTACGCCGCCCTGCTCCGCGCCGGGGTGCCCCTCGCCCTGGGCTCGGACAGCCCCGTGACCCCGCTCGACCCCTGGGGCACCGTCCGGGCCGCCGCCTTCCACCGCACCCCCGGACACCGGATCTCCGTCCGGGCCGCCTTCACCGCCCACACCCGCGGCGGCTGGCGGGCGATCGGCCGGGACGACGCGGGGATCCTGGTCCCCGGCGCCCCCGCGGACTATGCGCTCTGGCAGACGGGGGCGCTCGTCGTCCAGGCCCCCGACGACCGGGTGGCGCGCTGGTCCACCGACCCGCGCTCCGGCACCCCCGGCCTGCCGGATCTGACCCCCGGCGCCGAACTGCCGCTCTGTCTGCGCACGGTGGTCGCCGGACGCACCGTCTTCGATCGTCTGAACGGGTGACGTCCGGATATTTCGCTCCATAGGCCAGGGTGTTCGGGGTATCCGCCGCTACCTGCGGATCTTTGGTGCTGGTCGGGCGAATTGGGCAAACCGCGCAGATCGCACCACTGTTGACATGGAGCGCCCACGGGCCGGTAGGTTCGGCCCCGTCCACCACGGGACGTCCGACCGGCAGGGCTTTTCCTCGCATCCCGACCGCCGCTGGGTCATGGGGCAGTGCACCGCACCGGGGCACTGCCACTGGGAGCCAGGTCCAGCGCCCGCGCTTCGGGAGCGAGGGAAGGTTTCGGCCGGTCGGCAGGTGTGACCCGGATAGGGGTCCGGCGTTCAGTAGACAACGGCTCTCGGTCGACCCGCAGCCGGCGGGTCCCAGGTCGGCCCGAAGGACGCCGGTCCCCGATCCGTACCTCCGCACCTCCCTCTTTTACCTCCGCACCTCCCTCTCCGCCCGTGCGCCGAGCCCGCGCCGGCACCGCGCCCGCCGGGCCGGACCGCCCGCCGGGACCGCCCGGAACCCGCCCCCGCCCCTTCCGGAGCGCAGCACTCCGCCGCCTCCGCGCGCCGCCGGAACCTGCCCTTCACCCGGTCCGGCGGCCGGTTCCCGACACCCCCGGACCGAGCCGCCGCGGTCCGCCGTCCGGCGATCGCTAAGGTGGGTCCCTGTGCACGACATGAAGGGGCAGCAGTGAACGAGGGCGCTAAGGGCCGCGAAGCCCAGAGGCGGTACGGCCCGCTCGGCCGGGCCTTGGTGATCATTCCGACCTTTAACGAGGCGGAGAACATCAAGAAGATCGTCTCCCGGGTCCGTACCGCGGTGCCGGACGCGGACGTGCTGGTCGCCGACGACAACAGCCCCGACGGCACGGGAAAGCTCGCCGACGAGCTGGTCGCGGAGGACGAGCAGGTCCATGTGCTGCACCGCAAGGGCAAGGAGGGCCTCGGCGCGGCCTATCTCGCGGGCTTCGCCTGGGGTCTGGAGCGCGAGTACGGCGTACTGATCGAAATGGACGCCGACGGCTCCCACCAGCCCGAGGAACTGCCCCGGCTGCTCACCGCGCTCAAGGGCGCCGATCTCGTCCTGGGCTCGCGCTGGGTCCCCGGCGGCCGGGTGGTGAACTGGCCGAAGTACCGGGAGTTCCTCTCCCGCGGCGGCAGCACCTACTCCCGTCTGCTCCTCGGCATCGGAATCCGGGACGTCACCGGCGGCTACCGGGCCTTCCGGGCGGAGACCCTGCGCGGGCTCGGGCTCTCCGAGGTCGCCTCCCAGGGCTACTGCTTCCAGGTCGACCTGGCGCGCCGGGCGGTGGCCGTGGGCTATCACGTGGTGGAGGTGCCGATCACCTTCGTCGAGCGGGAGCTGGGCGACTCCAAGATGAACCGCGATATCGCCGTCGAGGCGCTGTGGCGGGTCGCGGGCTGGGGCCTGTCGGACCGGGCGAACCGTTTCCGGGGCCGCTCGACCCCCTGAGGCCCCCGCCCCCGCCGTGCCGTGTCGCCGCAGGGGCGGGCCCCCGCGGGCCTGCCGCGGCGCGGAGGCTCCTCCGGACCCCGGTATGCCGCCCGGTCCGTCCCGCGGGCCCGGGAAGCCGGTACCGGCGTTACGGCTGCACCCGGCGGCGGCCTCGCGGCGTGCGGCCCGCCGGGCCTCCCGGGGCGTCCCGCGGCCTCCCGGGCGCGGAGCACGGCCCCCGGGGCCGGGACCGAGTCCCCGGTCCTCCACGGCCCGACCGGGCCGTCCCCCGGGCCCTCCGATGGAAATGATCACCCGGCTGTCCCGTTGCGCCGCCCACCCAGGCACACTGGGGTCATGACGACCGGCCCTGTGCCCCCGAGGGCACCCCAGCGCTCCCGCGCCCGCCTGTTCATCCTGCTCGGCTCCGCCGCCTGGTTCGCTCTGGAGATCTGGCTGCTGGTCCTGGTCGGCGGCGCGATCGGCACGCTCCCCGTACTGGCGCTGCTGATCGCGCAGGCGGTCGGCGGGGCGGCGATCGTGAAGCAGGCCGGCCGCAACGCCTTCCGGAACCTCACGGAGACCCTCCAGCGCCAGCAGCAGCCGGAGGCGCCGGGCGCCGCCCCCGACTCCTCGGGCAACGGCTTCCTGATGCTGGGCGGAGTTCTGATCATGGTCCCGGGCTTCGCCTCGGACGTCCTGGGGCTGGCACTGCTCGTGCCCCCGGTCCGCAAGTGGCTCAGCCGCTTCACCCAGCGGTCCCTGGAGCGCCGGGTACGCGCCGCGGCTCCCGGTACCCTCGGGGACGCTTTCAATCAGGCCAGGATGCACCGCCCCGACGGCAAGGTCGTCCCCGGCGAGGTCATCCACCCGGACCCGGCGGCTGCCCCGTCCCCCGGCCCGGACCGCACGGACCAGCCGCCGAGGGTCATCGAGGGCCGGGTCATCCGCCCCGACGCCGACGACAGGCCGTAGCCGTTCCGCCCAGGACGTGTCCGCAAGGTAGCGCCGTCCGCCCGGAGGGCGGGGCTTGCGCCTCCTCCGGAGACCCTCGTACACCCTCGCCCATGCCCCGCCGTCCGAGGCCGGGCGCCGGAGCCCGGCCGGCTCCAGCGCCTCCACCTCTCCCTGCACCGGGCGGGCGGGGACGACCCGGCTCCCGGGGGTGCGGCCGCACCGGGGACGTCCGCACCCCCGGGCCGTACCGGTAGAAACGCCCGTGGGCCGGGACACATGATCTGTGTCCCGGCCCACGGGCGTTCTTCGCTTGCAGGGTTCGGCCGACCTGCTCCGTCCGTACCGTCAGGCGGTCCGGACGGACGGCATCACGCGGACTTGCGGCTGTCCCGCGGATGAACCGCGATGTTCATCGCGCCGGAGCGCAGCACCGCCAGACGCTCGGCCAGTACCTCTTCCAGCTCTTCGCGAGTACGCCGCTCCATGAGCATGTCCCAGTGCGTCCTCGCGGGCTTGCCCTTCTTCTCCTCGGGGCCGTCGCCGTCCACCAGGAGTGCCTGGGCGCCGCACGCCTTGCACTCCCACTCCGGCGGAATCTCCGCCTCCACCGAGAACGGCATCTCAAACCGATGTCCGTTCTGGCATGCGTACTCCACCGCCTGGCGCGGGGCCAGGTCGATGCCACGGTCCGTCTCGTAGCTGGTCACCACGAGCCGCGTGCCGCGGAGAGCTCGCTCACTCATGAATCGTGCCTCCCGGGCTTGTCGCCCACAGGACAGGTGTCGCTGTCGTCGTCATCCGGTCAACGTCCGGTCGGCCGTAAAGATTCCCGTTCCGGGTCATGCGTCGCCCGTCGTGCCGCTGCTTTCCCCTGTGTTGGGGTACCCACCGGCGCCCGGTTTGTCACATCTGGCAGAAAGTGTCACCCAGTGATGTCGCTTCCACAGTGCGCAGTAACGGTCCGCCTGGCAGGCCAAACGCGTACACTACCGGCCTTTTACTTCAACGTCTAAATCCGGTCCGGTACAGGATTTCCCGCGGCGGCCACCGCCCGGCCCATCGGGACCCGCGCCAGCAGGACGAACCCGAGCGCGAAGAAGATCACCAGCGAGAGGATCGCGTCCCGGTAACTGCCGGTGATCTGGTACGCCAGTCCGAAGACCAGCGGCCCGAGCCAGCTCAGCCCCCGGTCGCTCAGTTCGTACGCGGCGAAGTACTCGGCCTCCTTGCCGCGCGGCACCAGATGGGAGAAGAGCGACCGGGACAGGGCCTGGCTGCCGCCGAGGACCAGCCCGATCGCCGCCGCCAGCGCGAAGAACCAGACCGGGGCCCGGGCGGGCAGGAGGTAGCCGGCCGTCAGGATCAGGGTCCAGACGGCGAGCGACGCGAGGACGGTGCGCCGGGCGCCGTACGTCCTGGCCAGCCGTCCCATGCTCAGTGCCCCGGCCACGGCCAGCACCTGGACCAGCAGGACCGCCACGATCAGCGTGGTCTGGCCGAGGCCCAGCTCCTCCTTGCCGTAGACGGAGGCCTGGGAGATCACCGTCTGGATCCCGTCGTTGTAGACGAGGTACGCCAGCAGGAACGACAGCGTCAGCGGATGGCGCCGCATGTCCTTCAGTACGGCCAGCAGCTGGCGCGGCCCCGACAGGGCGGCCGCGCGCTCCGCGGCCGGGATCCTGCGGTCCCGGAGCCTGCGCAGCGGGATCAGGGTGAACGCGCCCCACCACAGCCCGGCCGAGGCCAGGCAGATCCGTACCGCCTCCGACTCCGACAGGCCGAACCGCTCGTGGCCGCCGTACAGGATCAGATTGAGCACCAGGACCAGCGCCCCGGAGGTGTAGCCGAAGGCCCAGCCCCGGGAGGAGACGGCGTCCCGCTCGGCCGGCCCGGCGATCTCGGGCAGATAGGCGTTGTAGAGGACCATGGAGACCGCGAGGGACGCGTTCGCCACGATCAGCAGGAACGCGCCCAGCAGATAGCGGTCGCCGTCCAGCAGGAACAGGGCGGCGGTGGCCCCGGCGCCCGTGTAGGCGGAGGCCGCCAGCAGGGGTTTCTTCCGGCCGGTACGGTCCGCCCAGGCGCCCGCCAGCGGCATCAGCACCACCGCCACCACCAGGGAGGCGGAAACGGAGTACGCGTAGACCGACCCAGCCCGCAGGGGGATGCCCAGCGGGTGGACGTAGCCGTCGCCGTCCGCGGCCGCCTTCGCCACCTCGGTGAGGTAGGGGCCGAGGAAGACGGTGATCACCGTGGTCGAGTAGACCGAGCAGGCGAAATCGTAGAAGTACCAGCCGTGGCGCTGCCGCCGGAGCCCGGCCTCGTCCTGCCCGGCCTCGTTCCGCCCGGAGGCGTCACCGTCCTGCGCCGCCGGGCGCGGTCCTGGTCCGTCCGCCGGTTCCGTGGTCCCTGCGGCCATACCGCGCCCCCAGTCGTCTCTTGTGGCTCGCGGCGCGGACGCGCGGGTCAGACCCAGGCTCCCCGTTCGGTCAGTACCGTGCGCAGCGTCTCCGGATGATCGGTCATGATGCCATCCACCCCCAGGTCGAGGAGGGCCCGCATCCGGTCCGCCTCGTTGACCGTCCAGACGTGGACCTGGAGCCCCCTGCGATGGGCCGCCCGCACGAACCGCCGGTCCACCACCCGGACCCCGCCGTGGAACTCGGGCACCTGGGCGCAGACCGCGCCCGTGCGCAGCGGCGCCGGAATCCCGAGGGAGCGCATCCTCAGCGCCACCACGCCCCCCGTGCCGTACGAGGTCGCCAGCCGGGGCCCGGCCGTCCGGGCCGCACGGGCGACCCGGGCCTCCGAGAACGACCCCACGCACACCCGGTCCCACAGGTCCGCCCGGCGGATCAGCCCGAGCAGCGGCTCCAGCGCCGACTCCGCCTTGACGTCGACGTTCCAGCGGGCCTCGGGGAACTCCTCCACCAGCTCCTCGAAGAGCGGCAGCGGCTCCGTGCCGCCCACCCGGGCCCGCCGCACCTCGCTCCAGGGCCGCTCCGCGATCCGGCCCCGGGCGTCGGTGACCCGGTCCAGCGAAGCGTCGTGGAAGGCGACGAGGCGTCCGTCGGCCGTGGTGTGCACATCGGTCTCGAACCAGCGGTAGCCGAGGGCCGCGGCGCGCCGGAAGGCGGCCGCGGTGTTCTCCAGCCCGTCCGCCGCGCCGCCGCGATGGGCGAACGGCAGGACCGAGGGGTGGTCCAGATACGGATGGGGCGCGGGGCCGGAAACGCTGGTCACCGCCGCAGTATCACCCGGCCGGGGGTGCCGCGGGCCACCACCGTGCCGCCGCCCGGCTGCTCCGGGAGGGCGAAGAAGCGCAGAAAGAACTGGGCCAGCGGCCCGATCGCCAGGGTGTAGGCGATGGTCGCGGCACCCACCGAGCCGCCCAGCAGGAAGCCGCTGGTGACGACCGTCACCTCGACGACGGTCCGCACCAGCCGGATGGAGAGCCCGGTCGCCCGGTGCAGACCGGTCATGATGCCGTCCCGGGGCCCCGGTCCGAACCGGGCCGCGATGTAGAGGCCCGTCGCCACCCCGTTGAGCACGATCCCGGCGGCCGTCACCGGGATCCGTACGGCCAGTCCGTCCGGCTCCGGGAGGACGAGGAGGGCCGCGTCCATGGCGAACCCGATCACGACGACGTTGGAGACCGTGCCCAGACCGGGCCGCTGCTTGAACGGGATCCACAGGAGCAGCACCAGGGCGCCGACCGTGGTCATCACCACCCCCATCGACAGACCGGTCAGCTCGGACAGCCCCTGGTGGAGGACGTTCCACGGTTCCAGGCCGAGACCGCCGCGGAGGATCAGCGCACAGCTCAGTCCGTAGAGCAGCAGCCCCGCGTAGAGCTGGATCAGCCGCCGCGCGAGCTGCCGGTCCCGGCGGGCCTGCGGTGTTCCGGGCGCTACGGCAGCGGGCCGGCCGGGCCCTTCGGGAGCCTGCTCTGTGGACACGGTTTCCACCCCTCCTGGTGACACTGGACTGACTCATGACACCCTGTGGCCATGGCGCAGATGCCATCCATGGCCAATTCGCGGAAGGTGGACTGATTTCCTTGTCTCGGTGGACCTCTGCAGTGGGCGCGGCCCAGTTGGCCCGTCAGCTCGCCGCCCAGCAGCCCCGGCCGGCCGGGCCCGGCACCCGTAAGCCCCCCGCCTACCGTGCGCTCGCCGACGGCATCCGGGTGCTGGTGCTGGAGGGGCGGGTGCCGGTCGGGACCAGGCTGCCCGCCGAACGGGAACTGGCACTGGCGCTGGCCGTCAGCCGGACGACGGTGGCCGCCGCCTACGAGGCGCTGCGCACGGAGGGCTTCCTCGAATCCCGTCGCGGAGCGGGGAGCTGGACCGCTGTCCCGGCCGGGAACCCGCTGCCCGCGCGCGGCCTGGAACCGCTGCCGCCCGAATCCCTCGGCTCCATGATCGACCTGGGCTGTGCGGCTCTGCCCGCGCCCGAGCCGTGGCTGACCCGGGCGGTCCAGGGGGCCCTGGAGGAGCTGCCGCCGTACGCCCACACCCACGGCGACTATCCGGCGGGCATTCCGGTCCTGCGGCAGATGCTCGCCGACCGGTACACGGCCCGCGGTATTCCCACCATGCCCGAGCAGATCATGGTCACCACGGGTGCGATGGGCGCGATGGACGCCCTCTGCCATCTGTTCGCCGGGCGCGGTGAGCGGATCGCCGTGGAGTCGCCGTCGTACGCCAACATCCTCCAGCTGATGCGCGAGGCCGGGGCCCGCCTGGTGCCCGTCGCCATGCAGGAGGGGCTCGGCGGCTGGGATCTGGACCGCTGGCGGCAGGTGTTGCGGGAGGCGGCGCCCCGGCTGGCGTACGTCGTCGCGGACTTCCACAATCCGACCGGCGCGCTGGCGGACGATCACCGGCGCCGCGCCCTGGTGGAGGCGGCCCGCTCCGCGGGCACCGTGCTGGTCGTCGACGAGACGATGTCCGAACTCCATCTCGACGAGGGCCTCGACCTGCCCCGGCCGGTCTGCTCCTTCGATCCGGCGGGCAGCACGGTGGTGACGGTCGGCTCCGCGAGCAAGGCGTTCTGGGCCGGGATGCGGATCGGCTGGGTCCGGGCCGCCCCCGATGTGATCCGCTCCCTGGTCTCCGCCCGCGCCTACGCCGATCTGGGGACGCCCGTGCTGGAGCAGCTCGGCGTCAACTGGCTGATGGGCACCGGGGGCTGGGAGGAGGCGGTCGCCGTGCGGCGGTCGCAGGCGCGGGAGAACCGTGACGCGCTGGTCGCCGCCGTCCGCCGGGAGCTTCCGGAGTGGGAGTTCACCGTGCCCGGCGGCGGGCTGACCCTGTGGGTGCGGACCGGTGGTCTCTCGGGCTCCCGGATCGCCGAGGCCGGTGAGCGGGTCGGGGTCCGGGTGCCGTCGGGACCGCGGTTCGGGGTCGACGGGGCCTTCGAAGGGTTCGTACGGCTGCCGTTCACGGTCTCCGGCCCGGTCGCGGAGGAGGCGGCGGTACGGCTGGCGGCGGCGGCACGCCTGGTGGAGAAGGGCGGTACGACGGGCGCGGAGGGACCCCGTACCTTCGTCGCCTGACGGGCGCGGGCCGCCGGGACCCGCGTGGCGCGGAAGGCCCCGGCGTACCGAGTGAACCGGCGGGCGGTGCCCGGGGTACGCGCGGGGCGCTCCGTGGCCGTGGCGGGCCCGGTCCCCGCGCTGTTCCTCAGCCCTCCGCGGGGACCGGGCCCGGTGCCCCGGCCGGCGCCGTCCGCCCGGCCGTGAGCTCCACGGGTTCGGCGGCGGCCGGTACCTGCGGCAGCTCGTCGTGGCGCTCCGGAAGCAGTTCCAGTACGGCTTCGCGCAGGCCCTCCGAGGTCGCGTCGTCGTAGGGGTCCGGGACCGCCGGGACCTGGAGCCGGAGGACCGGTCCGGTGCCGAGCCGGGCATAGCCGCGGCCCGGTGGGGTGTGCGGCAGGGGTGTGGTCGGCGGCGGACCGCCGAGGACCGCTTCGACCTGCTCCGCGCGCAGCGGCCCCAGTACCACCCGGGCCCGGGTGTGGGTCCGTACGGCCTCGGTCAGATCGTCGAGGCAGTCCGTCTGCTCGGCCACCACCACGACCACCCCGGCCGCCCGGCCGTGCCGCAGCGGGATCCGGAGCAGCTCCTGCGGATCGGGCCGGCCGTCCGCCGCGGCCAGATGTCCGAGGGCGGACGGCCGGTCCACCAGGATCCACAGCGGCCGCCGGGTGTCCGGGGGCGCGGGCAGTCCGGCCTGGCGGGCCCGGTTCGCCGCGATCAGCCGCCGCTCGGTCTCCCGGGACGCCCACTCCAGCGCGGAGACCGCCCCGGCGAGGGAGGACTCGACGGCCGGTACCCCGACCCGGCCCGCCAGACAGGCGTGGTCGCCGGTGCCGCCGCCCTCCACGACCACGACATCGCCGTGGGGGAGGGCCTGGAGGGCGATCGACCGCAGCAGGGTCGAGGTGCCGCTGCCGGGCTCGCCCGCCACCAGCAGATGGGGTTCGGCCGAGCGGGGCCCGGTCCGCCAGATCACCGGGGTGGCGTCCCTCGGTGTTCCGCCGTCCGGGTGGCCGGCCGGTTCCGTGTCCAGGACCGGGAGGGTCCGGGGGACCGCGCCCTCGTCGGTGAAGCCGAGGACGGTCTCGCCGGGGGCGGTGACGAAGCGCTGGGCGGCGACCGTGGCGGGCAGCGCGGGCAGCACGGTCATGAAGAGTTCGTTCGCCTCCTCGTCCCAGACGAAGCGGTACTCCCGGCCGCGGCCCGATTTGGCGTGCAGCACCTGCTCGACCCGGGCCCGGGCCGCCGGTTCGCCGTCGGTGAAGTACGCCGGATACGTGATGCGCAGCGCGGTCGGGCGCCCCGCGCCGTCGAAGGCGGGGTCGTGCAGGGCGGACTGCCACTGTCCGCCGTGCGCGAAGAGCGGAGCCGGGTCCTCGGGAACCGAGAAGTACGGCACCAGGGCCTCGTAGACGGCCTGGAGCCGCGCGGTCGCGGCCTCGTCGGGCCCGGTGTCCACGGGCGGCCGCGCCCGCCCCTTCCAGGCGGCCGCGGCCATCACCGTGATCAGGGCCGTGAGGGGCCCGTACGGGATGAACGCGACCGCCAGGACTCCGGCCCCCGTGAAGAAGAGCGTGGGACCGCGCTTCTCCTTCGGGGTGTCGGCCCATTTCCGCCGGGCCAGTCCGGTCAGCTCCCGCAGCCCCCGGGAGAGGGTGATCAGCGGGTGGAGGACGTCCGCGGCACCGTCGGCGGCCGACCGCGCGAACTCCCGGCTCCGGGCGAGCTGCGCGGTTCCGCTGCTCAGAATGCGGGGGAGTGGTCGCCGGGCCACGTCGTACTCCTCGGGGGTTCGGGGCGGGATGAGCGGGACGGGGCGGCCGTCAGAACTTGATCCCGCCCAGGAGGCCGGCGAGGCTCTCGCTGCCGGCCGTGATGCTGGGGGCGATCGCGGTGCCCGCCAGGAAGAAGCCGAAGAGCGCGCAGACGAGGGCGTGGGACGCCTTGAGTCCGTCCTTCTTGAAGAAGAGGAAGACGATGATCGCGAGCAGGACCACGCCGGAGATGGAGAGGATCATGATGTTCTCCTGGGTGAGGGGACAGTCACCTTGAGTACTTCCAGCCTCACAGGAAGTGCATATGTGATTAAAGGTGCAAAAGGGTGAAAAGTTGTGCATTTCACTGCACTGGGGGATGGTGTCGTGCCGCCGGGGCCCCGATGGGGCCGCCCGGCACCCCCCGGAGCGGCCGCGCCGCCGGGGGAGTGCTGCGCGCCGGGCCGGACCGGACGGCGTGGCAAATGTCCCCGTCCGTGTCCCGCCGTGGGGTGGATCCCGGCGGGAACGGGCGGTGGCGGCACGCCGCGCGGGCAGTACGCTGTCCGTCGCTCGTACGGCCGTTCCCGCCGTACTCCCAGGTCGGATGGCCGGAAACGGAGCGAATCCCAGTGAAAGGCGGTCCCCGAGATGAGTGAGTCCCCCGACCGGGACGTGGTCGAACTGGCCACCAAGGTCTTCGACCTGGCGCGCCGGGGGGAGACCGAGGCGCTCGCCGCGTACATCGACGCCGGAGTGCCCGCGAACCTCACCAACGACCGCGGCGACACCCTGGTGATGCTGGCGGCCTACCACGGCCACGCGCCGGCGGTCGAAGCCCTCCTCGCCCGCGGCGCCGCCGCGGACCGGGCCAACGACCGAGGCCAGACGCCCCTCGCCGGCGCCGTCTTCAAGGGCGAGGACGAGGTCGTCCGGGTCCTGCTGGCGCACGGCGCCGATCCCGCGGCCGGAACCCCGTCCGCCGTGGATACCGCGCGAATGTTTGGGAAGACAGAGCTTCTGGAGCTGTTCGGGGAACCCGGCGACCGCTGACCCCCGACCCGGCCCGCGCCGTTCGTCACGGAGAGTTTCCGGCGCCCTCCCCGGGGGCCTCGCGCGCGCTGCGCGAGGCCCCCGGGGAGGGGCGTCGTAAATGTGGTCGCGGTGGCGATATGGGTGGGTCATCATGACGACGGGTCCTGCCCCGGACATCACCGGGATTTCCCCTGGGACCCACCGACGAGAGGCGAGGAAGATGGTCGATACCCAGCAGAGGGCGCGGACGACGCACCACCCGGTGAGGAACTGCTCCTCGGGCCGCTGCGCGGCCTGACCGTCTTCGTTCCCCGGTTGCGTCGAGAGCTTGATGTGAGGCTTTCCCCATGTTCGAACCAGTCATAGCGCCGAGCGGTACGCTGCTCGGCCTGCTGCAGAGGGGCCGCGGAGACGGCACCCTGCACGCGCTGGCCGCCCCCCGCGGCGAGGCGCTGGCCGCCCTCAACCACTGTGTGCTCAACGACCCCCGCCACGACTGGCAGGTCGAGAACCGCTCCCTGTACTACGCCCGGCTCTACCTCGACCTCCACGGGGGCCTGGACGAGATCCGGCGGCACCTGGGCGGTGCCGAGGACGCCGTGGACGACGACGAGAGCAGGACCGGCCTCGCGCTCGCCGTCCTCGGACACCTCGCCTCGTACGGCAGGCGGGACGCCCTCGCACTGCTCCGCGACTACGCGGCCCGCGGCGCCAACTGGCAGTGGGCCCTCGACGAGCTTGCGCTCCGTGACGACGACGCGGGACTGCGCGCCCTCGCCGAACCCGTCCTCGCCCGGTTCCCCGCCACGCCCGAGGGCGAAGCGGAACTGGCCGTCGCCGTCCGCGACGCCTACGAACCCCGGCCGTGGCGGCTCTGGGAGGAGGACCCCCGGGCCGCCGTCGGCGGCCGCGTCCGCGCGGCCAGGGAAGCCGGCTCCTTCGACCGCTGGCAGCGCCAGCTGCGCCCGACCGGCCCCCGGCCCGGCTGGAGCGTGCAGGCCGTCTTCGACTGGGCCGACCAGGGTCTGGAGCGCGGCACCCCGCTGCATGTGCCCGCCGCCCGCTGCCTGGCGGCCGTCGCCGTCGACGCCGACCGGCCCGCCATCGTCGTGGCCGCCCGCGACGGCGCCGACGGCGCACGCTGCGCCGCCCTGCACTACCTCGCCGAACGCCAGGACCCCGTACTCCTCGACCTCGTCGAGTACGCCGTCGCCACCGGCTCCCGTACGGTCGCCGAGGCCGCCGTCGCCGCCTTCGAGCGCATGTGCGGCGAAGCCGCGGTCGACCGGGCCCGGAGCTGGGTCCACCGGCCCGACGCCCTCGGGGCCTCGGCCGCCGGTGTGCTCGCCTGCCGGGGCGGGGCCGGTGACAGCATGCTCGTCCTCGGCGCCCTCCGGGAGACCGTCCGGGCCGACGGCCCCGATGCCCCCTTGTTGTGGACCCTCGTCGACGGCACCGGCCGGCTCGGCATCACCTGCGCCGCGCCCGTCCTGCGCCATGTCTACCGGGAGACGGCCTCCTCCGGGCTCCGCGGCCGCGCCGCCAGGGCCCTGGCCGCGACCGACCCCACCTTCGTCACCGGCTTCGCCGTCGAATGCCTGTGGGACTGCGAGGAGACCACCAGGGAAGTGGCCGCCCGGCACGCCGAGACCGGTGATCTGCGCGTCGCGGAGAGACTGCGCCGACTGGCCGCCGATCCGGCGGAGGAGGCCGAGGTCCAGACCGCGGTCCGCAGCAGAATGGTCCCGGAGGCCCCTTCGCACTGATCGCCCGCCGGTGTCCGGGGCGCCCGGCACCCCGGACACCACCGGCCCTCCGCACGATGCCGCCGGGCAGGCGCCCCGCTGCCCGGAACGGCCCGGGGGCCCGGCGGCCCGCAGGCCCCCCGGCCCACCCCGCGACGCCGCAGGACCCCGGGCCCGATGCCGCCGGGCGTGCCCGAGCCGTACCGCTCCCGGCAGCCGCGGTTGCCGCAGAGGCAGCGCTGCCCCGGGCGGCCCGCGCGATCCCGTGCCGCGCCCCGGGTGTCCCCGTACCGCGGCGGCAGGCATCCGCGCCCAGGGTGTTTCCGTACCCCGGCGGCAGCGTCCGCACCCCGTGCACGGGCCCGCCGCCCCGCCCCGCGCCACAATGAAGGCATGACGACCGGACGCTGGGAGTTCTGGATCGACCGGGGCGGCACCTTCACCGATATCGTCGGGCGGCGGCCCGACGGACGGCTCGTCACCCGCAAACTCCTCTCCCACGACCCCGGTCGCTACCGCGATGCCGCCGTCGCCGGAATCCGGCTGCTCCTCGGCATCGGACCCGGTGAGCCCGTACCCGCCGAACGGGTCTCCGCCGTCCGTATGGGCACCACCGTCGCCACCAACGCCCTGCTGGAACGGTGCGGCGAACCCACCGTCCTGCTGATCACCGAAGGCTTCGGCGACGCCCTCTCCATCGCCTACCAGAACCGGCCCCGGATCTTCGACCGCCGGATCGAACTGCCGCCACCGGTGTACGAACGCGTCGTCGAGGTCCCCGAACGCGTCGACGCGCACGGCGGTATCGTCCGCCCTCTCGACCTGGCCGCCGTCACCGAACGGCTCGCCGCCTGCCGCGACGACGGACTGCGGGCCGCGGCCGTCGTCCTGCTCCACGGCTACCGCCACCCCGGCCACGAGACCCTCGTCGCCCGCGCCGCCCGCGACCTCGGCTTCACCCAGATCAGCTGCTCGCACGAGGTCAGCCCCCTGATCAAACTGGTGCCCCGCGGCGATACGACCGTCGTTGACGCCTATCTCTCGCCGATCCTGCGGCGGTACGTCGACGAGGTCGCCGCCGAACTGCCCGGCATCCGGCTGATGTTCCTCCAGTCCAACGGGGGACTGAGGGAAGCCGCCCACTTCCGCGGCAAGGACGCCGTGCTGTCCGGCCCGGCGGGCGGCGTCGTCGGCATGGCCCGTACCGCCGCACAGGCCGGATTCGAGCGGGTCGTCGGCTTCGATATGGGAGGTACGTCGACGGACGTCTCGCACTATGCGGGCGAGTTCGAACGGGCGCAGGGCACCCTCGTCGCCGGGGTCCGGATGCGTGCCCCCATGATGAACATCCACACCGTCGCGGCAGGCGGCGGCTCCGTCCTCCACTTCGACGGCCGCCGCTACCGCGTCGGGCCCGACTCCGCGGGCGCCGACCCCGGCCCGGCCTGCTACCGGCGCGGCGGCCCGCTGACCGTCACCGACGCCAATGTGATGCTGGGCCGGATCCAGCCCGCCCACTTCCCGGCCGTCTTCGGCCGGAGCGGGGACCGGCCGCTCGACGCCGGCACCGTCCGGGAGCGGTTCACCGCACTGGCCGCCCGCGTCCGGCGCGACACCGGCACCGCCCGCACCCCGGAGCAGGTCGCCGCCGGCTTCCTGGAGATCGCCGTACTCAATATGGCGAATGCCGTGAAGAAGATCTCCGTACAGCGCGGCTACGACATCACCCGCTACGCACTCAACTCCTTCGGCGGCGCCGGGGGCCAGCACGCCTGCGCCGTGGCGGACGCCCTCGGCGTCGGCACCGTGATCGTTCCGCCGCTCGCCGGGGTGCTCTCCGCCTACGGCATCGGCCTCGCCGACGCCACGGCCCTGCGGGAGGAGTCCGTGGAGGCCGCCCTCGCCGACGCCACCATCGAACGGGTCCGCGAACGGTCCGGACGGCTCGCGGACCGGACCCGCGCCGAACTCCGCGCCGACGGGGTGCCCGACGCTTCGATCACCACCCGCGCCCGGGTGGTCGTCCGGTACGCGGGCACCGACGCGGGGCTGCCCGTGCCCCTGGACACCGCCTCCGCCGTACGGGAGGCCTTCGAAACCGTCCACCGCGCCCGCTACGGCTTCGTGATGGACAAGCCCCTGGTCGTCGAATCCGTATCGGTGGAGGCCACCGGCACGGCGGCAGGGGAGTACGGCTCCGGGCAGCCCGCGCCCCCGCCCGCCGACCGGCCCGCCGCTGACGGGCCCGCCGACCGGCGGACGGCGGACCGCGATGCCGCCGGCCCCCGGACGGCGGACCGCGATGCCGCCGGCCGGCCGATCGCCGGCGGCCGGGACCGGGACCAGCCGCCCGCCGACCGGCCCGCGCGCGGTACCGGAGCCCGTACCGCCGCCGGGACCGGCGCTCCGGACCACCCCGCGCCCCGGGACCACGTCCCCCTGTTCCTGTCCGGAGCCCACCGCTCCGTACCGCTGTACCGGCGTGACGACCTGCACCCCGGGGACACCGTCACCGGACCCGCGATCCTCGCCGAGGACGACGCCACCACCGTCGTCGACCCCGGCTGGCGGGCCGCGGCCGCCACCGGCGGACACCTGCTGCTCACCCGCGCGACCCCCCGCCCCGCCCGGACGGCCGCCGGAACCGCCGCCGACCCCGTCCTGCTGGAGGTCTTCAACAACCTCTTCATGTCCGTCGCCGAACAGATGGGCGTCCGGCTGGAGAACACCGCCCACTCCGTCAACATCAAGGAGCGGCTCGACTTCTCCTGCGCCCTCTTCGACGCCGAAGGCAACCTCATCGCCAACGCCCCGCACATCCCGGTCCACCTCGGGTCCATGGGCGACTCCATCAAGGAGGTGCTGCGGCGCAACCGGTCGGGAGAGGGGCCCGGAATGCGGCCCGGCGATGTGTACGCCATCAACGACCCGTACCACGGCGGCACCCATCTGCCCGATGTCACGGTGGTCACCCCGGTCTTCGGCGGACCGGACGGCGACCTGCTGTTCCTGGTGGCGTCCCGCGGCCACCACGCGGAGATCGGCGGGATCACCCCCGGCTCCATGCCCGCCTTCAGCACCACCGTCGACGAGGAGGGCGTCCTCTTCGACAACTGGCTTCTGGTACGGGACGGGCGGCTGCGCGAGAAGGAGACCCGGGCCCTGCTCACCGGCGCCCGATACCCCTCCCGGGCCCCCGACGCCAATATCGCCGATCTGCGCGCCCAGATCGCCGCCAACGAGAAGGGCGTCGCGGAACTCCGGCGGATGGCCGACCAGTTCGGCCTCGACGTCGTCCACGCCTATATGCGGCACGTCCGCGACAACGCCGAGGAGTCGGTCCGCCGGATCGTGGCCCGGCTCGGTGACGGATCGTACGCGTACGAGACCGACGCCGGGGCCGTGATCCGGGTCGCCGTACGCGTCGACCGGCAGCGCCGGAGCGCGGTGATCGACTTCACCGGCACCTCGGCCCAGCAGCCGGGCAACACCAATGCGCCGACGTCCGTGGTCACCGCCGCCGTGCTCTATGTCTTCCGTACCCTCGTCGCCGAGGACATCCCCCTCAACAGCGGTTGTCTGGAACCGCTGGAGATCCGGGTGCCGCCCGGTTCGATGCTCGCTCCCCGGCCGCCCGCGGCGACCGTCGCGGGCAATGTGGAGACCTCCCAGGCCGTGACCGGCGCCCTCTACGCGGCCCTCGGAGTCCAGGCGGAGGGCTCCGGCACCATGAACAACGTGACCTTCGGCAACGACCGGGTCCAGTACTACGAGACCGTGGCGAGCGGTTCGGGAGCGGGCGACGGCTTCGACGGCGCGGACGCCGTCCAGACCCATATGACCAACTCCCGGCTCACGGACCCCGAGATCCTCGAATGGCGCTATCCGGTACGGGTCGACTCCTTCTCCGTACGGCGCGGCAGCGGCGGCCGGGGCCGCAGGCACGGCGGGAACGGAGCCGTACGCCGTATCCGCTTCCTCGAACCGATGACCGTCGCCCTGCTCACCGGCCACCGCCGGATCGCCCCCTACGGCATGGCGGGCGGCGGCCCCGGCGCCCTCGGCGAGAACTCCGTCGAACGCGCCGACGGAACCGTGACCCCGCTCTCCGGCACCGACACCACGGAGGTCGCCCCGGACGACGTCCTGGTCGTGAAGACCCCCGGCGGCGGGGGCTACGGCCCCGAACCGGCGGGCGGCCGGGACCTCAGCGCGCGGTGACGAAGCGGACCGGGGTGCCCGGCACGGCCTGGGCCGCCCCGGGGAGATCACGGGCGTCGACGACCGCCACCACCGGATAGCCGCCGGTCGTCGGATGGTCGGCGAGGAACACCACCGGCCTTCCGTCCGGCGGGACCTGCACCGCGCCCAGCACCATCCCCTCACTCGGCAGCTCCTCCGGCCGGGTCCGCCGCAGCACCGGGCCCTCCGTACGCATCCCGATCCGGTTGCTCGCCGCCGCCACCCGGTGTCCGCCCGACAGCAGCACCCGCAGGGCGTCCGGGCCGAACCAGTCGTCACGGGGACCCGGCCGGACCCGCAGCACCAGTTCGGCGGGCGGACCGGCCCAGGGCATCACCCCGCCGGTCACGGCCGGCGGCCCGGCCGGAACCCCCAGCGGCAGCTCCATGCCCTCCGCCGCCACCGGAGGCCCCAGACCCGACAGGAGATCGGTGGAGCGGCTGCCGAGGACGGGCTCCACCGCGATACCGCCCGCGAACGCGGCGTACGTCCGCACCCCGCGGACCGCCCGCCCGATGTCCAGCACCGCCCCGGCGGGCACCCGCACGGGCGCCCCCCAGGCCACCGGACGGCCGTCCACCCGCACCGCGCAGGGCGCACCTCCGACGGCCACCGTGACCGTCCGGCGCGGCCGCACCGCGCAGCCGCCGACCGTGGTCTCCAGCACGGCGGCCCCTTCCGCATTGCCCACCAGCCGGTTCACCCAGCGGGCCGCGGGCGCGTCCAGGGCTCCCGAACGGGGCACCCCGAGATGGGCCCGGCCCGGCCGGCCGAGATCCTGCACCGTGGTCAGCGGGCCGGCCCGGACCACCACGACCACCCGGTCCTTCACGGCCCCTCCACGACGAACCGCACCCGCGCCCCCGGCGACAGCAGCGCCGCCGGATCCCGGCCCGGATCCCACAGCGTCAGCTCCGTCCGGCCGATCAGCTGCCAGCCGCCGGGCGAGGAACGGGGATAGACACCGGTGTACGGGCCGGCCAGCCCCAGCGCACCCGCGGGCACCGAGGTCCGCGGGGTGGCCCGGCGGGGCACCGCGTACCGCTCCGGCAGCCCGGTCAGATAGCCGAAGCCGGGGGCGAACCCGCAGAACGCCACCCGGAATCCGGCCGCCGAGTGGATCGCGGCGACCTCCTCCTCCGCCACCCCCCACAGCGCCGCCACCCGCGGCAGATCGGGCCCGTCGTAACGGACCGGCACCTCGACCACCGCCTCCGCCCGCGCCCCGGCCGGCCCGAAGGTCCATCCGGCCAGCTCCGCCGCGAGCCGCCGGGGATCCGCGACCCCGTCGAGCAGCACGGTCCGGGCCGCCGGAACGATCTCCGTCACCGGCGGCAGTCCGCCCGCGGCCCGCCGCCGCAGCACCTCGGCGTGGAACGCCCCGACCTCCTCCCCGTCCGCGAGTTCGACCAGCAGCGCCCGGTCGCCCGCCGGCAGTACCCTCATCCGAACGCCTCGACCCGTATCCCGGCCTCCTCCAGACCCGCCCGCACCCGGCGCGCCAGCGCCACGGCCCCGGGGGTGTCCCCGTGGACGCACAGGGACCGGGGCCGTACCGCGACGGTCCGCCCGCAGCGGGCCCCGACCACCCCGGACCGCGCCATGCTCACCGACCGCTCCACCACGGCCGCCGGGTCCGACAGCACCGCCCCCGCCTCGCCGCGCGGCACCAGCGTGCCCTCCGCGGTGTACGCCCGGTCCGCGAACCCCTCGGTGACCACCGGCAGTCCGGCCTTCTCCGCCAGGGAGTGCAGCGCGGAGCCCGGCAGCGAGAGCAGCGGCAGCCGTCCGCCCGCCAGCCCCACCCCCTCCACCACGGCCGCCGCCTGCTCCTCGTCGCGCACCACGCGGTTGTACAGGGCGCCGTGCGGTTTGACGTACGACACCCGGGACCCGGCCGCGCGGGCGAAGACCTCCAGAGCGCCGATCTGGTAGGCGACCTCGGCCGCCAGCTCGGCCGGCGGCACCTCCATCGCCCGCCGCCCGAAACCGGCGAGATCCCGGTATGCCACCTGGGCGCCGATCCGTACCGACCGCTCGGCCGCGATCCGGCACACTTCCCGCATGGTCGCCGCGTCTCCCGCATGGAAGCCGCAGGCGACATTGGCGCTGGTCACCACCGACAGCAGCTGCTCGTCGTCGGTGAGCCGCCAGCGGCCGAACCCCTCGCCCAGATCGGCGTTGAGGTCGATGGACGCCTCAGTCATCCGTCTCCTCCTGTCCCTGCAACGGTCACGGCGGTCACAGCCTTTACTGCGGTCACAGCTTTCACTGTGGTCACGGCCTTGACTGCGGTCACAGCTCTCACTGCGGTACGGCGCTCACCGCGGCCGCGACACCCGCGGCCCGCACCGCGCTCACAGCGGTCGTACCGGAGTGATATCGCGGCACCCGCCCGGTGCCGGCGGTGACGCCCGCACGCGTACGGAAGTCCTCGGCCGCGGATCTCCGGCCGTCCCGGGGCAGGCACCGCAGGCCGGGCCGACCGTACCGGCACGGCCCGGAAGAGCCGTGACAGCCGGACCGTAGCCCACGGTCTGCGGCACCGACACCCCGCATGGGACAAGCCGGACGATTCGCCGTTTCGACCGTTGTCACTGTGAGGACCTAATCTGTGCACCGTGACTTCGCCTGCCTCGACGGACTCCGTTCCGCCCCAGCTCAGCGCGGGGCCGCGGCCCGCGCAGGGCCCGGCCGCCGACGAGGGGCTGGCGCGGCGGCTGCGCGCCCTCGCCTGCACCGCCCCGCTGCACGATCTGGACACGCGCAAGGCGAACCTCGCGGGCGAGTACTCGGTCTACGCGATGGCGGAGGTCGCCCTCGCGGCCATCGACCTGGTCACCCTCCACATGGACTTCGACACCGGCGCCGACCACGACCAGATAGTCGCCAGACTGCTGCCCCGGATCGCCGCCCAGGCCCCCGGGCGCCCCGCCGCCGAGCACGAACGCGTCGCCCGCTGGGTGCTGGAGAACCTGATCAACGTCGGCAGTGTCGACCGCGGCTTCCGCGCGGTGTACGGGACCTTCGGCGCCGACGGCGTCTACACCCGCCGCGACTACGACTTCAAACTCGTCGAGGAGGTCCCCGGCTACGGCGGTGCGGTCTATCTGCGCACCACCGACGAGGCGGTCAACGTCCTCGTCGGCGCCCTCGACACCGATGTGACCAGCGCCCAGATCGCCGCCGAGGTCAAGCTGGAGGTCCTGATCAGCCGCGGCAGGCTGGCCGATGCCCAGCTCGCCGCCGAACAGGCCCGCTACCGCACCGTGCAGTACTCGGAGACCCTCCGCCGCACCCTGGAGGCCACCCGGCGCAACGTCCGCGCCGTCGACTGGCTGAACACGGTCCCCGACATGATCGCGGAAGCCCTCGACCACGTCGCCGACCGCTACCGCCACGAGAACGCCATCCTGACGAATATCCGCCGGGCGCGTGACGAGGCCGAGGAGCCCGAGAACAAGCGCCGCGCCGCCGAACTCGTCGATATCGTCAAGGACTGCATCCGCCGCCACACCCAGCTCCAGTCCCGGCTGCTGGAGGCCGGTCCCCTCTTCCGCGCGGAACAGGACCGGCAGGCCTTCGCCCGCCCCACCACCCGCACCGGCCTCGACCTCTACGGACAGCTCCTCGCCCCCGTCCTGCCGCTGCCCCTGGAAGGGGCCATCAAGGTCACGGACGCCTTCTTCGCCCACGGCACCGGACTACGCACCCCGTCCTCGGTCCGCGTCGGCGATCTCGTCGAACTGCTGCTGACGCCCCCCGTCGAACGGGAGCACCTCGGTGCCGAGATGCCCGAGCCGGATCTGATCGCCACCCCCGACGACAGCCGGTTCAGCGAAGAGCAGCTGGCTCGGGCGATGGAACTGCTCGACCTGGAACACGACGCGCCCCGCCGGCTCTCCGGACTGCTGGCCGACGCCCGCCGCCGCGACCCCGAACTGCCCTATCTGGTGGCCCTCCTCGCGGTCCACGCGGCCAGCCCCCCGGTCGGCACCGCCTACCGCCAGGGCGAGGAGAAGCTGCTGTTCGCCGTCGACGACGGCACCCGGCTGGACGACCCCGAATTCGGCGGCGCCGACCTCATCGTGGGTACGGCGCTGCTCGATGCCGCCGGAATGGCCGCCGACCGTACGGAGGCGGTATGACACCCGCCCGGTACCGCGGCCGCGCCCGGCGCCACCGCCCCGCCCGGCACCGCGGTGGCGCATCCGGACCGGGCCGGGCGACCGTCGGCCCCGCCGCCCGGGGCGCCCGAGCGGTGTCCCGTCCGCCCGGTGTCCGGCCATCCGCCGGTTCCGGTCCGCCGGTCCGCCGCCGGGTACCGGTCACCCGGCGCCCCGGCCCGCGGTGGCACGCCGAAGCACCGTACCCGCACCACCGGGGACCGGACCCCGGCCGCCGTACCGCAGCGGCGTCCCCCTGCCCACCCTGCCCGCCGTGTTCACCCTGTCCGCACGAGGAGCCCGCCCAGTGACCGCATCGCAGACCGAGCGCGAACCGGCCCAGGAGACCGAGGCACCCGCTCTCGCCGCGGACCGGCCGGCGGCGCCCGCCGCGGTATCCGCCGTCACCCCGGCCGACGCCGCCGACGCCGCCCGCCTGGTCGCCTTCGGACTCCAGCCCAAACTCCTCCCCGCCCGCGACGCGGAGTACGCCGAACTGCTCCGCCGCTACCGGGACGACAGCGCCTTCGCCCGCCTCGCCGACGCCGTCGCCACCGGCCTCGGACTCGTCGTCCTGGAGGTCTCCGCCCGCGCGGGCATGGCCGTCACCGCGGACGAGGACTCCGTCTTCGCGGTCCGCATGGGCGACTACGCCCGCCGGGCCGCCGCCGACTCCGCCGACCGCTTCCTCCACGGACTGGCGCACCTCTCCGTCGCCACCATGGCCTTCCCCCGGCCCGAAGACCTCGCCGACGACGGCTACATCGGCCGGGTCACCGTCAACGGCGTGGACGCCTTCGTCCGGCAGGCCTGCCGCCGCCTCGAAGAGCGCGCCGGCGAACAGGGCGAGAACAGCGATCCCGCCACCGGAGCCCCCGGGCTGGAGTCCGCCTGGCGGATCTGGGCCCGCCGCAGCGCCACCGGAGCCACCAAGGACGCCCGCCGCCTCGCCGGATCGACCACCGGCATCGTCGGCAAGGCCGTCGCCTTCCTCACCGACTCCGGATTCCTCCAGCGCACCGGTGACGATTCCGGCGGCACCTACCGCACCACCGCCCGCTACCAGCTCCAGGTCCGCGATCTCGCCGGCACCGCCGCCATGGCCGAACTGCTCGACCTGGGCGTCGTCCCGGTCAGCGACGGCGCCGCCACCCTGCTCCCCCCGCCCGAAGGCGACGATCTGGAACTGGCCGCCGACGCCGGCCTCCCCTTCCACGCCTGAGCCCCGCCCCGGCCGGGCGGCACCCGCCGCCCCGCCCCCCCCGGCAACCCGGTATTCCGACCAGTCGACCTCTGAGAGTCCGCCGCCATGTACGAGCTGTCCCGCGTTCGCCTCTACTCCATCGGGCCGGCCGGCGCGCGCTACGCCGACACCGTGCTGGACCTGCGCGGAGTCGGCGAGCCGGTGCCCGACCCCGCGCCCGCCCAGGCGGAGTTCTTCGAGGAGGAGCCGGTCGGCCCGCCGCGCCGCCCCGCCCCCGCGGGCGTGCTCTTCCTGGAGAACGGCGGCGGCAAGTCCGTCCTGCTCAAGCTGATCTTCTCGGTGATGCTGCCCGGCCACCGCAACACCCTCGGCGGCGCCAGCTCCGGCGTCCTGCGCAAATTCCTGCTCGCCGACGACTGCGGCCATGTCGCCCTGGAGTGGCAGCACACCCTCACCGGTGAACTCGTCGTCGTCGGCAAGGTCAGCGAATGGCGCGGCCGCCAGGTCTCCAACGACCCCCGGAAGTTCGCGGAGGCCTGGTACTCCTTCCGGCCGGGACCCGGACTCGGCCTCGACTCCCTCCCGGTCGCCGAGGCCACCTCCGTACGACCGCCGGCCGAAGGCGTCTCCGGAGCCCGCGGCCGCCGCCGCACCATGAAGGGCTTCCGGGACGCCCTCACCGACGCCGGCAAGGCCTACCCCCATCTCGACGTCCACTGGGAGGAGATCCACGACCGCTGGAACGAACACCTCGGCGATCTCGGCCTCGACCCCGAACTCTTCCGCTACCAGCGCGAGATGAACGCCGACGAGGGCGAGGCCGCCGGACTCTTCGCGGTCAAGAAGGACTCCGACTTCACCGATCTGCTGCTGCGGGCCGTCACCGACACCCGCGACACCGACGGCCTCGCCGATCTCGTCAGCGGCTTCGGCAACAAGATCGGCCGACGGGCCGAACTGACCGCCGAACGCGACTTCACCGCGGGCTCCGTCGACCTCCTGACCCGGATCGTCGAAGCCGCCGGAGCCCGCGCCAGCGCCCGGGAGATCCACACCGCCGCCGAACGCCGCACCCGCACCCTCAGCCGCCGGCTGCTGGCCCGCGCCGCCGCCGAACGCGCCCGCGCCGCCGAACTGGCCCAGCAGACCACCGCCGCCGCCCACACCGTCACCGAGGCCGAAGGCGCCCGCGGCCGCAGCTCCCTCGTCGCCGCCGAACTGGCCTACCGGCACGCCTCCCTCGCCCTGACCGCGGCCGAGAAGGGCGCCGCCGGCCGGCGGCGCGAACTGACCGACGCCCGCACCCTCCACTCCGCCTGGCAGGCCGCCGAAGCCGTACTGCGCCACCGGGCCGCGGCCGACCGGTCCGCCAGGGTCGCCGCCGCGATCCGCGAGGCCGAACGGGACGCGGCCCCTGCCCTGGCCGCCCGCGCCCACGCCGCCGCCGACCTGGTCCGTGCCCTGCACGCGGCCGCCGGGGAAGGCGAACGGCTCGCCAACGAACACGAGGAGCGGTCCAGCGCCCTCCAGGAGGCGGGGGAAGCGGCCCACCGGGACGCCACCGCCGCCGCGACCGAGGCCCAGCGCGCCCGCAGCGAGATCGGCCACCTCCGCCAGCGGCTCGCCGAGGTCGAACAGGAGACCGCCGAAGCGGTACGGGCCGGCTGGCTGGACGACACCGCGCCCGACGCCGACCCGGCCAGGGCCGCCCTCGCCGCCAGCGACGCCGAGAAGACCGCCGTCGCCGCCTGGGACACCGCCCGCGAGACCGGCCGGACCACCGCCGACCGGGCCAAGGAGGCCGCCGCCGCGGAGTCCCGCGCCGAACTGGCCGCCGCCCGCGCCGCCGACGCCGCCGCGGCCGCCGAACACTCCTACACCGCGGAACACCGGGCAGCCGCCGCCATCGCCGAGGACACCCGGCTCGCCGAACTCCTCAGCCTCCCCTCCGCCGGTACGGCCGCGGGCGGCAGCGCCCCCGCCCGCGCCACGGACACCCCGCTCTCCGCCGAGGAGCTGGACCGCTGGGCCGACGATCTGCGCGAACTCCTCGACCAGTACGTCACCGAAGCCGAACGCCGCCTCTTCGACCTGCGGACCGCCGCCGCCGACGACGCCCGCATCCTCGGCGCCCTCGGCGACGGCGGACTGCTGCCCCCGGGCCCCGACGTCCTCGCCACCGTCGAGTACCTCGCGGAACACGGCATCCCCGCCCTGCCCGGCTGGCGCTACCTCGCCCAGGCCGTCGACCCAGCCGACCACGCCGCCGTACTCGCCGCCCGCCCCGAACTCGTCGACGGCGTCGTCATCACCGACCCCGCTTCCCACCTCCGCGCCCGGGAGGTCCTGGGCGCCGCGGCCCTGCTGCCCCGCTCCGCCGTCGCGGTCGGCACCGCCGCGGCCCTCCTCGCCCCCGTACCACCGCCCGGTACGGACCCGGCGGGCAACGGCGATTCCGGTGTCTTCCTCGTACCGCCCAACCCCGCCATGCACGACGAGGGCGCCGCCGACGAGGAGCGGCAGGCCCTGCGCGCCCGGGCCGCCGCCCGGGACGAGGAGATCCGCGCCCTCGCCGCCCGCCTGGCCGGGGACCGGGCCCTCGCCGCCCGTATCGCCTCCTGGCGCGCCGACTGCCCGCCCGGCATGCTCACCGAACTCGCCCACGGCACCGCCGCCGCCCGCGAGACGGCCGAAGCGGCCCGGGACGAGCTGGTCCGGGCCCGCGCCGTACGGAACGAAGCCGACGAAGCCGCCGCCGAGGCCGCCCGGATCCGCGAGGACCGCCAGGAAACCGCCCAGCGGGCCCGCCGCGCCGCCGACGCCCTCGCCGGACTCGCCTACCGCCTGCGGGAACGGGCCGGCTGGCAGGTCAAACTGCGGGAGCTGGCCGACGACGCCGTCGAGGCGGAGGCCCGCGCCACCACCTCCTGGGAGCGGGCCAAGGCCGCCGACGAGGACCGCCGCGCCGCCCAGCGCGCCGGCGACGACGCCCGCCGCACCGCCCGCGCCCTGCGCGCCGAACGCGCCGAGATCGCCGGAGCCCCGGAGAACGCTCCCGGCGACGGCATGGACGGCGTGGACGGCATGGACGGCGTGGACGGCGTGGACCGTGAGGACCCGACCGGTACCCGAGCCGACGCGCCGCGCCCCGCACTGCCCGCGCTGCGCGAGGCCTACCGCGCCGCGTCACAGCTCTACGAGAAGGTCGGCGTCGGCGCCGATCTCCGGGCCGAACAGGCCCGCGCCGAGAGCGACGAAAGCGCCGCCCTCGCCGAACTGGACCGCCTCACCAACAAGGTCCGCACCCGCGCCGCCCAGTTGCTGGAGAGCACCGACGGCGCCGACGGGCCCTCCCGCCAGGCCGCGGCCGCCCGCGCCGAGTCCCTGGTCCAGATGCTGGAGTCACGGGCGTCCGAGGCCAGCGAGAAGCTCGGCCGGCTGCGCGGCGAGGCCGAGCGGCTCGCCCCCGCCGACGGCACCGCCCATACCGAACTCCCCGCCGAACTGGCCCCCGGCGACGCGGACCACGCCCAGCTCCTGCTCCGTACCGCCACCACCGAGCTGGCCGCCCGCACCGACGCCCTGGACACCGCCCGCGCGGCCCACAGCACCCTGCTCGACGCCCACCGCACCGCCGAGGACGGCGCCACCGGATTCGACGAGACCGCCGTCCAACTGCGCGATCTGCTCCGCGACCACCCGGACCAGCAGACCCCCGAAACCGGACAGCGGGAGCAGCCCGAGGCCTATCCCGACGGGCTCGCCGAGGCCCGCCGGTCCGCCGCCGAGGCCCGCCGCTCCCTGCGCGGCTGCGCCGGTGAGCTGTCCGCGGCGGAAGCAGCCGTACGGGAAGCCTCCGACATCCTCGTACGGCACGCCAACTCCACCCGCTACGAACAGGTCCGCACCCCGGCCCGCCAGCAGATCCGGGAACTGCCCGCCGGTGCGCTGCCCGAGCACGCGGCCGCCTGGGCCGAGGCCTTCGCCCCCCGGCTGCGGGTACTCACCGACGAGCTGGAACAGCTGGAACGCAACCGCGACACCATCGTCGACCGGCTCCGCGGACTGGTCGAATCGGCGCTGGCGACACTCCGCTCGGCCCAGCGGCTGTCCCGGCTGCCCGAGGGTCTGGGGGAGTGGTCGGGTCAGGAGTTCCTGCGGATCCGCTTCGAGGAGCCGGACCAGGCGGCCCTGGCGGAGCGGCTGGGCGAGGTCATCGACGAGGCGACCCGCTCCGCGCTGCGCAAGAACGCCTCCGTGGCGTACGGAGAGGGCCGCAGGGACGGTATGTCGCTGCTGCTCCGGGGCGTGCAGGCGGCGCTCCAGCCCAAGGGCATCGCCGTGGAGATCCTCAAGCCGGATGCGGTACTGCGGGCCGAACGGGTCCCCGTCGGACAGATGGGCGACGTCTTCTCCGGCGGCCAGCTGCTGACCGCCGCCATCGCGCTCTACTGCACGATGGCCGCGCTCCGCAGCAATGACCGGGGCCGCGACCGGCACCGCCACGCGGGAACCCTCTTCCTCGACAACCCCATCGGCCGGGCCAACGCCACCTATCTGCTGGAACTCCAGCGGGCGGTCTCCGACGCCCTCGGCGTCCAGCTCCTCTACACCACGGGACTCTTCGACACCACCGCCCTCGCGGAGTTCCCGCTGGTCATCCGGCTGCGGAACGATGCGGATCTGCGGGCGGGGCTGAAGTACATCAGCGTGGAGGAGCATCTGCGGCCGGGACTGCCCCAGCCGGAGAGCACGGGCGAGCAGATCCACGGCGAGATCACCGCCACCCGGATGTTCCGCAGGTCCCACGGCGATATCCCCCCGCTCCCGGCCCAGGCAAGCCCGCCCGCGCCCGAACAGCGAACCCGGCCCGTCCCGTCCCCCGGCGGCGCATCCCCGGCCTGACCCACCCGCCCCGGGCACGGCACACCCCCGCATGCACACCGCCCCCGCTCCGAACTCCGGGCTACCGGCTACGGAACGGGGGCGGGCGCACAACGGTCTGCCCTGAACCGGGTCGGATCAGACCTCGGCCTCCGCCACCCGGCGGCCACCGCTCTCCTGCCGCTCCCGGCGCCCTGTCCGTGTCTCCGCACGAGCCGCGGACCGGGCCGCCCGCCGCGCCCTGCGCCGCTCCCGGCGCAACTGCCGCGCGCTGCTGCTGGGCCCGGAGACCACTCCGTACCGCTGCTTCCACACCTGGCGCGTCACCCAGACGTCCAGCACGGACCATGTCGCCACGATGGTGCTGGCGACACTGCTGAGCACCATCGGGAACGCCAGCCAGGATCCGGCGAGCGTGCACAGGAACGCCACCATCGCCTGAATCAGCGTCAACGACACAATGAGAACCGCCCGCACGGCCGATGTGCGCACCGGGTCCGCCATCCGCACCCGGGCCTCGGGCTCCTCGACCCAGAGCTGACGCGGCACCGGCGCACCCTCGCCGCGCACCGACCCTTCACGACGCCCGCCCGTCTCCATGGTCCTGCTCACTCCCCACATCCCCCATGTCCGTCCCTACACTTTCGGCTGCCCGGAAATCCCGGCCGCTACTCCCGTCCGGCGAGGACCCGCCGCCCCTGTCCGGATGCGTCGCGCTCCCCTTGCCGGAGCCGTCGGAGCTGCCGGAGCTGCCGGAGTCCCGCACCGGGAAGCCGTGGCGGAACCCGGAAAGCAAATGGCACCCCGGCCCTTCCGATACCGACAGTGCGGGCGAAACTCGCACTACCGGTCGCTAACGGCAGGTTCCCAGCAGCCCCGTACATATAGACGCCCGAGAACCCCGTTCTGTTCCGCCCTGCGCCCAACGGATCGTAGGAATCCGGCCATCTCCTCGCCGCCCCCTGCCGAGGCCCGGCCCGCCCCCCCTGCAACACGCCCGGGAATCCCAACACGTTGAATACCGGAAGCAACTCCGCCGCGCCGCCGTCCGGACGGCCGAAAATCGCCCGGGTGACCCGTCGAGCCGATGGTGTGACAGTAGTAGGCTCGCGCCGTTTGCTGACCGGAGAGCACGGAGGAGCGCCGCCCGCCGGGCGGACCGTCAGGGGGAGGCCATGCGCTTTCGCGGGAAGTCCATCCGCCGGAAGATCGTGGCGCTGCTGCTGGTACCCCTGCTGTCGCTCACCGCGCTCTGGGGCTTCACGACCTTCCTCACCGGCCGTGAGGCGGCCCGGCTGCTGGAGGTCGGTTCGGTCGTCGACGACCTCGGCGGACCGGTCGCCGCCGCCGTCCGGGCCCTCCAGCAGGAGCGCCACCACACCCTGGTCCACCTCGCCGACCGCCGCGCGGCGGGACCGTTCGCCGCGTTACGCGGGCAGCGCACCGCCGTGGACCGGGCCCTGGTGGCCGTCCGGTCCGAGGCCGACGACGAAGCCGTCCGCGACACCCTGCGGTCCGACGGGGAACGGAAACTGTCCGAATTCGCCGAAGGCTTCGACGGACTCGCCTCCCTCCGTGCCTCCGTCGACAGCGGCACCGTCCCCCGGACCCGGGCCATGGACTACTACAACGGCCTGATCGACCCCGCCTTCAGCTTCCTCAGCGACCTCCACACCCTGAGCGACGTCGGCATGGACCGCCAGGGCCGGGCCATCGTCGGCCTCGGCCGCGCCGCCGAGGCGCTCTCCCGCGAGGACGCCCTGATCGCCTCCGCCCTGACGGCGGGTCAGCTCACCGCGGCCGAGCAGCGCGACATCACCGGACTGGTCGCCCGGCGCGAACTCCTCTACGAGATCAACCTGGAACTGCTCCCGGCCCGCGACCGCGAGATCTACCGGACCCTCTGGACCGGCCCCGGCACCGAACCGCTGCGTGCCGGCGAACACCGCCTGGTCATGGACGGACCTGTCACCCGCGCCACGCCCGCGGACGTGGCCCAGTGGCGGCAGGCGGTCACCCCCGTGCTCGACCGGCTCCACCTGGAGGCCACCGCCTCCGAGGAGCGCCACCAGAGGCGGGTCGACCCCGCCGCGTACGACGTCGTCCTGAAAGCGGGCATCGCCGGTGCCCTCGGCTTCCTGGCCCTGCTGGTCTCCGTCTTCGTCTCCGTACGCGTCGGCCGGGACCTGGTCCGGGACCTCTCGCGGCTGCGCCGCGAGGCCCACGAGGTCTCGGGCGTCCGGCTGCCCGGGGTGATGCGCCGGCTCGCCGCGGGCGAACACGTCGACGTCGAGACGGAGGCGCCCCGCCTGGAGTACGAGAAGGACGAGATCGGTCAGGCGGGGCAGGCCCTCAACACCCTCCAGCGGGCCGCCGTCGAGGCCGCGGTCCGCCAGGCCGAGATGCGCCGCGGGGTCTCCGAGGTCTTCGTCAACCTCGCCCGGCGCAACCAGGTACTCCTCCACCGCCAGCTCACCCTCCTCGACGCCATGGAGCGCCGCACCGAGGACGCGGAGGAGCTGGCCGACCTCTTCCGGCTGGACCATCTCACCACCCGGATGCGCCGTCACGCCGAGGGGCTGGTGATCCTCTCCGGCGCCGCCCCCTCCCGCCAGTGGCGCAAGCCGGTCCAGCTGATGGACGTGGTCCGGGCGGCGGTCGCCGAGGTGGAGGACTACGAACGCATCGAGGTGCGGCGGCTGCCGCGGATCGGTGCGGGCGGCCAGGCGGTGGCCGACCTGACCCATCTGATCGCCGAACTGCTGGAGAACGCCACCGTGTTCTCGCCCCCGCACACCGCCGTGGAGGTGCACGGCGAGCGGGTGGCCAACGGTTTCACCCTGGAGATCCACGACCGGGGGCTCGGCATGGCGCCGGAGGTGCTCCTGGAGGCCAATCTGCGGCTCGCGGAGACCCCCGAGTTCGAACTGTCGGACACCGACCGCCTCGGACTCTTCGTCATCAGCCGGCTCGCCCAGCGCCAGAGCGTCCGCGTCTCGCTCCAGCCGTCCCCGTACGGCGGGACCACGGCGGTGGTCTTCCTGCCCGCCGCCCTGTTGACCGACGCCCCGGAGGAGACGGAGTCCGCGGCCCTGCCCGACCGTACGGTCCGGACCGGGGCGCCGGGCCGCCGCCCGGCCCCGGTGGCCGGCCCCTTCGCCCGGCCCGGTGCGGACGACGAGCCTCCCGGGGCGGCCCTGCCGCCGTTTCCCGGCCGCCCCGTTCTGCCCGCCGGGCCCCGACGGCCGGGCGCGGACGCCCGCGGTCCCGCCCGGCCGGCCGAGGACCCGGCCCCCGACCCCTACGGCGGCGCGGACCCCTTCCACCGCCCGGATCCGCACGCTGCTCCCGACCCGCACGCTTCTTCCGGCGCATACGACCCGTACCGCGCATCCGGCTCTCCCGATCCCCACGGCGTCCCCGGTCCGTACCGCTCCCCGGGCGACTACGGCTTCCCCGACCCGTACGGCTCCCCGTATCCGTACCGTTCCCCGGGCGACTACGGCTTCACCGTCCCGCCCGGCCCGCATCCGGCGGCCGACGAGGAGCACGAGCAGGCCGGAGACCCCGCCCCCGGACAGCCCCCGGGAATCGTCCCGCTGCCCCGCCGCCCCAAGCACCCCGACCCGTCGACCGGCCGCCGCCACCCCGCCCCCTTCCCCGAGCCTGCCGGGCCTTCCGGGCCCGTCGGCCGCCGAGGGAAGGGTGCGGCTCCTTCCGGTGTCCCGGCTCCTTCCGGCGTCCCGGCCGAACCCCCCACCGGGGGCCACCGCAGGGCCTCCGACCCGGTCTCGCCCCACCAGCCGCCGGGGTCGGTCGACGGGCTGCCGCGCCGGGTGCGCCAGGCCAGCCTCGCGCCCCAGCTGCGGGACCTTCCGGCGCCGCCCCGCGCCCGCGGACGCAACCCCGAAGCCGCCCCGGGCACGGACGGCGACGCCGAGGCACTGCGCGACGCCGAGGCCGTACGGGCCCGGATGGCCTCCATGCAGCGCGGCTGGCAACGGGGCCGCCGTCAGAACGCGGACGAAACCGGCCCGGCAGCCGTCCGGAGCACCGGCACCGGCACCGGGCCCGGCCGTCCGGCACCACGAACGACATCGGAGGGGAACGGTCCATGACCGCACCGCACGCCGCAGCAGACGCCACCGGCGGACGCCCGCTCGACCGGAGCGGCGCGGGCACGCTCGACTGGCTGCTCGACGAGCTGGTCGAGCGGGTCGGCAGCATCCGCCGGGCGCTCGTGCTCTCCAGCGACGGGCTGGCGACCGGCACCTCGCGCGAGCTGAGCCGGGAGGACGCGGAGCATCTCGCGGCCGTGGCCTCCGGATTCCACTCCCTCGCCAAGGGGGTGGGGCGGCACTTCGACGCCGGGCAGGTCCGGCAGACCGTGGTGGAGCTGGACGAGGCGTTCCTCTTTGTGACGGCGGCCGGCGACGGGAGCTGTCTCGCGGTCCTCGCCGACGCGGATTCGGACGTCGGACAGATCGCCTACGAGATGACGCTCATGGTCAAGCGGGTCGGCGTCCATCTCTCCACGGCTCCCCGGACCGATCGATCCGCAGCCGGGGGGTGATGTCCGGTATGCGTGACGGCGCCAGGGAGGGAGCCGACGACGGCCGGGAGGACGGGCCGGAGGAGTATCCGGTCCGGCCGTCCGGCAGATCGGGGCGGCTACGCCGATTCCGGCAGAAGTCCGCACCCCAACCGCCCCCGGAGCCCCGGAGCCCTTCCCCGCCGCCGTTCCGGCAGCAACCCCCTGGCCCCCCGCAGCCCCATAGGTCCCAGGGTCCTCCAGGGACCCACAGTCCGCCCGGTGCTCACGACATCCCCGGCACCCACGAACCCCCTGCACCTCACAGTGCCCGCAACCCCCTCAGTTCCGCCGACGCACACCAGCCCCTGATCTCACCGGAGCCCCGGAAGGCTCCGCAGGAACAGCCGCCCGACCACAGCCGTCAGTTCCGCCGCCCCCGCCCGCCGCGGCAGTTCGTCGATGCCGAGGCGGGCCCCGTGGTCCGCCCGTACGCGATGACCCGGGGCCGTACCAGCAGCACCTCCCAGCACCACCGGCTCGACCTCATCGCGCTCGTCGTCCCCGAACCCACGGCCGGATCCGGCGGCCACGGACACCATCTCTCCCCGGAGCACGTCGATATCGTCGAGCGGTGCGAGCGCAGCCCGCAGTCGATCGCCGAGCTGGCCGCCGGTCTCGATCTCCCCGTCGGGGTGATCCGCGTCCTGGTCGGCGATCTCGTCGAGGACGAACTCGTGCAGGTAACCCGTCCCGTTCCGCCGGCCGAGCTGCCGGACGTCAACATTCTCCGCGAGGTGATCAATGGTCTCCGGGCGCTCTAGTACGGCGCGGCGCAGGGCGCCGCTGGCTCTGAAGATCCTGGTCGCCGGTGGATTCGGGGTCGGCAAGACGACCCTGGTCGGCGCGGTCAGCGAGATCCGTCCGCTGCGCACCGAGGAGGATCTGAGCGAAGTCGGCCGTCCGGTGGACGACACCGGCGGCGTCGAGGCCAAGACGACCACCACGGTCGCCATGGACTTCGGCCGGATCACCCTCCGCGAGGATCTGGTCCTCTATCTCTTCGGCACCCCCGGGCAGGATCGTTTCTGGTTCCTCTGGGACGAACTGGCCCAGGGTTCGCTGGGTGCCGTGGTACTGGCCGACACCCGCCGGCTGGCGGACTCCTTCGCCGCGGTCGACTACTTCGAGCGCAGGGGAATTCCGTTCACCGTCGCCGTCAACTGCTTCGAGGGTACGGAACGGTTCCCCGCGACCTCCGTACGCGCGGCGCTGGACCTCGACGCCGCGGTACCGCTCCTGCTGTGCGACGCACGGGAGCGCGAATCGGTGAAGACGGTCCTCGTCACGGTGGTCGAGCACGCACTCGACCTGGTGGATCCGGGGCACCGGCACGCGACGACCTGACGGCCGCCGGCCGGGACGCCCCGCTCCCCGGCCGGCGCGCCGCCGGGCCGCTTCAGCGGACCGCCACCACCGCCGATCCGTGTCCGAACAGCCCCTGGTTCGCGGTGACCCCCACCCGTGCCCCGGGCACCTGCCGCGCCCCCGCTTCCCCCCGCAGCTGCCGGGTCAGCTCGCAGACCTGTGCGATCGCCTGCGCCGGTACGGCCTCCCCGAAGGACGCGAGCCCCCCGCTCGGATTGACCGGTACGCGCCCGCCGAGCGCCGTTGCGCCCTCCCGCAGCAGCTTGGTGGCCTCGCCCGCCGCGCACAGCCCGAGGTCCTCGTACCACTCCAGTTCGAGGGCGGTCGAGAGGTCGTACACCTCGGCCAGGGACAGCTCCTCCGGCCCGATGCCCGCCTCCTCGTACGCGGCCCGTGCGATGGACGCCCGGAAGGACTCCGCCGGGGGCGGGACCGCGGCCGCCGAGTCCGTCGCGATATCCGGCAGGTCGAGTACGGTCCGCGGATAGACGGGCGTGACGGTGGAGACGGCGCGGATCCGCACCGGATCGGTCACTCCGCGGCTGCGGGCGAAGTCCGGGCTCGACAGCACCAGCGCCGCGCCCCCGTCCGAGGTCGCGCAGATGTCCAGCAGCCGCAGCGGATCGGCGACCACGGGGGAGGCGGCTACCTCTTCGGCGGTCACCGGGGTCCGGTAGCGGGCGTACGGATTGAGCGCCCCGGCCGCCGCGTTCTTCACCTTGACCAGCGCGAAGTCCTCCGGCGTCTCGCCGTGGACGGCCATGCGCCGGCGGGCGAACAGCCCGAAGTACACCGGATTCACCGCCCCGAGCAGCCGGAACCGCAGCCAGTCCGGATCGTCCGGACGGTCGCCGCCCGCCGGGGCGAAGAAACCCTTCGGGGCCGCGTCGGCGCCGACCACCAGGACGGCGTCCGCCAGCCCGGCGAGGATCTGCGCCCGTGCGGTCGCGATCGCCTGGGCCCCCGAGGCGCAGGCCGCGTACACACTGGTCACCCGTGCCCCCTGCCAGCCCAGGGCCCGGGCGAAGGAGGCACCCGCGACATATCCGGGATAGCCGCCGCGTACGGTGCAGGCGCCGACCACCGACCCGATGTCCCGCCAGTCGAGACCCGCGTCGGCGAGCGCGGCCCGGGCGGCGACCCTGCCGTAGTGGAGGAAGCCGCGGCCCTCCTTGCCCCACGGGTGCATTCCCGCCCCCAGGACCGCGATATCCCCCGCGGTCCCGCTCATCGCGCCGCCCCCACGGGCCGCCAGTGCCAGACGGCGGCCCCGTCACCGAGCGCGCCCGGCACCACCTCGACCTCGGCGCCGACCCGGAGATCGTTGAGCGCCACCCCCGGCGCGGCCTGCCCCAGGACCACCATCCGCTCGGCCGCCAGCTCGACCGCGACCACGATGTACGGCTCCCACGGCGCGTCCGGGTCGCCGGCCCACGGCGGCGGCGGGCGGTAGCGGCCGTCGGTGTACGACCAGACCGTGCCGCGCCGGGAGAGCGCGACCTCCACGAGCGTCCCGCCCCCGCAGGCCGGATTGCGGCAGCAGCCGTCCTCGCGGGGGAAGAAGACGGCGGAACAGGCGGCGCAACGGGTGCCCAGCAGTGCGAAGCCGTCCTCGCCGCCGTCCCGGAACCAGCCGTCCACCACGGATATGCGCGTCAAAGGGTCCTCCCCGGAAACCGCGGTCCGATGCCCGTCCTCCGACACACATATCTGACAGTACGTCAGAATGCCAGAGGGGCATGTCCGGTGGTCCGAAGACTCCGCGCCCGCCCGTCCCGGCGGTTCCGCGAAGACCTCCGCCGGGCGGGTCCGCACCGCCCCGGCCCGCCGTACCTCCCCGCACCGCGGCCACGGCGAACGCCCCACCCCACCGGCCCGTTCCCGCCCGGCCCCGCAGCGCGCGGGCCACCCGCCCACCCGCACCCCCGTACCCCGTCCGCTACAGTCCGCGGGTGCCCGAGAACTCCCACTGCGGCAACTGCGGCGCCCCCTACGGGCCCGCCGCCCGCGACTGGCCGCGTACCTGCCCCGCCTGCGGGACCACCGCCTACCGCAACCCGCTTCCGGTCGCCGTCGCCCTTCAGCCGGCCCATGACGCACACGGCACCGGGCTCGTCGTCATCACCCGCGCCATCGAACCCGCGAAGGGCGGCACCGCCCTGCCCGGAGGCTTCGTGGACCACCGGGAAACCTGGCAGGAGGCCGCCGTCCGCGAACTGTACGAGGAGACCCGGATCGAGGCCCGTGCCGCCGATGTCCGCCTCGCCGACGCCATCAGCGCCGACACCGGCCACCTCCTCCTCGTCGCCCTGCTGCCCGCCCTCCCGGCCGCCGACCTGCCCGCCCCCGCCCCCACCCCCGAAACCTTGGGCCGACATCTGCTCCGGGCCCCCGGGCCCCTCGCCTTCCCCACCCACACCGAAGCCGTCGCCCACTGGTTCGCAGGCCGCTACCGCTGATCCGCCCCGTCCGCCGAACCCCGCACCCGCACCGGCCGCACCGGCGCCACCACTCCGTCGCCCCGCACCTGCTTCACCACCACCCGGCCGTCCGCCGACCTCACCGCGTACCGCTCGACCTCCGCCCGCGCCCAGCCGTCCCCCGGATCGGGCACCACCAGACCACCCCCCTTCCGCCCCGTGGACGGCGCCCACACCTCCAACTCCACCCCACCGTCCGCGCCCCGCACCGGAACCACCGAACCCGCGCGCGCCAGCACCGGTATCCGCTCCGGCGGCGCCTCCACCACCACCCGGCCCGGCCCCTCGTACGCCCGGCCCGTCACCGTGTCGTACCAGCGCCCGCGCGGCAGCCGTACCGCCCGCCGCACCACCCCCGGCTCCAGCACCGGCGCCACCAGCAGCGCGTCGCCCAGCAGAAACGCGTCCCCGCAGTCCCGCAACGCCCGGTCCTCCGGCGCCCCCCACCACACCGGCCGCACCCAGGGCGACCCGGTCAGCCGCGCCACATGCGCCAGCGTCACCAGATACGGCCGCAGCCGCTCCCGCTCCCGCAGCACCGCCCGCGCCCCGTCCAGCACCTCCGGACCGAACTCCCACGGCTCCCGCCCGCCCCCGGTCAGGAACAACGGCAGATACGCCCCCAGCTGCAACCGGCGCAGACACCACTCCGGCGACGCCCGCCCCTCCGCACGCCCGCCCGCGCCCCCACCCGCACCGGCGAACGGCACCCCGCACAGACCGAGCCCCAGCACCAGCGACAACACCGTCCGCAACCCCGGCCAGTCGTCGCCCGCCCCGCCCGGCCGTCCGTCCTCCGCCCGGCTCGGCCGTCCGTCGCCCGCCCAGCCCAGCCGTTCGTCCCCCACCCAGCCCGCCCAAGCACCCCCGTACCGCTGCATCCCCACCCAGCCCGCCCGCGACAGCAGAAACGGCCGCTCCCCGGGACGGAGCCGCCGCAGCCCCTCGTACCCGGCCCGCGCCGCCGCCGCCCCGTACACCTGGCGGGCCCCACCGTGATCCCCACCCCGGCCCGCCGGCACCTGCCGCGCCGACCGGGGCAGCACCGGCTCCCCTGACGGCCCACCCCCGGCAGGCCCGTTCCCCGCCAGCACCACCCCCGCGGAACCGGCCCCCGACCGCTCCGCGCAGACCCCGCCCCACCACCGCCGCACCGCGGGATCGGTGACATCGGGATACACGTACTCCCCGGACCACGGCCCGCCCCGCACCTCCCGACCGCGCCCGTCCCGGACGAACGCCCCCAGCCGCCGCCCCTCCTCGTACACCGGATCCCCCCGCTCCGCCCGGACCGCCGGATCCACCACCGGCACCAGCCGCACCCCCGCTCCCGCCACCACCTCCCGTACCACCGCCCCGCCTCGGCCGGTCAGATGCACCGCCGACAACGGCAGCCCCCGCTCCCGGTACCCCGCCACCACCCTCCGTACCGCTGCCCCGTCCCCGCCCGCATGCTGCACCCCCAGCGCCCACGACGGCGGCACCGCGGCCGGCCCCGCCAGCCGCGACCAGCGCGCCAGCACCCGCGCCGGAGTGCCGACCACCACCCAGCAGCGCAGCGGACCCCCCTCCATCCGCAGCGCGGCCGTCCCCGGCCGGTCGTGCCCCGAACCCCCGCCCTCCGCACCCTCCCGCAGCGCCACCCGCCCGTCCCACGTCGTGTCGTGGAACACCAGATGCGTTCCCGCGTCGGCCACCACCATCTGCACGGGCATCGTCACCGGCGACGGCCCGCCCGCCCCGCCCGCGGCCCCCGGACCCGTGTTCCCGATGCGGTACGTGCCGTCGCGCAGCCGCGGCCCCGACCCCCGGCCGCCGACCCCGAAGAACCGGGCGTCCGCCGCCACCTCCGTCCGCAGCAGCCAGCGCGCCGGACCACCCCCCACCGGCTCCCACCACCGCGGCGGCAGATCCCGCCGCAGCACCACACCACCAGGGGTACGCACCTCCACCGCCCCGTACCGCGACACCGCCACCGTCACCCGCCGCGACACCACCCGCCAGCCACCGTCCGTATCCGGCTCCAGACCGGCCCGCGGATCCGCCTCCGGCACCGGACCCCCCAGCCCGTACGACGGCTCGGGCCCCGCCCCGTCCCACCCCCAGAACACCGCACCCCCCGCCGCGATCCGGATCCGCAGCGCGGAACGGGCGAACCGGACCACCCCACCGCCCGGCAGCGCCTCCGCCCCGGACACCGGACCCGGCACCCGGGCCCGTTCGGCCCCCCGCGGCGCCGGCCCCCAGGCGTCCGTACGGCGCCGGCGCCACACCCGGCGGACCGCCCGCAGCGCCCGCCGCGCACCGAACCCCCGCAGCCGCCCCAGACCGCGCAGCCACCGCAGACTCCGTACCGAACACACCAGCTCACAACCGTCCATACGGCTCAGCCTGCCACCGCCCACCCCGCCCGGGACCGGGTTCAGCACCCGTTCACCCACCGCTTCCCGGCCCGTCGCCACCCCGCGCGTACGGCACCCGGCCGTGCCCTGGTGCGAAAGACGATCACATGGCATCGTCCGTACCAGCCGTACGGCGTGCACACACCGGCACCCGCACGGCCCCGCAGCCAGCGCAGCGTCCCCGGGGGGCCTTCGACCAGGACCCCGCGGGACGACCAGAGCCATCCGGAGCCCGCATCGTGACGTCAGCGAATCCAGCGAACCCGGCGAGTCCCGCGAACGAAGCGACCCCGGACCCGGACCCTCTGTGGCAGCCCGGCGCCGCCCGGATCGCCGGCGCCCGGATCACCCACTTCCAGCGCTGGGCCGCCGAACACCACGGAGCCCCCGCCGACGGCGGATACCCCGCGCTCCACGCCTGGTCCGTCGCATCCCTCAGCACCTTCTGGCGCGCGATCGCCGAATACTTCGACGTACGGTTCACCACCCCCTACGACGAAGTCCTGGCCGACCCCGGCATGCCCGGCGCCGCCTGGTTCACCAACGGCACCCTCAACTACGCCGAACACGCCCTGCGCGCCGCCGACACCCGACCCGACGAACCCGCCCTCGTCCAGGCCGACGAAGGCCACGAACCCACCGAGACCAGCTGGGCCGAACTGCGCCGCCAGGTCCAGGCGCTCGCCGGCCGGCTGCGCGAACTCGGCGTCACCCCCGGCGACCGGGTCTGCGCCTACGTCCCCAACATCCCCCAGGCCGTCACCGCCTTCCTCGCCGCGGCCGCCGTCGGCGCCGTCTGGACCTCCTGCGCCCCCGACTTCGGCGCCCGCGCCGTCCTCGACCGCTTCCAGCAGGTGGAACCCGTCGTCCTGTTCACCGTCGACGGCTACCGCTACGGCGGCAAGGAACACGACCGCACCGACACCGTCACCGAACTCCGCGCCGGACTCCCGAGCCTGCGGGCCGTGGTCCACATCCCCCTCCTCGGCACCGGCACCCCCGACGGCGCCCTCGACTGGTCCGCCGCCACCGAGCCCCCCGCCGACACCGTCGGCCCCCCCGCCCTCGCCTCCTATGCGCAGCTCCCCTTCGACCACCCGCTGTGGATCCTCTACTCCTCCGGCACCACCGGACTGCCCAAGGCCATCGTCCAGTCCCAGGGCGGCATCCTCCTCGAACACCTCAAACAACTGGGCCTCCACTGCGACCTCGGCCCCGGCGACCGCTTCTTCTGGTACACCTCCACCGGCTGGATGATGTGGAACTACCTCGTCTCCGGCCTGCTCACCGGAACCACGGTGGTCCTGTACGACGGCAGCCCCGGCTACCCGGAGACCGGAGCCCAGTGGGCCGTCGCCGAACGCACCGGCGCCACCTTCTTCGGCACCTCCGCCGCCTACGTCATGGCCTGCCGCAAAGCCGGGATCCACCCCGCACGCGACCACGACCTGTCCGGCATCGCCTGTGTCGCGACCACCGGATCCCCCCTCCCGCCCGACGGATTCCGTTGGCTCCACGACGAGTTCGCCGCCGCCGGAAGCGAACTGTGGATCGCCTCAGTCAGCGGCGGCACCGACGTCTGCAGCTGCTTCGCGGGCGCCGTCCCCACCCTCCCCGTTTATATCGGGGAGCTGCAGGCACCCTGCCTCGGCACCGATCTGCACGCCTGGGACGAGAACGGCCACGACCTGACCGGCGAAGTCGGCGAACTCGTCGTCACCCAGCCCATGCCCTCCATGCCCACCACCTTCTGGCACGACCCGGACCGGGCGCGCTACCGCTCCGCCTACTTCGAGATGTTCCCCGGCGTCTGGCGGCACGGCGACTGGATCACCGTCACCCGCCGCGGCACCGTCGTCGTCCACGGCCGCTCCGACTCCACCCTCAACCGCCAGGGCGTCCGGATGGGCTCCGCCGATATCTACGAGGCCGTCGAACGGCTCCCCGAAATCCGCGAAACCCTCGTCATCGGCGTCGAAGAACCGGACGGCGGCTACTGGATGCCCCTCTTCGTCCACCTCGCCGACGGCGCCGCCCTCGACGACGCCTTGCGCGCCCGGATCAGGACCACGCTCCGCGAGCAGCTCTCGCCCCGCCATGTCCCCGACGACATCATCGCCGTCCCCGCCGTGCCCCACACCCTCACCGGCAAACGCCTCGAAGTACCCGTCAAACGCCTCCTCCAGGGAGCCGATCCCGCCCACGCGGTCAACCCCGGCTCCGTGGACCGGCCCGAACTGCTCACCTTCTACGTCGAACTCGGCGCCGAACGGGAGCGGCTCCGCCGGGCACCCCGCGACTGACGCCCCTCCGCTCCGCCCGATACCCCCGCCCGGCAACGCTGCCCCTGGTGTGTCCGTGTCCGTGTCCGTGGCGGTGTCGGTGTCGCTGTCAGTGGCGACGGCTACGGTGAGTAATCATCGTTCGGCCGTACGCCACCCAGGGGGACCCATGAGCCACGAGACCACGCCCGGCGGGCCGACCCGCCGCACCACGAACGGCAGGCGTCCCGCCCGCGGCGGACCCGGCCCGGACCGCCCCCGCGGCCGGGCCGCCGTCCGCCGCGCCCTGCGCCGGGAAGTCCCCTGCACCGTGGGCGTCCTCGCCGACGCCCACGATTTCGCGGCGATGCGCGACTACCGCAGCTTCGCCTTCGACGACCACCCCGCCTACCTCCGCCATGTCGAGGATCTCCTCGGCTCCTTCGCCAAGGACCGGTTGCACACCACCGTCGTCCTCTTCGACCCCGAGGAGTACGCGCGCTACTGCACCGAAGAGGGCATCGACCCCGACAGCCCCCTCGGCCGCAGCCGCTACACCGCGGGCGCCGCCGCCCGCGGCGGCGCCCTCGTCTACACCGGCCAGCCCATCGACGACCTGCTGTCCCGGCTGATCGACCACACCGTCCGCCGGGCGACCTGGGAGTACGCGGCGACCCTCCTCGCCGGCACCGGCCCCTGCGCCGACTGCGGGCAGGACATCGGCAAGGCGTCCTTCGACCGCGCCGCCCATCTCGTCACCCGCCTCCTCGAAGCCGCCGGGCCCGGCGGCCACCACCTCGTATGCAGCGTCACCGCCCCCGAGGAACAGCTCTTCGTCACCCTCGCCGCCGACCACGACCCGGCCGGGCCCGCCGCCCGGCTCGACCCCGTCGCCTACGCGGAGTTCATCACCGTCCTCGCCGTCGCCGTCGCGCTCGACCGGCCCGCGGGAGTGGTGCTCCGCACCCGCACCCCCGGTGCCCCCGACCGGTTGTACGGCTGGACGGTCCGGCGGAGCAGCTTCGTCCCCCTCTCGGAGGCCGGCGTCTTCAGCGCCTACTGCACCGACGCCCGCACCGGCGAACCCGTCCCGCCGGAGCCCGGCACCGAGTACCACGCCGGCTTCCCCGTCCCCACCGACGAACCCGACCCCCACCACTGACCCCGGCACCCCCGGAAAACGGTGGAAGGGCCCCGCGACCGCGAGGCCCTTCCACCGCACACCGGCGGAGCCCACTACTCGCCGGACAGCACCGCCCGGGCGGCGGTCCGCGCCTCTTCGGCACTGTCCGCGGCCCGCGCGGCGGCGGCCGCGCGCTCGCACTGGGCGAGCGTGTGCTTCGCCAGCGCCGCCCGTACATAGGGAATCGACGCGGCGCCCATCGACAGCGACGTCACGCCCAGCCCCGTCAGCACACAGGCCAGCAGCGGATCGGAGGCCGCCTCACCGCATACCCCGCAGCTCTTGCCCTCCGCCTTCGCGGCCTCGGCCGACAGCGCGACCAGGTCCAGCAGCGCCGGCTGCCAAGGATCCTGCAACCGCGACACCGCGCCCACCTGACGGTCGGCCGCAAAGGTGTACTGCGCCAGGTCATTGGTGCCCAGCGAAAGGAACTCCACCTCCTGAAGGATCGACCGGGCCCGCAGCGCGGCCGACGGAATCTCCACCATCGCGCCGAACTTCGCCCGCAGCCCCGCCGCACGGCACGCGTCCGCGAACGCCTTGGCGTCCGCCCGGTCCGCCACCATCGGCGCCATGACTTCCAGATAGACCGGCAGCCCCTCCGACGCCTTCGCCAGCGCCGTCAGCTGGGTCCGCAGCACCTCGGGATGGTCGAGCAGCGTCCGCAGACCCCGCACCCCCAGCGCCGGATTCGGCTCGTCGGCCGGGGTGAGGAAGTCCAGTGGCTTGTCGGCGCCCGCGTCCAGGACCCGTACGACGACCCGCCCCTCCGGAAAGGCCTCCAGCACCTTGCGGTACGCCTCGACCTGCTTCTCCTCCGACGGCGCCTGCTTGCTGTCGTCGAGGAAGAGGAACTCGGTACGGAACAGCCCCACGCCCTCGGCACCGGCCTCCACCGCCGCCGGTACGTCACCGGGCCCGCCCACGTTCGCCAGCAGCGGCACCTTGTGCCCGTCCGAAGTGGCACCCGGCCCGCTCGACGCGGCGAGCGCGGCCTTGCGCTCCGCCGCCGCCCGTGACAGCTCCGCCCGCTTCTCCTCCGACGGCTGTACGAAGATCTCGCCCGTGCTGCCGTCGACCGCGACGAGCGTGCCCTCGGCCAGATCACCGGCCCCCGGCAGCGCCACCACGGCCGGTACCCCGAGCGCCCGCGCCAGGATCGCGCTGTGGCTGGTGGGCCCGCCCTCCTCGGTCACAAAGCCGAGCACCAGCGCGGGGTCCAGCAGCGCGGTGTCCGCGGGCGCGAGATCCCGTGCGATCAGTACATACGGCTCGTCGCTGTCCGGTACACCCGGCATGGGCACCCCGAGCAGCCGGGCCACGATCCGGTTCCGTACGTCGTCGAGATCCGCGACCCGGCCGGCCAGATACTCACCGGCACCCGCGAGCAGCGCCCGGTACGCGGCGAACGCGTCGTACACCGCGCGCTCCGCCGTGCTGCCGACGGCGATCCTGCGGTCCGCATCGGCGATCAGCTCGGGGTCCTGCGCCATCAGCGCCTGGGCCTCCAGCACCGCCTGGGCCTCGCCGCCGGCCAGATTGCCCCGGGCGATCAGATCGGCGGCAACGGCGTCCACCGCCTGCCGGGCGCGCCCCTGTTCGCGCTCGGTGTCCTGCGCGGGGTTCTGCTTGGCGGGCGGCTCCAGTACGGCCGTACCCATATGCCGGACCTCGCCGATCGCCACACCGTGGCTCACCCCGACGCCTCGCAGCGTTGTCTCCATGTCACCCGTTCCCGGTCGAGCGGCGGACCGTGCCACCGCGATGGTTGTCGGACGGCTTGTGCCGCTGAGCCGTCACTGCCAGGAGAAGAGCTGGTCCCCGGCCTTGACCTCGCCGTCCTCCCGGACGTCGCCCAGCGAGTCGGCGGTGGCCTCCAACGCGACGACCGGACAGACCGGCGACTTCCCGGCCTCCTCGACCGCGACCGGGTTCCAGCGGACCACGGCCTGACCGCGGCTGACGGTGTCGCCCTTGTTCACGAGCAGTTCGAAGCCCTCACCGTTGAGCTGCACGGTGTCGATCCCGAGATGGACCAGGACTCCGTGCCCTTCGGCGTCGACCACGACAAAGGCATGGGGATGGAGAGAGACGACGACACCGTCGACGGGCGAGACGGCCTCACCGGGTTCACGCACGGGGTCGATGGCGGTACCGGGGCCGACCATGGCGCCGGAGAAGACGGGGTCGGGTACGGCCGCGAGTCCGATGGCACGTCCGGCCAGCGGCGACGTCACTGTGGTCATGGATCCTCCCAGGGGCGGAGAAGACGTCGCCCGTCGTCCGGGGATGGCGCGGGGCGACGCACTGTTCAGAACTGTTCCGAGCGTATGTCAGGTGAAGTCCCGGTTCCGCCCGAAAGCGACCGGTTGACGGAGTCGGGACGCACCGGGGGCGATTTGCCTCGCCCTTCGGTGACCTGTACTGTCGTACCCCTGCCTGGCCCCAACGCGACTATGAGTCGGGGGTCGGCAGCGACCTTTCAAGCCGAGATCCTAACTGGTCTACACCTCTGCCTGTCTGTAGAGGAACGGACCGGGGTGGTGAACGGGCCGGAAAAAGCCTGATAAGGTTTGAAACGTCGAAAGGGCAAAGCCCGGAGGGCCTCGTGAAAAAGGCCTGAAGGAAGCGTCCGTTCCTTGAGAACTCAACAGCGTGCCAAAAATCAACGCCAGATTAGTTGATACCCCGTTCCCTTGCCTTTGTGGCTCGGGGATGAGGTTCCTTTGAAGAAACACATACAGCGAGGACGCTGTGAACGGTCGGATTATTCCTCCGGCTGTTCCGCTCTCGTGAT